>JBGTMR010000137.1:0-34158 GCA_041743485.1 Pyrinomonadaceae bacterium
CTCATCCCCGCCGCACCGGAACATCTCAATCACGCATGGCGATATTATGAAACCCTTGTCGCCGCGAACGGAACATGGACGCTTGCCAACATCGCTCCGGGAACTTACCGCGTCATCGCTCTTCCCGCCGACGCTGAAACCGGAGACGCCGCGACACCGCGCCCGCGCGCCGCCGACACCGAAGGTCGTCTCACCCTCCGCCGCCAAGCCGAAACCAACGGCGCGCGCGTCGAACTCGCTCCATGCTCACGACTCGACGAATACACTTTACGTGCGGGTGATGGTGACTCGCGTTAGATTTAAGTTTGGATAATACTTGGATAAAGCAACGATAAAAGATTACTCTGCTTGCATTATGAACACTGTCAAAGCCTACGAAGAAGTTGTTGATTTTATTGCCGCCGGAACAACGCCGCAAGAGGTTATCGCTTTCCGTCCGTCCGAAGCGGTGCAAGAAAGAGTCGCCGATTTGTTATCGCGTGAAAAGGACGAAGGATTGTCCTCCGCCGAAAAATCCGAACTTGACCGTTACTTGCAGCTTGAACATTTAATGCGGCTGGCGAAAGCCCGCGCCCGTGATTTTCTGCCGAATGATTAGCCGTATCAGTCCTGAAACGCGGCGTATTGTGGCGAATCGCGCCAACTTTGTTTGCGAGTATTGTTTGATGGCTGAAGAAGACGCCTATTTCAGGTTTCAAGTTGAACACATCATCAGCCGCAAACACGGCGGTTCGTCGGAGTTGGACAATTTGGCTCTGGCGTGTGTCTTCTGCAACCGTTACAAAGGCAGCGACATCGCTTCTCTGACACCTAAAAACGGCGAGTTAATTCGCTTTTATAATCCGCGTGCCGACCGTTGGCGCGAGCATTTTCGTCTTAACGGAGTTGTCATCGAACCTTTGACGGGAACAGGAGAAGCGACGGTTCGTATTTTGCAGATGAATCACGACGACCAAATCCTTGAGCGTCAAGTCTTGAGCAGAGGCGGACGTTACCCAAGCGAAGCCGCCTTGTTACTGACAACGGAACATTAAATTAAGGATGTGCGACAGGCACGCCGCCCGTCTGTATGGCATCGGTCGCTGCGCTGTGAACGTCAGGCAAAAAGTAGAACAGGATGCCGAGAATCGCATAGACGGAGAGGAGTTGCACGCCTTCAATCCAACTGCTTTCGCCGTCGCTGCTGATTTGTTCGACGATGATAATGGATGCGATGACGGCGATGACTTCAGGAATCGTGAACTCTAAATTCATCGGACGCCCGAACAGATACGACGCGAAAATCAAGATAGGCGCGACGAACAGCGCGATTTGCAAACTCGAACCGAGCGCGATTCCCAAACTCAAATCCATCTTATTTCGCATCGCCATCAGAATCGCCGACGAGTGTTCCGCCGCGTTGCCGATAATCGCCACGACGATCACGCCGACGAAAACTTCCGTCAATCCCAAACTCTCACGCGCCCCTTCAACCGCTCCTACCAGAAACTCCGAGACGAGCGCGACAAACGCGGTGGCGATGAACAACACCATCACCGACTTGCCTTTCGACCAGTGTTCGCCGTGTTCTTCGTGGTCACGCCCGACCTGCGCGGCGGCGTTTTGCCTTGCCGCGTTTTCCGCCAAAACATCGCGCTCCGTCACCTCATCGGGCGCAGGGGCATTCTCGCCGGTGTAAAGTTGACGATGCGTGACGAGTGAAAAGAACAGCGTGAAGCCATAAGTCACAAACAACACAATCGCAATCGCAAGCGACAGGGTTTGTTCTTTAGCGGGCGTCCAGCCGCCTTGCGCGACAGGGACTTGCGCCGCGACCTGATGAAAAATCGTCGGAATGATGAGCGCGATGCCTCCCAGCGTCAATGCCGTTGCCGAGACACTCGCCGCCGTGCGATTGAAAACCTGACGCTTAAACTTGACGCCGCCCGCGACGAACGAAAGTCCGAGTACAAGCAGGATGTTGCCGATAATCGAACCCGTAATCGAAGCTTTGACTACGCCGTCCAAGCCTTTCGCCAGAGCGAACAACGCGATGATGAGTTCGGCGGCATTGCCGAACGTCGCGTTAAGTAGTCCGCCGACGCCTTGTCCGAGATGTTCCGCGAGGTGTTCGGTCGCGCGTCCCATCCAACCCGCGAGCGGAATAATCGCCAGACACGACGCGATGAACAGCCATGTCGGATTGCCTAAACCCGGCACGAAGCGCATCGCCATCGCAATCGGAACAAAAATCAACAACCAGTCGAGTCGGGGTTTAAGCCATGAAGATTTCGGGGCGGCGTCGGGCGATGACGCGGATGCGTCGTGTGTGTTAGTCGTCATTTATAGTTCAAGTGGTGTTTCGGCGAAAGATGTTTAGAGCGCGGCACAACTTACCAAATGTCATCATGCTTTGCACAAACAACCTTCCTCATCGAACCGGATTTTGCCGCGTCGCGCCTGTGTGCTTAAATGCCTGTCATCAAATCTTATTCGACTTTTTCATTATGAATTTACTTTCCGCACTCAACGACCGACAACGCCTCGCCGCCGCGACGACCGAAGGCGCGCTCTTGATTTTAGCGGGCGCGGGTTCGGGCAAAACCCGCGTCATCACTTATCGCATCGCCCACCTCATCGCGGAAAAGGATGTTCCGCCGTACAACATTCTCGCCGTCACCTTCACCAACAAAGCCGCCGGAGAGATGCGCGAGCGCGTCGAAAAACTTTTGCGCGAAACCGGAATCAAACTCAACAGCGCGCCGCTCGTCACCACGTTTCACAGTTTGTGCGTCCGCATACTCCGCGCCCACATCGAAAAACTCGAACAAGGCTACACACGCGCCTTCACCATCTACGACCAGGACGACTCGACGCGCATCATCAAAGCCTGTCTCAAAGATTTGGGCTACGACGATCAACGATTGGGGGCGCGCAACGTCGGCAGTGCCATCAGTGCCGCGAAGAACACCGGACTCGATGCCGAACTTTACGCCGCCCGCGTCGAATCATCGGACGAACGCAAAGTCGCCATCTCCCGCGCCTTCAAACTCTACGAAGACCGCCTGCGTTCCAACAACGCCCTCGACTTCGACGACCTTCTCATCAAAGCCGTCAGCCTTCTTCGCAAAGACGAAGGCACACGCGCACGCTATAACGACCGCTTCCGCTATATCCTTGTTGACGAATACCAAGACACCAACGCTTTGCAGTTCGCCCTGATTCGTTTCTTGACCGAGAAGACGCAGAACGTGTGTGTCGTCGGAGACGAAGACCAATGTGTTGTCGCGGGAACGGAAATAGAATCCGCACGCGGCTCAATCAACGCCGAAGACGTGCGCGTCGGCGATGAAGTTTTGAGTGCCAAAGGCAGCGGGCGGGCGCAGTTCAGCCGCGTCATGCGCGTTCACAAACGCCGCGTCGTCAATCAACCCGTCGTCACCATCAAAACCAAACTCGGCTTCAGTCTCACAACGACGCCCGAACATGTCCACTTCGCGCGCTACATGGTCGAGGATGCGAACGGTGATGATTTGTTCTTCACTTACCTTATGCACAAACGTGGCATGGGATTTCGTCTCGGAGTAACACGTCGCTATCGTTCCTACACGGCGACGAAGCAGACCATCGGCTTTATGCAACGCACGAACCAAGAAAACGCCGATGCCGTTTGGGTTCTCGAAGCGTGTCAGACAGAGGAAGAAGCGCGTTATTGGGAAAGCCTTTATGCTGCCCGCTATGGATTGCCAACCGTTACTTTCAAAAAAGTTGACGGCATGAAGCTGTCGCAAGAATCCATCAACCGCCTTTTCGCATCGCTCGACACCGAACAAAGCGCACGCGCCTTGCTCGCTTCCAAGCAAATGTCTTTCGCCCACCCGCACCACACGCCGAAATGCACGACGCTCAAACGCCGCCGCAACTTCAGCGTCACACTCTGCAAAGATGGACGGCACGGCACGCTTCATTATTGTGAAGTCATGGGTTCTGATATGGCTGATGCCGCGTCACTTCAACAAGCAGGCATCACGACCACGCCGCACAAGCGAGTCGGCTGGCGCGTGCGCGTCGCCACATCTGACTTCGCTAAAATCACTGCGCTGCACGGACAAGTCGGCGAGATACTGGGCGGAGTTAATTTAATTCTCAAAGCCAACTTCAACGGCGGTACTTCCCTGCACTTCACACCCGCCTCTCACGTTCTTCCCGGAATGCGCGTCTTCGCACACACCCCGAACGGCATCGAACATGATGAAGTAATAAGCGTCCAACGCTCGACATATACGGGCGACATTTTCGATTTCAACGTCGAACGCACACATAACTTCGTCGCCAACAATATCTATACGCACAACTCGATTTACAAATGGCGGGGAGCGGATATTTCAAACATCCTCAACTTCGAGCAGCACTACCCGAACGCGAGCATCGTGCGGCTTGAACAGAATTATCGTTCAACGCAAAACATACTCGATACGGCGGGCGCAGTCGTGCGAAACAACACCGAGCGCAAAGGTAAAACTCTGTGGACATCGAACAAAGCGGGCGATGCGATTCGGTATTATCAAGCGGTTGACGGCGACACGGAAGCCCGCTTCGTGACCGCGAAAATTGACGAACACTTGCGGCGCGACCGTGAAGCACGATGCGCGATTCTCTATCGCACCAATTCGCAATCGCGCGTTTTTGAAGAAGCCTTGAGACGCGCCGGAATCGCGTACAACATCGTCGGCGGCTTCTCGTTTTATGAACGCGCAGAGGTGCGCGATGTCGTTTCATACTTAAAACTCGCGCTCAATCCGTTGGACAATATCGCGCTTTTGCGTGTCATAAACTCTCCGGCGCGCGGGCTTGGCAAGACGACGCTCGATGAACTCGACCGTCAGGCGCGCGATTACGGAATGAGTTTGTGGGAAACCATTTCGCTTATCACCAACGGCGAGAGTGCGAACAATCGTTTAGCCGCGCGCGCCGTTTCCGCCCTCAAGAATTTCCATAACATCATCACGCATCTCGTCACCGTCGCGCATAAAGAACCCGCGTCCGAAGTCGTCAAAGCCGCGATTTTAGATACGGGTTACTCCGCCGCCCTGAAAGCCGAAAACACGGATGAAGCCGAAGCGCGCATTGAGAACTTGCAAGAACTCGTCAACGCCGCCGTTGATTTCGACGACACGGATGATGACGACGATATTGATATTAGCGCGATTGACGAAGATGCGATTGATGAAGATTCGCGGGGTGGGTTGCGCGCGTTTATAGATTCCGCCGCCCTCGCGTCCGACACCGACAAAATCGAGACGGACGCGAAAGTCACGATGCTCACCGTCCACTCCGCGAAAGGTCTGGAGTTTCCCATCGTGTTTATCGTCGGACTCGAAGACGGCTTGTTTCCGCATTCGCGCTCGGCAAGCGATAAAGCGGAACTCGAAGAAGAACGCCGCTTGATGTATGTGGCGATTACGCGCGCCGAAAAATTCCTGTACGTTTCGCACGCGATGCGCCGCCGCGTCTATGGCGAAGAGATGGCAAGCGAGCCGTCGCAATTCTTAAACGAGATGCCGCTCGATTTGATGGAAGATTTAACGCGCGGTGCATCGTGGCTCTCCTTCGCGCGCAACTCATCGCGCACGGAAAACGCCCACGCCGCACGCGCCCTGCGTGGCGAAACAATTCGTCCAACCGCATCGAAAACCGCACCCGCTAAAACCTACGATAGCGTCGAATCCATCGCCGAATTTTTCCGTCAACGCGGCACGTCAATGGGCGGCGGCACTTCGTCATCACGCCCTTCATCATCTCAACCTCAATCATCAACCTCACCCAAACAACGCGCATCATCACCAAGCCCGTCATCCTCAAACGACATCACGCCCGGCACGCACGTCCGTCATCCGAAGTACGGGCGCGGGCTTGTCCTGCGTCGTGAAGGGGTGGGCGACGCCGCGAAGTTGACGGTCAGCTTTCCGGGCTACGGGCAGAAGAAATTGGTTGAAAAGTTTGCGGGATTAGAGAAAGCGTAACGCCAAGAAAAATCAAGACGACATGAGTTTCGACGTAGAAATCTTAAAACCTTTATCCACGAATCACACGAATTAACACGAATCAGAATACTGAAGAAATCCGGCTTTGTTTCGCGCTTTTTCGTGTGATTCGTGGGTAAATCTTTACCGCTTCTTATCTCCTGCCTCACGTTGGGCTATTAGCGGCGCGCCGCCGTGTTGCTCATCGCTTGCCCGCCCATCAATTCATTTACCAGAGCATCGGCGTTATAAACTTTACGCATCGCTTCGATGATGCCGCGCGCATCAACGGCGACGGTGCGGTTCTGCGTTTCATCATAGAAGTACGCGCCGGGCAGCGATTGAATGTTGCCGTCGAAGACGAGTCCGACGAGTTCGGCGTTGCGGTTGACGACGGGTGAACCGGAATTGCCGCCGATGATGTCGTTGGTGGTGACGAAGTTAAACGGCGTCTTTAAGTCGAGCGCGCTTTTCTTCGTCGCCCAAATCGCGGGCAGTTGAAACGGAAACTTGTTATTAAACTTTGTCGCGCGTTCATAGAGTCCGGCGAAGTTGGTGAAGGGCGCGATTTGCTTGCCGTCTTCCTGATAGCCTTTGACCGTGCCGTATGAAAGACGCAAGGTGAAGGTCGCGTCGGGATAGACTTTATTGCCTTCCGTCTCGAAAATCGCGCGGGCGATTTTGCCGTAAGACGCACGCTCAACGCTGGTGACTTCCGTTTCATAACGCTTGCGGAGTTCGCGTGCTTCGGGGTCAATCGCCGTTGCGAGTTTAATCATCGGGTCATCGGAATTTGCCAACGCTTCCGCGCCGCCGTTGTAAAGAGCGCGGCGCGTGTTCACATCTTTAAGCTTCGTTCCTTTAATGAGTTCGGCGGCGCGCGCTTCGGGGGTTTTGCCGTCGAGAGCGCGTTTAACCAATTCGTTATCCGCGCCGAGTTCATCACGCATAAAGGCGAGCGAGTCGGCGAGTTTATACTGCTCGAATTGGTCATAAATCGGAGCGGCGGAAAAGAGTTGGAGTTCGAGTGATTCGCGTCGCGCGTCGCTGTATTCAGGCAGACGTTCGGCGTTCGGTTTCCCTTTTTCGTCGGCGTGACGGACGAGACTGCGGGCGATTTGAAAATAGCGCGAATTGAAACCCAAACCGCTTTCAAGGAAGCGGCGTTCGCGGTCGTAAGCCGCCAAAGACTGACGCTCTTTCGCAATCGCATCGAACGCATCGCCGTACTCTTTTTGACGGCGCGGGTCACTTGCGATGCTTGCGCGCAAAGCTTTCTCGGCGGCAGCTTTGCGCTGCATAGACTTCGCATCGCGCAAACCCGCATAGCGTCCTTTATACGCTTTCAAACCGTTCTCGATGCCGAACAAATCTTCTTGCGCGGTGCGTGCCTGTTCTTCGCCACGCTTGCCGTAAGTTTGTAAAAGCGCGCGTTCACGCTCAAGGTATTTCAGCAGGAAAGGCACGCCGGAATCGCGCAAAAATTCAAGATGCGCGACGGTGTTGAGGCGTTCGGTTGAGGCGGGATGACCGGAAGTGAAAACGAGGTCGCCCGCTTTCGCTCCCGTCTTGGTGAACGACAAAAAGTTTTCGGACTTGAGCGGTTGATTGTTTTCATAAACGCGGAACAACGTCATGTCGAGGTTATAACGCGGGTAAGTGAAGTTGTCGGGGTCGCCGCCGAAGAACGCGATTTCAAATTCCGGCGCGAATACGAGACGCACATCCGTATAAGTTTTATAACGATAAAGGTTGTACTGTCCGCCTTGATACAGCGTCACGACTTCCGATTTTAACTTTGTCGCATCCGAAGATTTCTTTTCGATGTCGGCAATCGCGGCGCGGCGCGCGGCGTTCGCATCCGAAGGTGACATGCCCGTTTTGACCGCACCCGTAACCTGCGCCGTCACGTCTTCGATGGACTGCAAAACGTCCATCTCCAAATCGGGAGCTTTCAGTTCTTCACCCTGTGACTTAGCGTGAAAGCCGATTTTCACAAGGTCGCGTTGCGGCGTGCTAAGTTTGGCGAGCGTGTCGGAAGCGACGTGATGATTGGTCAAGACCAGACCGTTCGGTGACACGAACGACGCCGAACCGCCACTGCCGACGCGCACGCTTGAGAGTTGCACTTTACGCAACCACGACTCCGGCACATCGAAATTATATTTTCTTTTGATTTCCGCACGCGGCACATTATTGAAAGTCCACATGCCTTCTTCCGCCCGCACCGCCGTCGTCATAGTCGGAGCGACGAGGGCGGAAAGAGCGAACGCGACGATAGTTTTTTTGAGTCTCATCGAAGTTTCCTTATAAGTTGTAATTTAGTTTTGAGAGTGAATTTAGATTAGCATAAGGGACGTTGAGGATGCTTGTTAGAGTGGATAGTGAAAAACTGTTCTTAAACTATCAGTTATCCACTATCAGTTATCCACTATGATGACGAACGAAGAAATCGCCAATCGCTTCCAGCGTTTAAGTCAACTGATGACCATTCGCGGCGAAGACCATTTTCGCACGCGCTCTTATCGAAATGCGGCGGACGCGATACGTGATTGGGGCGCGCCTTTGTCGCAAATCGCGGAGCGTGACGGCGCGCGAGGCTTGCAGGAAATTCCCGGCGTCGGCAAAGCGATTAGCGGAAAGATTATTGAACTGCTTGGGCGCGGGACGTTCGAGGCTTGGGAACGCATCATCGCGGAGACGCCGGAAACGGTGCTTGAGATTTTGCGAGTGGACGGCGTGAACATCAAAATCGCGGGCGACCTTTACACGCGCTTTCGTGTCGCATCAATCGCGGATTTGAAATCTTTCGTCGAAGGCGGCGGACTCGAAATGATTGACGGCGTGGGCGAAAAAACGATGGTGCGTATCAAGCGCGATGTCACCCGTTTATAAATCCATCGAAATTCAGACTAAACATTTCGCTTGACGATGATGAGTGTTACATCGTCTGCGGTGCGTGTGCCGCCCGCGAATTTGGTGAGGGCGGATTCGATGCGGTCGCGGAGGGCGGCGGCGGTTAAATCCATGTTGGCGATGATGGTTTCGCGGAGGCGTTCGATGCCGAACTCCGTGCCTTCGGAGTTCGCGGTTTCACTCACGCCGTCGGAGTAAATCACGAGTATATCGCCCGCATCGAGGCGCGTGGTGTGTTCTTCGTATTGGGCGTCGGACGAGATGCCGAGCGGAATGCCGCCCGCGTCGAGTTGTTCGTGCGCTTTGGGTTCGCCTTCGTGTGCGGGACGGCGGACGATGAGCGGCGGATTGTGTCCGGCGTTGAGGTACGCGAGTGTGCCGCTTTCGGCGTCGAGTTCGGAATAGAACAGGGTGACGAAACGGTTGGATGGAATGTTTTCGGCTAAGTATAAATTGACCGCGCTGATGGTTTGCGTCAGTGATGTTTGCACGCAGGCTTGGGCATGAATCGCGGCGTGCAAAGAAGACATCAGAAGGGCGGCGGCAGTTCCTTTGCCGGACACGTCGCCAAGCGTGATGATGAGTTTGTCGTCGGGGCGGCGTATGAAGTCGTAATAATCGCCGCCGATTTCATAACACGAAAAGCTGATGCCGATAAGGTCGTAGCCTTCGACTTGTGGAGGCGTCGCGGGTTGGAAGCGTTGTTGGATTTCGCGCGCAAGGTAAATCTCACGCTCCAACCGTTCACGGTCTAATTGTTCTTCGAGCAAGCGCGCATTCTCAACTCGAATCGCGGCGACGGACGCGAGGGTTTTAAGAACTTCCAGATGTTCTTCGGTAAAGTTGGTGGTCGCAATCGGTGAGTCGGCATAGACGATGCCGAGAACGATGTTTCCGGCTTGCAGCGGAACGGCGATGACCGAGCGTATGCCTTCGATGGAGACGGTGCTGTTCATAAAGCGCGGGTCGTGCTGCGCGTCGCTGGTTAAGACGGAACGCCCGCGCGTCACGGTTTCATCCAAAATCGCGCGGCTGACTTTAATCGGCGTTGACGGCGGTTCGACTGTTCCCTGCGTCGTGTTGCGTTGCGCGGCGGCGCGGACTTCGAGGCTGTCATGCGTCACGCTTCGTGGCTTCTCATCGCGGGTAGTGTTGCCGGTAGTATCGTGTTTGCGACGCAACATAATCATGCAGCGTTCGGCGGGTACGGCATCGAAAACGAGGGCGACGATTTGCCGCAAAGTTTCATCGAGCGTCGCGGACGCGAGCAGTGTGACGCCGACTTTACTGATAAGGGCGAGCAGATCGCTTTTCTCGCGTCCCGATGTGGCGAGTTGTTCGGCGTTCGATTCGGCATTCGATGCAATCTGTTTTTTAGCGGCGGCGGCAACGCTGCCACTCTCACGCCCTGATGGTTGGGAACGGCGGGCGTTTTCAATCGCTTTGAGCAGACCGGAAGTCGTGTTGCCGCCCGGCGCGACGGATGACCCGGCATCGGCGGCAACACCGATGCCGGTCAATGACTTGTTTGGCGAAGTGATGGCGACAACCGAATCATCGGCGAGAAATTCAATCTCCGTTTCACCGACGCGCAAGGTTGCATTCGGCGCGAGCGGTTGCGTATCGCTGATTTGACGACTTTCGTAAAACGTCCCGTTCGCCGAACCCAAATCCTGAAGCACATAACGGTCACCTTCAAAACGGACTTCGGCGTGAACGCGCGATGCGAACGGGTCGGGCAGACACACATCGTTGCGTGCCGAACGCCCGATGGTGATTCGCAGTTGCCTGAGCGGAAAAACTTCGGGTTTATAACCGGGATGTTTAATGATGAGTGAAGGCATAAAAAGCAGGAGTCAGAAGTCAGAAGTCAGAATGAGAGAAATATAAGCCGTGAGTCTGCCTCGAATGACAAGCATGTTCGTCAGTCTAAGTCAGAATGGAAGAGGTGTAAGCGGTGAGTAGTTTGCTGACCTCTTCAATGCGTGACATTAAGGTGCGTGTGTCGGAATAGTTTAGGTCTTGGGACAAAATTAAATAATAGCGACATTCTTCGAGGGAGCCTTGGGCGATGTTCATGAAGCGGGCTTTGTCGTTCGCGCCGCGCTTGACGAAGCCTTCGGCGATGTTTGCCGGAATAGAAACGGCGGCGCGGCGAAGTTGAGAAGTCAATCCGAAAAGTTCGTGCTTGGGGAAAGCTTCCGTCATTTTATAAACATCAATGACAAACCCATGTGCCTTCTGCCACACGATTAAATCATGAAAACTCCGCGCCGGTATCCTATTCATTCCGTCTCCCGACATACTACCTTCTGCCTTCTGACATACTGCCTTCCTGCCTTCATTCTGACTCCTGACTTCTGGCTACTGGCTTCTGCGTTTATCGTATTCCGCTGTCAGTTGTTCTTCGTAGCGGCGTGCTTGTTGGCTGAATTGAGTGTTGCGCGCGAGTTGAAAATGACGCAGGGCGGCGAGGAGTTCGGCGCGTGCGAGTTCCTTAGGGTCGCGTCCTTCGGCGAATGACAATCCTAGATAATAGTTCGCTTCCGGGATTTCAACCGCGACGGCGCGCAGTTCGGGAAGTGCCGATGTGCGGTCGCGTGTCCAGAGTTGAATCGCGCGCCGGAAGCGTTCGGCAGGCGGAAGCGATGCGGTTGACGGGGTTGATGCGTTCGGCGTCGGTGATGAACTCGGTGCGGCGTTTCCCGTGTTCGGGGTTGCGGTCGGCGAAGCGGTCGGTGCGGGTGACGATGCGTTAAGAAGCGCGAGACTATCAAGTTCGGTGAGTGTGCGACGGGCGAGGTCGCGTGTCGTGACGGTTTTCGAGAGGGCGAGTTGGGTCAAAAGCTTGCGTGCGTCTTCAAGTTGTCCGGCGGCACGGTAGGCTTCGGCGGCGCGCAGACGCAAATTGTCATCAATCGTGTTTTTCGCGGCGGGCAGGGCAAGCAGAGCGCGGTAATTCGCGGCGGCTTCGGAAAACATGGCGGCGGCAAAGTTCGCGGCGGCGAGACGTTGGAGCGGTAGCGCGAGCGTCGGAGCGTTTTGCACGGATTCGGTATAGGCGGTGATGGCTTCGGGGCGATTGCCTGTGATTTCGAGGGCTTCGCCGAGTTGCAAATAAGCTTGACTGTTTTTCGGGTCGGAAGCGATGACGAGGCGCAACAACTCGATGGCGCGCGGAGCATCGCCGCGTGCGAGCAAATCGGTGGCGGCTTCGAGTTGCGCGGTCACGAGATTTTCGGCGGGTGCATCTTTCGGATTAACAGCGGTGGGCGTGAAGGTATCGGTCGCAGTGGGCAGCGTGGTCGCATCGTCACCGAAATTTTCTTCTTGCACACGCAGAGCCAACCATACGCCGAAGCTTACCGCGAGGATGATACCAACGAAATACAGAAGATAAGTTTTGGCTTTCGATGTGGGCGGCGGAACGAAAGGACGCGGCGGCATCGCGCGGCGCGAATCGAGAGCTTCAACGGGCGAGTGTTGTGCGCGCGGCGGAATGGGAACGTGTATCGGGCGACGTGCTATGTGCGAAGCGTATGGCGCGGGCGGCGGCGCAGTCTGAACGCGCGTGATTTCATCGTCGCCGTTTGCCGTCAGACCAAGCGGGTCATCCTCGTTGATGGGCGCGTCAGTTGCCGGAGTCGCGTGCAAAAGAGTCGGGGCGGAATGAAGCGTCGGTTGATTGGCGTCGGGTTGGTTATGATCCGGTTGATTATTCGCTTGATTGGGTCGCGGCGAAGGTGATAAGCGCGGCAAGCGCGCTCCGCACACGCGGCAGAAATGCGCGTCCGCCGCGTTCGATGTCGCTTCACAACGAAGACAAATTACCGTCGTCATCTTTGCGGCATTCTTCCTTGATTAGAAATCCGGCGACGCGGCGGGCAGGCGTCATAGCGCGTCTCTCCATCATCGCGGACGACGATGGTGTCGAATAGAAAATCGTGCAGGGCGCGCCCGTCGCGGTTAAAGACGGGAATGAGAAACCCTATACCGAGCGTGATGAGTGAGAGCGGATAGCCGATGAGGTGACGCATAAGGATGCGTGCGAAACTCACCGCGTCGCCGTTTGTGCGTTCGATACGCAAGCCCGTCGCCCACTTGCCGAACGTGCGATTGGACAAGCCCGCGAGAATCACAAAATTGAAAACGAGCATCGCGGCGGCGAAGAGTAAGCCGAAACCTTCGATAACCGAATCGGTGCGCGCTCCGATTCCGGCGGCGGCGGTGCGCGAAAGCATCGTCGTGATAGCAAGGATTGCCGCCGCTAAAATGTAATCAATCAATAACGCCGCGCACCGCCGGGCGAACGGCGCGACACGCGAGGAATCCGAAGCTTCGCGCGTGGTGAATTGTTGACGAACACCCGACGCGGAAGCGTTCGCGGTGATACGTCCGCGTGTGCGTTCGTCCGCGCGTGTGCCGGTCGCCGGAGAGATGCTCATGCGGGTTTTGGTTTCGTCCGTCATCGTCTTCATCATCCGACGATAAAATGCAGAGTGGTTTCACCGAGTCTCAAACGGTCGCCGCTCTCCAGCGGGCGTGGTTGACGCGGTGCGAGTTCGACGGCTTCGTTGATGACCGTGCCGTTGACCGAGCCTAAATCTTCGACGAGAAACGTGCCGCCTTCGCGCCAGATGCGGGCGTGGCGGCGCGAGACTTTGGTGTTCGGGTCGAAGCGCGACAAATCAATTTCGGGGAAGATGTTCGACTCCGGGTCGTTACGTCCGACGAGACTAACATCTCTACGCAACTGAAACGCAGCATCGAGTTCGGTTGTTCCGGCGACGACGAGGCGGGCGGTCGCGCGTGCTTGGCGCAAGGTCGCGCTGGGTGTCGTTCCGGTGAGCGGTTGTTCGCGCCCGCAATGCGCGCAGAATGAATCTTGCGAGTCAATCCGCCCGCCGCAGAAGCCGCAATACACGATTTCTTGCTGGATAGTTTCAAGCCCGCGCGTCGCAATCGTCACATTGCCGCCATCGGTTGGTATGCGATATGTCGCTTGCCCGTGATGCAAACGCTCGGTGTGGTGTGATAGAGCGTCGCGCATTTCGCGCGCCGAGTTGAAGCGGTCTTCAAGCTT
This sequence comes from Pyrinomonadaceae bacterium, assembly GCA_041743485.1. Classification (GTDB taxonomy): domain Bacteria; phylum Acidobacteriota; class Blastocatellia; order Pyrinomonadales; family Pyrinomonadaceae; genus JANDLT01. The sequence goes on from JBGTMR010000137.1 coordinate 14,002, forward strand.
ATAAGCGACGGCGCGAATCAGTATCCGCTCCATTTCAACCGAGATGTTCGGGTTGATTTGGCGCGGGCGCGGGTTCTTATCGAAATCGAAAATCAGCAAAGGATTTTCCTGCGGATCGCTGCCGGTCAAGAGGTGAAACATCGTCGCGCCGAGCGAATACAAATCCGAGCGCGTTTCGACTTTGCCGCTGAATAGTTCGGGCGGAGCGTAGCCCATTGTGCCGACGGCGGTGACGCCTTTTTCGCGTCCCGTTTCAGTTTGCGTAACCCAGCGCGCGATGCCGAAATCAACCAGCATCACGCGCCCGTTCGTGCCGTCAATCATCAGGTTCGCGGGCTTGAGGTCACGATAAATAATCGGCTTCTCTTGGTTGTGAAGAAAGTCTAAAACGTCCGCGACTTGGCATCCCCATTCGGTCACGGTCTTTTCGTCCAATCGTCCGCGCGGGGCATTGCGAAGGCGCGTCAGAAAATCGCCGCCGGAAATATACTTCATCACGAGGTAGAAACGTCCGGCTTCGGCATCGTAAAAATAATCGTAAATCGTCGGGATAGAAGGATGTTCGAGCGATGCGAGCAGCATTGATTCACGGCGAAAATCGCTGATTGATTTTTCTTGCGCTTCCTCATCGAGTTGCGCCTGAATCATCTCTTTGACGGCGCGCGGGGCGTCGCCCAGATTCTGGTCGCGCGCGAGATAAACCGCACCCATGCCGCCGCCGCCGATGCGTCTGGCGATTTCGTAACGTGCGTTAAGCAACGTGCCTGCTTCGAGCAGCTTTGCAGTCGCGCGCCTGTTGTCGGTCGCTAAATCCCCGGTTCGCACAAACTTGTCATCATCATCACTATCACCACGCACAGCGGTTTTCACCTGTGGCTTCAGTTCATCAACGGCGATACGCGGGGCGACGACTGTTTCGTCCAAATCGGGGGCGGCAGATTCTTCGACTTGTTGTTCGGCTTGCAGCGCGACGGGTTGGGCAATCGCTCCGGCAGTTTGAACTTTCGTCGCTCCGCCGTTCGGCACATCGGTTTTTTGCGAAGTTCCGCAACGACCGCAATAACGGTCTTCCGCGTTGACTTCCACCTTACAATTGGGACACACCGGCATAACTATTTTCACTCGTTACTAAACTGTAATTCGCTTACGGTTCTGTTGAGATTTCATCACTTGCCACTAGCTTCAGCTAGTGGACAGCTTCAAACAAGGGGTGTGGCTTTAGCCAAACAACCGGCTTTAGCTAATGCAAATCAGAAGATTCTGTTGTCAGAAATTCGGCTAAAGCCGCTTGCTAAATTCATTGTTGCCCACTAGCTGAAGCTAGTGGCAATTTACCAAAACCAAATATCAATAGAACCTAAAGAAGATGCAGCCGCAGAAACATTTTCCCGACGATGATTTCATCTTTATCGGCAAGGGGTTGCGATTGTCCGGGCAGCAAACGGCGTCCGCGATTAACGAACGTCCCGTTGGTCGAACCCAAATCTTCAATCGTATAACCTTCAGCCGAACGCACGATGCGGGCGTGGCGGCGCGAGACTTTGGCTTCGCGGTCGTCCGCATCCAAATCAACATCGGGGAAGATGCCGCCGTCGGCGTCCCAGCGTCCGATGTGTGTTTCGTCTTCACGCAAGAAAAACTCTTTTCCGATTGATTCGCCGCGCGCGATGACGAGGCGGGCGTGCGGCAAACCCGACGATTTACCCGCGCCCTTGTGAACGGCGGGGACAACCGCATCGTTAAGATTTCCGGTTGTGTGATGTGAGATTTGGGTCATTGGTATTTGCGCCGGAGTCGGGATGTTGATTGCTTGAATTGTTTGTGATGCCGTATGTACATGACTCGATGACAATGCGCCGCCGCATTCATCGCAGTATTGAGCGTCGGCGGCGTTGGCAATCCGGCATGTCGGACAGTGAATCATAAACGCTTCGCTCTCGCCGTAGAATCTTTTGGGGCGGATCTCGGATTAGAGTTCAAAGGCAGCCGCCGGGAAACGTCCGCGCATCCAAAAAACCAATGACTTAACAACGATAATCACAGTGCCTGTTCCGGCGACTTGGCAAGGCGAAGCGTATTGTAACTTGCCGCAAACGCCCGCGCCAACCTCGTCATTTATACGCGCGATTATACGCGCGACCGCGACGGTATCAATTTTATACGCGCTCTCGCCTGATATTGGTAATAGTGTGTGAAACCCGTCGGGGGATTTCGACGTAAGAGTAACCGTCAAGATTCTAAGCGGTTTGCTCGAACATAAACTCAAAACTCACGCGCGAACCCGTGCCGCCGGTTTTCAAACTAATTTCATAAGTAAGGATTGCCTAAAACGCTATGGCTCTCAGCCGCAAACGCAAAATAATCATCGGGTCAGCCGTCGCCGTCGTGCTGATCGCCGTCGTCGGCATCAGCATCTTCGCTTCGCGCCGCGACGAACCGGAAGTCACAATCGTCAAACTTGCGACACGCCCCGAACTTCGTTCCATCGTCAGCGCAAGCGGCGAAGTGCGCCCCGTGCGCTTTATCAATTTAACCAGTGAAGTCAACGGGCGCATCGAAGAAATTTATGTCAGCGCGGGCGACAAAGTTCAAAAGGGGCAACCGCTCGTCCGCCTCGACCCGACGCAATTACAATCATCGCAGGACGCGCAACTCGCGGGCGTACAAGCTGCTTTAACGAACGTGCAGAACGCACGTTCCCAAGTCACGGCGGCGGAAAATCAGGTCGCGCAGGCACAGCAATCACAAATCGTCGCCGAAGCCGCCCTATCTTCCGCGCGTCAAGGCGTCATCACTTCGCAAACCAATGTTGACCGCGCACAGGTTGATGTCAACACCGCGCAACGCGAACTCAATCGCCTCGCGCAACTCGTCGAAGCGGGTGCGGCGTCGCGTTCCGAATTCGATAACGCGCAAGACCAAAACGCGACCGCCCGCGTTGCCCTTCGCACCGCGCAGGCGCAACTCGAACAACAGAAAATCGCCGTTCAGGAAGCCGCCGCCCGCGTCAATCAACAGCGTGTCGCCATCCAAGACGCGCGCACCGGAGTTCAACGCGCCAACATCGGCGTTCGCACAAGTGAGTCTCAAGTTCAACAACAACAGGCTGTCTTGCGCGGCAGCAGCAGCCAACTCTCAAAGGCAAATCAAGTCTCGCCGTTGACCGGAGTCGTCGCCGATATTCCGGCGCGCGTCGGGCAGTTCGCGCTTGCCAATCTCTCTTCAACTTCGCTGATGACCATCGCCGATATGTCCGCGATTAACGTCGAGGTCAACGTGGACGAAACCGAAATCAAAGATGTCGAAGTCGGTCAGAACGCGAAGATAAAAGTTGATGCTCTCGGTGAACGCGAACTCGAAGGCGTCGTGATACAGAAAAATCCGCTTGCCGTCGGCAAGTCCGACACGGGAGCGACGAGCGGCATCACCGACCGCGTGAACGTGCAGGAAGCGAAAGAGTTTAAGGTGGTGATTGAGATTCGCAACATGTCGGACGAGGTTCGAGATTCGCTTCGCCCGCGCATGAACGCGACCGCCGAAATCACGACTAAAATCAAAAACAACGTCATCGCCGTGCCGCTCGAAGCCGTCGTGCCGAAGCCTTCCGCGACGGGTGCGGGCGGGGCTTCAAACGCGAACGCTCCCGCTCCGACGCCGACGCCCGTCGGTGAAAAAGAGGTGCGCGGCGTCTATATTCTCGAAAACGGGAAAGCCAAATTCGTTGAAGTCGAAACCGGCATCACAGGTGAAACCGACATCGAAATCACGAACGGCTTGCAAGCCGACATGACCGTGATTCGAGGTCCGACGCGCATCCTCCGCACACTCAAAGAAGGCGCGCCCGTCAAACCGCAAACACGCGCCTCAAGCGCGGCGAACACAAACGCGAACAGCAATTCGTAAGAGATGGTTCATCGGCTCATTCAGTCATTGATTCAATGAGCCGATGAACTAATGAATCAATCCACTTACCATCCATGAGCCAAACAATCGAACAAACCGCACCGCCCGAATCACGACTCGAACCCGGCGAGTTGCTCGCTTACGATGCCGTCCCCGCGTCGCTTATCTCAATGCGTGAGATTTGGAAGTCTTACCAGATGGGCGAAGAAGCGGTTCACGCCCTGCGCGGCGTTTCCTTCGACGTGCAGAAGGGTGAGTACCTCGCCATCATCGGACCTTCCGGTTCGGGCAAGTCAACCCTGATGAACCTCATCGGCTGCCTCGACACGCCGAGCAAAGGGCGATACTGGATTAACTCGAAACTCGTTTCCGAAATGGACGACGATGAACTCGCACGCATACGCAATCAGGAAGTCGGCTTCGTCTTTCAAACCTTCAATCTCCTCGCCCGCGCGACCGCCCTCCACAACGTCGAACTGCCGCTTATTTACGCGGGCATCAAATCATCCGACCGCCACGACCGCGCTCAAAATGCCCTCAAATCGGTTGAACTCGGCGACCGCATGATGCACCGCCCGAACGAACTCTCCGGCGGTCAACGTCAACGTGTCGCCATCGCCCGCGCCCTCGTCAACCGCCCGTCCATCATCCTCGCCGACGAACCGACCGGCGCGCTCGACACCCACACCAGCCAAGAAATCATGAATCTCTTTGAACGCCTTCACGCGCAAGGCAACACCATCATCGTCGTCACCCACGAACACGACGTAGCCGCGCGCGCCCACCGCATCATCTCTATCCGCGACGGACAAATCGAAAAAGACGAGCGCATCAAGTAGATGTCAGGTGTCAGGTATCAGACGTTAGTAAAGGCAGCCGGACTTCGGCTAACATCTGACTTCCGGCATCTAATATCTGCTTTATGCGCTTCTCCGCTTTCATCGAGTCCTTCCGCATCGCCGCATCGAGTTTGCGGGCGAATAAACTTCGCACCGCGCTGACGCTCGTCGGGGTCGTGGTCGGTGTCGCGGCGGTCATCTCGGTGGTGACGATTATCAAGGGTCTGGATTACACGGTCGCTTCGACTTTCTCGTCGCAGGGTTCGACGGTGTTCAGTGTCACGAAGCGTCCGCAGATTGTGTTGTCGCGTGAGGATGCGATTCGGTTTAATAAGCGTAAGGATGTGACGGATGCGGATTATGAAGCGGTGGCGCGAAGGTGCGCGGCGTGTTGGCGGACGGGCGTCGCGGTTAATAATGTCGGGACGATTAAAGCGGGCGAGCGTTTGAGTGAAGGCGTGGCGATTCGCGGGCTGACCGATTCGATGTTCGAGATTGACGACATCACGGTTGAGTTCGGGCGCGCGTGGACGGAGGGCGAGACGGCGGGGGCGAGTAATGTGTGTGTCATCGGGGCGGATGTCATGGAAAATGTTTTCAACGGCGCGCCGCCCGATACGGTTATCGGTCGAAGGCTGCGCGTCGCCGACCGTCTTTACACAATCGTCGGCGTCGCGGAACGCTTGGGTAACATATTCGGTTTCTCGCGCGATTCGTTCGTGATGATTCCGTACCCCTCTTATAAGCTTCAGTTCGGGACGAAGGAATCAATTGCGATTCAAGTTCAAGTGTCTGCGCCTTCGCAACTCGCGGACGCGCAAGACCAAGTGCAAACGATTTTACGCACACGGCGCGGGCGCGACTTTCATGATGCGGACGACGGGTTTTCACTTGAAACGCAAGATGTTTTTCTTGACCTGTATCGCAAAGCGACGGCGAACATATACCTTGTCACCATCGGCGTCGCAGCAATCTCTTTGGTCGTCGGCGGTATCGTCGTGATGAACATCATGCTTGTTTCCGTGACCGAGAGAACAAGGGAAATCGGGATTCGCAAAGCGTTGGGAGCGCGGCGTGTTGATGTGTTACAACAGTTCTTAATCGAGTCGGTGATGCTGACGGCAATCGGCGGTTTTATCGGTGTCATCGCCGGATTCGCGCTCGCGTTCGCACTTTCACTCGCGCTTAACTTTCCTTTGTTGATAAGTTTCTGGTCGGCGGTTTTAGGCGTCAGCGTTTCCTCGCTCGTCGGCATCATCAGCGGCATCAGTCCGGCGTGGAAAGCCGCGCGCCTCAATCCGATTGACGCGCTTCGTTCCGAATAAATTTAGTGGATAACGGATAGTGGATAGTTAAAAACCGCTTCCTTCACTATCCGTTATCCACTATCCGTTATCCACTGTTTTTATGGATTGGGTGATATTCATTCTTCCGGCGGTTCTGATCGCGGTCGGTTTGGCTTTGGTTTTAGCCATGCGCTATGACTATCGGGTGCAACGCGATGCAGCGCGCGCACGCTCCGATGAAGACCGTTTCGCCGCCCGTCTTAATGCGCGTCATCTGGCGAAAGCCCGTCAACAGGCGTTGTGGCAAAGTGTGACACCGCTTGCCATCGAAGATGCATTTGACCGTTTCGCATCGGATGATGTCGCGCGTGATGCAGAGATGATGAATCAGGTTGACACCGCGTTCGATGAATTTATCCGCACGATGCACGATGCGACTTATGATGAGCCGCAAGATATTGACGACCCGCAAGATACCAAACCGCACGGCGTATCATCAAAGTAATCTCATCGAACTTACCAATGCGCTTTGACCATTTATCTCACCCAAGTTTTCGTTTGATTTTCGTGAACACCTTACATGACTCTCGACGACGTTAAAGAATCGGCTTTCATGGCGTTCGACACTTTGCGTGCAAACAAGTTGCGAAGCGCGTTGACGATTCTCGGCGTCTGTATCGGCGTCATCACGATTCTGTTTATGGTGTCCATCATTCAAGGTTTGAACCGCGCGTTTGCCGAACAGATTGAAGCACTCGGCTCGAACACCGTGTTTGCGACGCGCTTCGACCCCGGTTTCAAACGCGAACCTTCCGCCGAAGAACGCGCCCGCAAAGATTTAACCGTCGCCGATGCCGATGCGATACGCCGCGAATCGCAAACGGCGCGCAGCGTCTCCCCGTTGCGCCGCGTGCTTCAATCAACAATCCGTTTTGAAGACAAACAGACAGACACGCCCGCCCTCGCCGGATGCACGCCTTACTATGAAGACACGCATTCGGCTTACGTCGGTCGCGGGCGATTCATCAATGATTCGGATTTACGCGAACGCACGAACGTCGTCATCTTAGGCACGGATGTTGACGCGACGTTGTTCCCTTTCGCCGACTCACTCAACAAGGGAATCAAAATCAACGGCACACCGTTTCGCGTCGTCGGCGTGATGGAAAAGCAGGGCAACGTCTTCGGGCAGTCGCGCGACAATCTTGTTTATATTCCGCTCACGACGTTCGACAAGTATCACCCCGACCCGTTCGTTCCCGGCACAATCATCATCGCCCGCCCGCGCACACGCGCCGACGTGAAAGTTTTAATTGACGAGATGACCGACATCCTGCGCCGTCGTCGTCGTGTTCCGGCAAACGCGCCGAACAACTTCGGCGTTTCGTCGCAAGATTCACTGCTCGATTTTTACAATCAACTGACGGGAGCGACCGGGCTTGTCTTAACTGCAATTTCATTTGTCGCGCTGATGATTGGCGGCATCGGCGTGATGAACATCATGCTCGTTTCAGTGACCGAGAGAACGAGGGAAATCGGGATTCGCAAAGCCGTCGGTGCGACGCGCTCCGTCATCCTGTGGCAGTTTCTTATCGAAGCCGCGACGCTCACCTTTATCGGCGGCATCACGGGTTTGATTATCGGTGAAATCGCCAGTTTTCTGATGAACGTGTTTTCGCCGCTTCCGGCATTCATCCCCTTGTGGGCAATCGTCATCGGCATCGGCGTCTCGGCGGGCATCGGCGTCGTCTTCGGTCTTTATCCGGCGTGGAAAGCGGCACGTCTCGACCCTATCGAAGCCCTAAGATATGAATAGTGGATAGTGGATAACGGATAGTGGATAGTGAAAAGCCTCTGTCTCAAACTATCCAACATCCGTTATCCACTATTTAATCGAAGCCTGTGCTAATTAAAGTCTCTTGTTTTCACCGCGTTAGCGGTGGCATGAATTTAGCCGTGCGTTTTAACGCACGGTGGATAATGAAATATCCGCCGTCGCGTCAGCGACGATTGAACCAGAGTTTTTCAATCCTCGCTGACGCGACGACGATTCTATTTCGACGTTTTCCGTGCGTTAAAACGCACGGCTAAATTCAATTTGTCACTACGCGACGATTTATGCACAAGCTTCATTTAATCGGGCAACTTACATCCGGCTTCCGTCGTACTAAACAACCATGAACTTTGCCGAAACATTCAAGCTTGCCATCTCCGCGATTTGGGCGCACAAACTGCGCTCGATTTTGACGCTGCTCGGTATGATTATCGGCGTCATGGCGGTCGTCATCGTAGTGTCCTTGATTCAAGGTTTTAACCGTTACGTTGATGAGAAAATCGCGGGCATCGGTGCGAAGTCGTACACGATTCAGCGTTTCAGTTTTGAAGATTGGAAGGACACCGATTCCATCGCCCTCGCGCAACGCCGCAACAAAGACATCACGCTTGACGAAATGGCTTACATTCGCTCGAAGGCGACGTTGACCGACAAACTCGGCGCGCAAGCCCGTCCGACGCGCTCGCAAATCAAACGCGGGGCGCAAATCGTCGAAGAAGTTCCGGTCAGCGGCGCGACGCCGAACGTGCTTGACATCGAAAAACTGGAAGTCGAAGACGGACGATACTTTTCCGAAAGTGAAAACGATGCGGCGGCAAACGTCGCCTATATCGGGGCGGATGTCGCCAAAGAATTGTTCCCGACGACTTCACCGCTCAATCAGGAAATCACCATCGCCGGACTGCCTTACCGCGTCATCGGCGTCGCCGTCGCGCAAGGCACAATCTTCGGGATGCCGCAAGATAACTTCGTACATTTACCGCTTAAAACCTACTCGAAAAACTTCGGCGGATTGGTGCGCTGGCGTTCGCTCTATCTTCAAGGCACGGCGAAAGACGATAAACAATTTGCCGACGCGGTTGACGAAGCGCGCAACATTCTTCGCATCAAACGTGGCTTGAAGTATGGCGAGAAAGACACCTTCGGCATCCTCACGCCCGATGCCATCACGGGTTTGCGCGACCGTCTTTTCGGTTCGATTGCGATTGTGGCGATGGGCGTTCCCTCCATCGCGCTGCTCATTTCGGCAATCGTGATTATGAATATCATGCTGGTGTCGGTCACAGAGCGCACCAAAGAGATTGGGATTCGCAAAGCTCTTGGAGCCAAACAGGGCGACATCATCAAACAGTTTCTCGTCGAAGCCGCGACCCTCGCTTTTATGGGCGGCGGGATGGGTGTTTTTCTCGCGTGGGTGATTGGACAAATTATAACGGCGACCTTCTTTCCAACTTATCTATCGCTTCTGGCGATTTTCATCGCCCTCGCCGTTTCCTGCGGGATAGGCGTTCTCGCGGGCATTTATCCGGCGTGGAAAGCGGCGCGCCTCGACCCGATTGAAGCACTCCGTGCGGATTGAAGAAAGCAGTGGTCAGTGGTCAGTGGTCAGTAAAAGCAAAGCCACGTTCGTTGGCGTTCAACTTTATGCTTGACATCTCAATCACAAATCACATGCTCGTCTGACCACTGACCACTGACCACTGACCACTGACCACTGACCACTGACCACTGACCACTGACCACTGACCACTGACTTATGAACGGCAATACTTACGAAAACTTGAAGATGGCACTCAATACATTGCGTGCCAATAAACTGCGTTCGGTGTTAACCGTCGTCGGCGTCGTCATCGGCGTGTGGACGGTGATGGCGATTGCTTCGCTTATCAGCGGTATTGATATGAGTTTGACGAAAGAGATTGAATCTTTCGGGACACGTTCGATTTTCCTGTCGAAGTACCAACCCGGCATAACCATCGGGCGGCGTTCGCGCGAGGAACGTATGCGAAAGCATTTGACTTACGACGATGCCATAGCACTTCGCAGTTTGTCCGCCGTCGAATTGACCGTGCCGTTTCTCGATGTCAGCAACGATTTCTTCGGCAGAAAAATCAACGTCTCGGCGAACGGCAAAACGTCTTCCGCCGTGCGGCTCGAAGGCACGCTGCCCGACATCGAACGCGCGGGGACGGAAGTCCTCGTCGAAGGTCGCTTCTTCACGCAGTTTGAGAATGATACCAGTCAGAACGTGTGCGTCATCAAGCGCGTCGCGGCGGAAAACTTTTTCCCTTATGAGAATCCGGTCGGCAAGATGATAAAGATTGGCAATGAGGATTATCGCATCGTCGGCTTGATTGAAAAGCGCGAACAGATGCTTGGCGGCGACGGCAGCAACGATATTAACAACGGCATCTTTCTGCCGTTCAACGTCGCGCGCAAACTCAAACCGAACGAAGACGACATCTTTATTCTCGCGGTCGCCAAAGAAGGCAGAATCGCGGAAGCGAAAGACCAAATCCGCGATTTGCTTCGCATACGCCGTCAGGTTGAATTTGATAAACCCGATAACTTCGGCATGGCAACCGCCGATTCCATCATCGAACAATTCCGTTCAATCACTTTCGGCGTCGCCCTCGCAATGGTCGTTATATCTTCCGTCGGTTTAATGGTCGGCGGCATCGGCGTGATGAACATCATGCTCGTCTCCGTCACCGAACGCACGAAAGAAATCGGCACACGCAAAGCAATCGGGGCGCGCCGCAAAGACATCCTGCTTCAGTTCCTTATCGAAGCGATGACCCTAACCGGCATGGGCGGACTCATCGGCTTAACACTAGGCTGGATAACATCGCTGCTGATTCGCCTTGTATTCCCGTCATACATTCCGCTCTGGGCTCCCATCGCCGGACTCGTCGCCTCAATCGGCATCGGTCTCATCTTCGGCTTATTTCCGGCGTGGAAAGCCGCTCGCCTCGACCCTATCGAAGCGTTGCGCTACGAGTAGTTTAGTGGTCAGTGGTCAGTGGTCAGTAAAAGCAAAGCCGCGTTCGTTGACGTTCAACTTTATGCTTGACATCTCAATCACAAATCACATGCTCGTCTGACCACTGACCACTGACCACTGACCACTGCTTCACTATGCGATGAATGACGGGAACAGAAGTGCCGACCCGACCGCGAACAGAAACAAAATCATCCAGAAGCCTATTGCCGCGCTCCATGCCGCCGTCGGTGAAACGCGCTCGCCGCCGTGCTTTAAGCCTGTCGCAATCAGCCACAACCAGTAAAAGATAAACACGCCGAACATCCCGCCGAGTGTGAACAGCACGGGATTCGTCGCGGGTGAAAACAACACGCTTAAATTATCTTCGACCAGTGAGACTTGCCCGCGCAAAGGGTGTATGTCCACAGGGTCTTTGATAAATACCAGCACTAAACTCAATAACTTTTGAATCACGGTCACGGGCATCGTCGCAAACGCCGCGACCGCCAATGACTGCCAGAAGTTGATGCGCCCGCCGAACATCACGACGATAAGCATCAACAGACCGGCGAGTATCGCAATCAACGCGAAGCTTGAAACGAACTGATTGACGACCGCCGCGATGCGACCGACCGGAGTCGTCAAACCGTTCAGAGTTTCCTCGCGGATTTTTTCGGTGGCTTCCGGCGGGGCGAAACCGCTTTCCGCTATTTTCTCCGATAGGTGCGACGCGATGCGCTCCGGCGTGATGCGGCGCACGGCAAAGGTTGTGAACAACAAACTGACAAGCGAGATAACGATAAGCGGCGCGACCCATTGCGGGTATCGCCGCAAGCTTTCAAACACACGCGCGGGTTCGTAGAAAATCCCTAAAAGATTTTGCACGACCGGACGCGGCGGAGCGGCATCGGTCGTATCCGGCGGGCGTATGAAACTAAGCCCGACTAAAACCAAGCCCGCGAAAGTGAGCGAACCGCCGATGCCTAGCGTGCCACCCGGCAAAGCTTTTAGCGCACCGGCGACGGCGACGATTAAACCGACGACGAGAATCGAAGCGGCGACATAACGCAATTTCAACATGGAAGTTTCCTCTGTGAAGATGTGGAGATTCAAGAAGCTTTTGACGACTACTTGATACGCCCGAAACCGTTCTGTTGTTTCGTTATTAGCGAGGTATAAAAGCGCGGTGTGAAGGCTCACGTCCACACGCGATTACGGAGTTCGCCAAAGCGTGCCGACGACACGCAAACCGAGCGCGACGAGAATCAAAACCGACCCGACGCGCAAAACATTCGGCGATACGACACCTAGCATTCCGCCGCCGACCAAAACCAATCCGACGAGAAACATAAGCGTGGCGATGATTATTATTTTTGACATATAAGGGGGATTGATGCGTGGGCGAAATAGATAACATTACAAAGGGCGGGCTGTAGCCGTTCACATACGATGATTCAACGCGATAGCGCGTCATTCACCGACAAGTTTTAACGCTTCCTCATGCAAGGTTCGGCTGATGAAAAAGTTGTTCGTTTCAAGGTTTTCCAAAATCGGCTTGAGAGCCGAAATTACGCCGCGTTGTCTCGCACGCACTAAAACACCGACAGTTCCGATGACCGCGACACCAAGACGCTTTGCCGCAAGGCGCGCTTGCCTGTCATCGGAAATCAACAAACAACTTTTTTCGCTCGCTAAAGCGATGGCTTCGGCTTCGCCCGCATCAACAACCAACTGCAATGCGGCAACTAACAAATTGCTCTTTAAGTTTTCGGTTCGCAACCACGAAACCTTATTACCAAACTCACGCTCGACTTCCGGCGGAATCATTATCGGCTCAAATAGGGCGGGCAAAATGTTTAGTTCTGCAATACGTTCCAGCCCAATCAAACAAGTGCTGTCGGAAACCACAGGCTCTTTCACAAGCCTAGCTCCTCGCGCAACTCATCAGGAGAATAGTTAAAAACCGGAACTTGATGCCGCCCTAGAATCTCGATAAAAGCACGCTTCGAGAAGCCTGCTAACTTTGCGGCTTGCCCCAAAGAAACGCGCTCTGTTTCATACAATTTGATGGCAAGAAGCGTTTGCACTTCGTCTTTCGACAAATGCGACGGCAACTCCAGCGTTAGCTCAACGATATTCTCCATAATCATCACCTATCACCATTTTAACAGCGTCAAGGCAAAAGCGAAGCCACCGAACGTTTGATTGAAATTGTTCAAGCTTTAATCTGTGCTTCCGCCCAGCCCGGAGCGCGTATGCACGCGACGGTGTGACCCGATTCAATCTCGCGCAACTCCGGGTCAATGCGTTTGCATTCTTCAATCATCGCGGGGCAGCGCGTGTGGAAGCGGCAACCGGAAGGCGGATTTATCGGCGTCGGTACATCGCCTTTAAGCACGATGCGGTCGCGTTTGCGCGCGAGGTTTTGTTGCGGGTCGGGCAACGGTATCGCGGACAGCAAAGCTTGCGTGTAAGGGTGAAGCGGGCGCGCGTACAAATCAATCGAAGATGCGACTTCGACGATTCTCCCCAAGTACATCACCGCCACGCGGTCTGAAATATGTTCGACGATTGCGAGACCGTGCGAGATGAAAAGGTACGTTAAGCCAAACTCTTTTTGTAAATCTTCCAAAAGATTTACGACTTGCGCCTGCACCGAAACATCGAGGGCGGAAACGGGTTCATCGGCGACGATGAGTTTCGGATTGAGGGCGAGGGCGCGGGCGATGCCGAGACGTTGACGCTGCCCGCCGGAAAATTCGTGCGGGTAGCGTCGCATGTAATCGGGGTCGAGTCCGACTTTCGTTAAAAGCTCCGCGACGCGCGCGCGGCGTTCGGTTTTGTTGCCGAGACCGTGAATGATAAGCGGTTCACCGACGATGTTTTCAATCGTCATGCGCGGGTTAAGGGAAGCATACGGGTCTTGGAAAATGATTTGCATTTCGCGCCGCATAAGGCGCAAATCACTTTTACCGAGTGCGCGCACATCCGAGTTTTGAAAATGAATCTCGCCGCCCGTCGCTTCGATTAAACGCAACACGAGCCGCCCGACGGTTGATTTGCCGCAACCCGATTCGCCGACGAGTCCGAGTGTTTCACCCGCTTTGATTTCAAAAGTCACGCCGTCCACCGCCCGCACCACGTCATCACTGTTAGCAATCGGGAAATGCTTGACCAGAGCGCGCACGCGCACAAGTTCGTCATGCACAACTTCGCGTGCATCGGTGACGCGCGCCGCGTGTGCTTCGCGTTGCGGAACGCTGTTTTGTGAAGCGGTGTGTGAAGTGTCGGGATTCAAATTGATGATTGTGGTTGAGCGTTGTCGCGTGTGTGAGATGCGGCGGAAGTTTGATTGATAACCGTCGCATCATAAAGCACGCATCGCACGCGCACGTCTTGTTCAAGATGATAAAGCGGCAAAGGTTCTTCGTGGCAACGCGGCATAACGTGCGGGCAGCGCGGCGAGAAATGACAACCGCGCGGCAGGTCGGTCAGCTTCGGAACTGTGCCTTCGATAGTCTGTAATCTTGTGGCTTTGGCGATTCCCGCGACGCTCAAGCGCGGGACGGACGCGAGCAAGCCTTGCGTGTAAGGATGCTTCGGACGCGCGAATAGTTCTTCAACCGGAGATTCTTCGACGATGCGCCCGGTGTACATCACCAATGCTCTATCCGCCGTCTCCGCGACGACTCCGAGGTCATGTGTGATAAGCATGATGCCTAAATCGCGCGTGCGTCGTAAGTCGTTCAATAGTTCTAAAATCTGCGCCTGAATCGTCACGTCTAATGCGGTCGTCGGCTCATCCGCGATAAGCAGTTTGGGTTCACATGCCAACGCCATCGCAATCATCACGCGCTGGCGCATCCCGCCCGAAAGTTGATGCGGGTAGTCATCCGCACGGCGCGCCGCATCGGGAATCGAAACCTCTTTCATCGCCTCAATCGCCCCGCCCCGCGCCGCTTCACGCGACGAGTTTCGATGCAGCCGCAAGGCTTCGGCAATCTGTTCGCCGACCGTATAAACCGGGTTGAGTGATGTCATAGGGTCTTGAAAAATCATCGCCACATCGTCGCCGCGAATCCGCCGCATCTCGTTTTCAGACAGCTTCAATAAATCTTTGCCATCGAAGAAAACTTGACCGCCGACAATCTTTCCCGGCTTCGCCACCAATCGCATAATCGAAAGCGCGGTCATGGATTTACCGCACCCCGATTCACCGACGAGTGCGACGAGTTCGCCTTTATCAACGTGGAAGCTGACATCATCAACCGCGCGCACAATTCCGGCGCGGATGTGAAAATGCGTGCTTAGATTTTTAACTTCGAGAAGATGCGGCATTGATTCGATTGTCGTTCAATGTGTCAATTTGGAATCTCAAAATTATGGCACTTCATTTATAACCCAAGACACTTGAAGCCTGTGCAAATTAAAGTTGCGGTTTTTTCACCGCGTGAGCGGTGGCATGAATTTAGCCGTGCGTTTTAACGCACGGGAGAGAGGGTGAAATTGTCCGCCGTCGCGTCAGCGACGGGTGAACTTGACCGACGTTTTTTCAATCGTCGCTAACGCGACGCCGATTCTATGTTAACGTTTTCCGTGCGTTAAAACGCACGGCTAAAATCATCACATCGCTACGCGATGATTTATGCACACGCTTCAAATACTTTAACCGTGCTTGAGCTTCGGCGCGTCATAGCCTTCGCCGCTTGCTTCGATTTCGCTTCGCAGTTGTTCCGTCCAACGCTTCGAGCCGAATCTACCCGCCATTAAGCCTTCGAGCGTGAAATCAGCGTCGAGTTTTTCCCAGTGCAAGGCGAACCCGTGCGGCATAACTTTGACTTCCGCTAAATCTTGACTCGAAGCACCACGCAAACCTTGCGCGAGATGCGCGGGAAAAACAAACGTGCATCCATTCAAGAGTTCAACCACGATGCGCCCGCTCGCCGCGTCGTAATAAGCCGACCTAGCACGCGGCTGTGTTCTCAACGATTCCTGCCCGCGCTTCGTCGCTTCTTCAAATTGCCTGTCAAGTTCTTTTTCGTCGTATTCCCATTTACCGATTTTCACTTTACTCATGTAAGCGTCTCCATTCCTCAAGCAGAAAATCTTGGTTTTCAACCGCCATCACAAAAGCTTTACGCTCATCTTTAGCCTTCAGGTCATGCGATTTTCGCACAGACGGGGCTTCAATTTCAGAACCCAAATTGACGATTAACACTCCTTCAGCTTTATAAATATGAACGTGCGGCGGCGCGTGGTCGTCCGTGTAAATCATCACCTCGAAACCGTCTTTTCTCAAAACTGTCGGCACGGCACGTTCTCCTTTTTAATTCTACACCGTCAACGCTTCCCTGTACTCGCCCCACACTTCCCGCAACTTGTGACTGATTTCGCCGACCGTCGCGTAAGCTTCGACGCAACTGAGGATGCGCGGCAAAAGGTTTTCCGTGCCGCGCGCGGCTTCCATTAGGGCGGTCAAGGAGGCTTGCGTCACCGCGTTGTCGCGGCGTTCGCGCACGGCTTTGAGGCGGGCGATTTGGTTTTCTTCAATCGCCGGGTTCACTCTAAGAACGGGGATTTGCGTTTCACTTTCGAGCTGAAACTTATTGACGCCGACGACGATTGCCGCTTCGCGTTCGACGAGTTTTTGATACTCGTAAGCCGCTTCTTGAATCTCGCGCTGAACGTATCCGGTTTCAATCGCGCGCAGCATTCCGCCCATGTCGTCAATGCGTTTGATGTAGTCGAGTGCTTTCGTTTCGAGTTCGGTCGTCAAGGCTTCAATCGCGTAAGAACCCGCCCAAGGGTCAACCGTATCGGCAACGCCGGACTCAAATGCGATGACCTGTTGTGTTCGCAAAGCCAGACGCGCGGCATGTTCGGTCGGAAGTCCAAGGGCTTCATCGAGAGAATTTGTATGAAGCGATTGCGTGCCGCCGAAAATCGCGGCGAGTGCCTGAATCGTCGTGCGGACGACGTTCGTGTCGGGTTGTTGCGCGGTGAGGGTCGAGCCTGCGGTTTGCGTGTGGAAGCGAAGCATTTGCGACTTCGGATTTTGCGCTTTGAAGCGTTCACGCATGATGCGCGCCCACAATCTTCGCGCGGCGCGGAACTTCGCAATCTCCTCTAAAAGGTTGTTGTGCGAATTAAAGAAGAACGAGAGGCGTGGAGCGAAGTCGTCAACTTTCAAGTTCGCGTCAAGCGCGGCTTGCGTGTAAGCGATAGCGTCGGCAAGCGTGAATGCGAGTTCTTGCGCGGCGGTCGAACCCGCTTCTCTGATGTGATAACCGCTTATCGAAATCGTGTTCCACTTCGGAACTTCACGCGCGCAAAACGCGAAGGTATCGGTTATCAAACGCATCGAAGCGGCGGGCGGATAGATGTATGTTCCGCGCGCGATGTACTCCTTCAAGATGTCGTTTTGAATTGTGCCGTTTAAGTTTTCCGGTAGGATATTTTGGCGTTTGGCAACCGCGATGTAGAGACACAAGAGCGTCGAAGCGGTCGCGTTTATCGTCATCGAAGTCGAAACTTTATCAAGCGGAATATCACGGAACAGACGCTCCATATCTTCAAGGGAATCAATGCAGACACCGACTTTGCCGACTTCGCCCGCCGCTAAATCATCATCCGAATCAAGCCCGATTTGCGTCGGCAAATCAAACGCCACGCTCAAGCCGGTCGTGCCGTTGGCGAGCAGGTATTTGTAGCGGGCGTTCGATTCTTCCGCCGTCGCATAGCCCGCGTACTGCCGCATCGTCCACAGCCTTCCGCGATACATATTACGTTGAATGCCGCGCGTGTAAGGGTATTCGCCGGGCGCGTTCAAGTCCTGTTCATAATCAATCGCGGGAGCGTTTTGCGGGTTATAGTCGTTCGCCAATTCGATGTGCGATGAAGTCTCGAAAACCGTTTTGCGCGTCGCCTGTTTCGCAGAACTCGAAGGCTGTTCCCCCGTGTCGGGAGCGATGTTTTTAACACTCATATTCGATATGTTTCTGTTCGTGGTAAGTCTCCGCGCGAAGTTAGCACACGACGCGACAGGCTTTCTAATCGTGATTGGCGGCGAGCATCATCAGGCGTCTGAAGTTGAAATCCTTTCGCATATCACATAGCATCGGAGGCACATCATACAAATAAAACGAAACCAAAATCAGGAACGGGAAATCTATTGGAACTCAACGACGAAGCCAAAATCATCGTCCAAGAAATCGCCGCCGCGATTAACTCGGCGGTCGAACGCTCAAGCGATGTTGCCGAAGCCATTGACCGCCTTCGCTCGACGGGCTACGACATGGAACTTACCTTGCGGCTTGAAATCGGCTTGCGCGAACGCAACGCGCGTGAAGCAAACGACGAACCGGAATCCGATGAGGACACGACCGATTCAAACTTCGACCTGACCGACGAAGACCGCCGCACCTTGCGCCGCATGAAAATCAGCCTCGAATAGCTTGTAGTGGATAGTGGATAACGGATAGTGGATAGTTGAAAACCTGTTTCTGCCTTTTCACTATCCGTTATCCACTATCCACTATCCGTTACCTTATGCTATCTTCCCTCGTTCAAATCAATCAATTGAAATACATCATTTTAATCCGTACTGTGAAGGATTAACCTTGAACCCTATCCTTTAAGGAGACTTTTATACGTTTATGGCGACTTCCGTTGCGAATATGAATAATCTTACGAGGACAACCGACAGCGACCACGCCGGGCGCGTCGTGCAGGTCATCGGACCCGTTCTCGACATCGAATTTGACGAAGGATATTTGCCGCCGATTTATACCGCCCTGCGCGTCATATCGGAAGGCTTCGACGTGCCGACTCCGGTTGACATCATCTGTGAAGTCGAACAGCACCTCGGCGAAGGGCGCGTCCGCACCGTCTCTATGCAGCCGACCGAAGGCATCGTGCGCGGCATGAAAGCGATTGATACCGGCAACCAGATTATGATGCCCGTCGGTGAAGGCACATTGGGGCGCGTGCTGAACGTCGTCGGTGAGCCGGTTGACAATCTCGGCGCAGTCAGTGCGGCGACGCGCTATCCGATTCACCGCCACGCTCCGCCGTTTGACGAACAATCAACCGAACTCCAAATGTTTGAAACCGGAATCAAGGTTATTGACTTGATTCAACCGTTTTTGCGCGGCGGAAAAATCGGCTTGTTCGGCGGCGCGGGCGTCGGCAAAACCGTTCTGATTCAAGAACTCATCAATAACGTGGCGAAAGCCCACTCCGGCTTCTCCGTCTTCGCGGGCGTCGGTGAACGCACGCGCGAAGGAAACGATCTGCTTCGTGAGTTTGTCGAATCAGACATCATTTCTTACGGCGAAGCTTTCAAGGCGCACGAAAAAGAGACCGGCGAATTTGATATGTCGAAGGTTGACGTGAACGCTTTGAGCGACTCGAAAGTCGCACTCGTGTACGGACAGATGACCGAACCGCCGGGAGCGCGCCTTCGCGTCGCGCTTTCAGGTTTAACCATTGCCGAATACTTCCGCGACCAAGGACTTGACGTGCTGTTGTTCATTGACAACATTTTCCGCTTCACGCAAGCCGGTTCGGAAGTCTCCGCGCTTCTCGGACGTATGCCGTCGGCGGTCGGTTATCAACCGAACCTTGCGACCGAAATGGGCGAAATGCAGGAGCGCATCACGTCCACGAAAACCGGAGCCATCACCTCGATTCAAGCCGTCTATGTTCCGGCGGACGACTATACAGACCCCGCGCCCGCGACGACCTTCGCGCACCTTGACGCCGTAACCGCACTGTCGCGTCAAATCGCGGAACTCGGCATCTATCCGGCGGTTGACCCGTTGGCTTCAAACTCGCGTCTGCTTCAACCCGGACTCGTCAGCGACGAACATTACAAGACCGCGCAGGATGTCAAACAGACTTTGCAACGCTACCGCGACTTGCAAGACATCATCGCCATCTTAGGACTCGACGAACTTTCGGAAGAAGACCGTTTGACCGTTTCGCGCGCGCGCAGAGTTCAACGCTTCTTCTCGCAACCGTTCTTCGTCGCCGCGCAGTTCACAGGCTTGGAAGGCAAATACGTCAAACTCGAAGAAACCATCAAAGGCTTCCGCGAAATCATTGACGGCAAACACGACGACCTTCCCGAACAAGCCTTCTACCTTGTCGGAACAATCGAAGAAGCTCAAGAAAAAGCCCGCAAAATGGCGGCAACTGCATAGAAGGAGGAGTAGTCAGTGGTCAGTGGTCAGTAGTCAGTGAAGACAAAACGAGTTGTTCTTTACCGACCACCGACCACCGACCACTGACCACTGACGAAGTGGCAGAAAC
>JBGTMR010000138.1:0-16503 GCA_041743485.1 Pyrinomonadaceae bacterium
GCGGTTGAAGCGAGGGCGTAGCCGAGTACGACGAAGATTTTCCTTTTGCCGCGACGGTCGCTCCAGTAACCGGAAAAGAGTTTCAGAAGACTTGAGACGGATTCCGCCGTGCCTTCGATAATGCCGACCGCGACGGGCGACGCGCCGAGCGTCAGAGCCAAAAAGAGCGGCAACAGCGGATAAATAATTTCACTCGAAGCGTCGTTTAAGAAACTGACGAGACTGATGACAAGGACATTGCGCGGCAAACTCAACGCGCGACGCACCACACCGTTTTTCTCTTTGGCTTCGGCGTGGATGAGTTTCACAGATGATTAAGCGAAATAAAACGCGGGTTCGGAAAGATTTTAGCGATTGGCGGCGGAACGTCTTGCGGGAGTGGTCGTCGTGGTCGAACGGTTCGCGGGTGCGTCGTTCGCGGTTCCGCCTTTCCACCACCACACGCCCGCGCCGAGCGCGACGGTCAGAAACAGGGCGGCGACGAGCGCGAGTTTAATCGCCAGACGCAAGACTTTACGAACGACGATGAACGTCACGAACGCGACGGCGATGATAAAGAAGATGCTGAATCCGGTGAGGGCGGCGGCGGTCATATATATGCTTTCTAAGCGGATTAGGGATGTTCGATTTCAAATTTGAGATTTCAAATTACAAATCTCAAATCGAAAGCCGCACGAAAATAAGAAACAAATCATCGAGAGGCAAAAGCCATAATCTACTTTTTCAAAATATCGCGCACGCGCTTTGTCTGTGACGCACCGCACGCGATGAGAAGCAAGCCGACGAAGGGCGTGTATAAACTGAGACGTGTGCCGCCGCTATAAAGGTACGCGAGCGAAACGAGCGTCCACAGGATGCCGGAAATCGTGACAAGACGAATGACGGTGACGTAGTTCATCTTTCGGCTTTCGTCTCGTTTATCATGACAAAGAATTTAATCCGGCTTCGCGCGTATAGCTGGCGCGGACGACGGTTTTGATGTTGCCGCGAACGTGGAAGTCGCCTTCGAGTTCGACGCTCACGGGGTCGCACGCTCGCACGAAATCTTCGAGGATGATGTTGATAACGTGTTCGTGAAAAACCTTCACCTGACGAAATGAATTGATATAAAGCTTCAAACTTTTGAGTTCGATACATCGTTCGCGCGGCGTGTAGGTAAGTTTGATGACGGCGAAATCGGGAAAGTCGGAGAACGGGCATATCGCCGTAAATTCCGTCATCTCGAAAGCGATGGCGATGAATCGCCCGACGTATTCATAGCGAAACGTATCGAGCGGGTAAAGACTCATTTCATCGCGCGGCGTCGAGCGAATATCCAAGTTTTGTTGATTGGGCGTGGGCAGTTCGAGTGTGGTTGACATAATGTTTTTGTAATTTTTCGTAAAAACGAATTTTACATGCTGGCTTCACGCGCAAGCAAACGCCTGTGTTTTTTTGGGCGGTTAAAAGCAAGAAAGCGACCCGTACACACAGGTCGCTTTACTTATCATGTCGTCGCGCTACCGACGCGCTACGCTTTAACTTTTGATGAACAAACTCGCAATGGCGAGGACTGCCTCTTTCGTAAGCGGTTCGTCGAAAGCTTCGGTGACGGCGGAAGCCGGAACGCCCGCGAGTCCGGCGAGGTTCGCTCCGCCCTGCGTCGTGTTGTCGTCGCCGTCGTAAATAGCCTGCGTCGGGGCGGGCAACGTGCCGCGTGAGTCGCCTGTAACCCAACCCTTTTCGCCGCGTATGCGACGCACTTGCGAAGCGTGACGGGCTTCGACCGAGTGGATGGACAGGGCGGCGGTCAGGATGTCGTTGTTTGAAATCAAGTTCGCGGCTTGCCCTTTGTAAGCGCGAACGCCGGTGTCTTCAAACGCCTGACTGACAGCCAAGAAAGTTTGATAGTTCGAGAACACATCGGCAAACGCGCCGCCCGCCGTGAAATCAAACGTCGGTTTGGCAGTCGCCGCCGTACCCAACGCGCCCTGCAAGAATTTAACGTGCGCGGCTTCGTGGTTGCTGATTTGCTGGAAGACCTTGCGTGTCGTGTTCGGAATCAGATTACGACTCCGAAGCGCAGTGCGATAAAACTCGTCTTCCAAAAATTCGAGCGTTAACGCGAAGTTGAGGGCGTCAACAATCTGCGCGGGTATCGGGGAACCTTGTCCGAAGGTGGTGGTGCTAAGCGCGCCGAGCGCGATAGGAGCGGAAGCCAGCGCGACGCCGAGTTTGCCCGCTTTGAATATCACTTCGCGGCGCGAAGTCAGGCGCGACACGAGTTCAGGGTCAAGTCCGCCGAGAATTGTTTTGTCAATCATAATGTAATTTCCTCCTTTGAAGGTTAGCTGCGCGGCAGATTATTGGCGGTGATAGTGTTTGCGATAAACGGCGCAGCCGCTTTCAATACCGTTGCCGGGTCGAGTGCCGGGTCGAATGCCTTCGGCGAGAAGTTGTTGCTTCGCGGTTTGAGCAAATCACGAATCGCGGCGGCGTGTCGCGCTTCGACGGAAACGATTTTTCCGGCGAGCAATAAGAAGTCGGGATTGGTTAAAAGCTTGCCCGCGCCGTTGTAAGCGGAAACGCCGAGGTCTTCAAAGGTCTGCGCCGTTTTAAGTACGCTGTTGCGATTATTGAATTTGATTTTCCCGAAGTTCGGCGTCAGACCCGGAATCGCGCCCGCGCCGAGAGCCGTTTTGAGAAATTCGCGGTGAACGATTTCATGGTCGCGCAAGTCGGTCAAAATTTGACGCTCCTGCGCCGACATATTGCTATAAGGCGAACCGACGGCTTGCGTATAGAACGCGGCTTCGAGTTGTTCGAGGGCGTAAGCGTAATTGAGTACGCCCGTATCGCCGCTGCCCAAATCAACCGCGCTGCCCGTGCTGCCTTGGGGCGCAATCGGGATGCTGAAGAAAGCGTTTTCACCGGATGCCAAAGCGTCTATCGCCGTGCCGCTTACGGCGAGGGCGGCGAGGGCGGCTCCGCTTAGTTTGAGAAAAGTTCTTTTACCGTCGGAAGCGCATTGAGTCTTGCCGTCGCCACGCGATTTAATGATGTTCGACATACATTCTTTCCCTTTCATTATGGAGGTTTGTGTTGCCCGATGCTTTTCAGCCGTCGAACTAACGCACTCTCGGTTTGTGCAATTTATTTCGCATCACGAAGCGAACGGATACGGTCATGAGCCTCTTTGATTTGCCCGTACTGACGTTGGATGAGCGAGGCGATGTTGGCGGGCAAATCCTCTTTCATCGCATCTTGATAATTGTGAACGGCTGAATCTTCGCCGCGTTCACATTCGGCAAGCACCGCGTGTTCATCAGTTCCCGTGACGGTGGATTTGATGTTTATCCAACCGCGATGGAGCGTGGCGACAACGCTGCCTGTTGTTTCAGGGTCGCCGCCGAGTCCGCGTACTTCCCCTTGAAGTTCGGATGAGAATTGCGAACGTTGTTGCGAGTAAGAATTGAACAGTGTTTTGAGTTCCGCGTTGGTCACGCCGTCGGCAGCCGTGCGAAAGCCTTCGACGCCATCTTTTAATGTCTCAATGAGATTGTTCAGAGTTGAGATTGCTTCGTCATTAGTAGCCATGATTATTTGTCTTCCTTTTTAGATTTAGTGTTTCGATTTCAAATTCCGAAATCTCGACGTAGTGATACTGCTCATGTTGTTGCAGGAGGTACGCGCGGAAGGACGTTAGGGTTTCGCCCGACCGCGAAGATTTTCACGAGAACCAGCCCCGCGATAAATCCGCCGATGTGCGCGGCATAAGCAACGCCGCCTTCGCCGTCGGTCGAAGTCCCGAAGCCGCCGATAACCTGCATTACGAACCAGATACCGACCGCCACAATCGCCGGTACGGTCAACACGTTGTAGAACGCGATGACGCGCACATTGCGACGCGGAAACGACAATAGGTATCCGCCGAGAACGCCGGAAATCGCCCCCGATGCGCCGAGACTCGCAACCAGTGCGTTCGCTCCCGTCGTGTTCATAAAAACGTGCGCGAGTGAGGCGATGACGCCGCACACAAGGTAAAAGATAAGATACCGCCCGCGTCCCAAAAGGTTTTCGATATTATCGCCGAACACCCACAGGAAAAGCATATTGCCGAAAAGGTGCGCGATGCCGCCGTGCATAAACATCGAAGTCAGAAGCGTGAGATAAACCGAAAACGGCGTCGGTTGCAAGCCGGGAAGTTGGTATCTTTCACCGCTTCGCGTTTCGACGATACGGTCGCGTGTCGTGACATCTTGCCCCGTCGCAATCTCCTGCGGAACAGTTGAGTATGTATATGTGAATCGGTCGTTCGTACCTATGCCTTGCAGAAACACAAACACGAGGATGTTGGCGGCAATCAACAAATAGTTGACGACCGGAACGGAGTGGCGGTCGGAATTATCGTCGCCAATCGGCATTATCATAGGCTTCCACCTTCGTCATAGCCCGACAGAATACTTACCTACTTTGATAAGCACACACGCATCTTCCGTTCCGCAAAGTCAGCGGGCAATCCGTATAACTACTTTGACACGCATTAACTTAGCGAAAACCGACTTTTGGAAGCTGATAGTGCGCGGGTTATAGCCAAACTACGCAAGCACGATTCCCGTACAACATGAATGCCTATAAACCGTGAGTCGCACGCTTTCGCGTCGCCGGAGCGATAAGGATGAAAGTTGAAGGGCGAAGGGCGAAAGTATAAGACAGACGGAGCCGTCTCCGGTCTTTTCCTTTCGCCCTTCAACTTTCATCCTTCGACTTTGCTTCAACCGCGCTTTGTCGTTTCCGGGTTCAACAAAGTGTAGCCTTCGGAGCGCGCGACGTAGGTTGCCGCCGTGATGTCGCCCGCGACGTTCAAGGTCGTGCGGCACATGTCGAGTATTCGGTCAACGCCGAGAATGATGGCGATAAGTGCGGGCGGAATGTTGAACTGCGCGAGGACGACGATGATAAACGGGATTGAGCCGGATGGTACGCCCGCCGTCCCGATGCCGCCCAAGATGGCGAGATACGCGATGCCGAGTTGCTGCCCGATGGTCAAATCAACGCCCGCGAGTTGCGCGAGAAAGAGAATCGTCACGCCTTCATAAAGTGCCGTTCCGTTCTGATTCGCGGTCGCTCCGACGGTCAACACGAAACTGTTGATTTCGCGCGGCACACCCAAGTTTTGTTCCGAAACACGAAGCGCGGTCGGCAGCGTCGCGTTTGATGAAGAAGTCGAAAACGCGGTCAGCATCACGGTCTTGATGCGGCGGAAAAACTCTATCGGCGAGATGCGCGAAAGCAACGCCACCGAAAGCGAATACACGCCGAACATGTGGATGCCAAGTCCGAGCAGAACCGTTAAGACGAACCATCCAAGCGCGGCGAGCAAGTCTAAACCGAAACGCGCCGTGTTATTAAACAGCAAACACGCGACCGCGAACGGCGCGATTTTCATAATGATTTCGATGACTTTCGACGAGATTTGAAACAAGCCTTCAAGCCCGCGAATCACGGGGGCGGCAACCGGCGTCGGCACAAGCGTCGCCGCGACACCCAAGATAAGCGCGAAGAACATCAAGTGCAGCATGTTCGGCGTCTCACTCGCCACCGCCGTGATGGGGTTCATCGGGACGACGGTTTTCACCACTTGCATGAGCGGCGAATCAACTGTGGTCGCGGCTGCCTTTTGCGCGTCGGCAACGCGCCGGGTCGCATCGGTACTGTAACGGGCTTCGATTTGCGCGCGGGTCGCGGGGTCAATGCGTTCGCCCGGTCGAATCGTGTTCGCCAGTGTCAAACCGATGACGACTGACACACCGGAAATCAGAAACGTATAGATGAAAGATTTAAGACCGACGCGCCCCAGCTTGCGTATGTCACCGATGCCCGCGACACCGACGACGAGGGCGGAAAAAACGAGCGGCACGACAATCATCAATAACAATCTTAGGAAAAGCTGACCAATAGGTTCGGTGATGTTACTGACAACCCACACCACGCGCGCATCATCGCCACCCACCACCGTATTGACCATCACGCCCGCGACGATTCCGATGAGCAAACCGATGAGAATCCGCGTGTGCAAAGCCAATCCGCGCGGGCGGTCGGGAGTTTCATCATCCAAATCCGTCGTCACTTCGCGCTCAAAAGCATCGCGCGATGCATTCGCACCGCCCCGCGCCTCGTCATCATCTTCTCGCTTCATCGAATCATTCATAAACTTTAATTACCCGTCACAACTTTCTTTACATTTCGACTTTCGATTTTCGACTTTCACCTTTGCCCCGTCACGCTCCCCAGCGAAGTTTGCCGCGAAGCACGTCGAAGTAATTACCGTCGGGCGGTTGCACAAGGTTGAGCCGCGTCCGGCTTTTAGTAATAACGATGCGGTCGTCGGCTTCGAGCCTGAAGCCGATTTGACCGTCAAGGGTCATCGCCACTTCTTCGGTCGCCGTTTTTAATTTGATTTCAAGGGCGGCATCATCCGGTATCACGAGCGGGCGATTCGATAAAGTGTGCGGGCATATCGGCGTCAAAACCATCGCGTTCATCGTCGGATAAACTAAGGGTCCGCCCGCCGATAAGTTGTACGCGGTCGAACCCGTCGGCGTTGAAATGATAAGCCCGTCGGCGCGAAAGACACCGATAAAATCGTCGTTCATCTTCCCTTCGATTTCGATGATGCGGGCAAGCGCGCCTTTGCTGATAACGACATCGTTCAGTATCCGCCCGCACAACATACGCTCGCTTCCGCGCCACACTTCGGCGTCGAACATCACGCGCGGCTTCAATTCATAATCACCGCGAATTATGGATTCGAGGGCGGGAATCATTTCGTCCGTGCGAAACTCCGTCAGGTAGCCGAGCCGCCCGAAGTTGATTCCGAGTACGGGAATCTCGCGTGAACCGAGCGTGCGCGCGGTCGCAATCATCGTCCCGTCGCCGCCAAGCACAACCATCACATCAACGGTTTGCGAAAAATCTTCGACGGCGGCAATCCGCATCGCTCCGCGTTCGCATTCGGTTTTGATTTGCAATTCTTCGATATTGCGACACCCGAACGACTTCAAACCGCGCGCGTCGAGCCATTCGACGAGACGACACACCGTCGCCAGCGTTTCCGCTTGCTGCGGTTTGACCGTGACACCCACTGATTTGATAACAGTTGACAAGGTGCGGTTTATCGGCGGACGTTGATTGTTAAAAGGTGAGCCGTGAACGGATTTTCAATCGGCACACGCGAATAACGCGAGTGTGGGGATTGGTTCGACGGCTGAAATGATTGTGTTTGGTGACTTGTGCTTTATAGGCTTTTGCGAAGAACGACCGGATGATAACGACGCGAAGGCTGGAGTGTCAACGAAGTTATGCGCGACGAAGCACGGGCAAGCGGCGACGCTCTGTTTGGCGACGATACGCCGCATTACCATATTCATTGCCGCGTTCGTTCCGTGAAGCGCGTCGCGTGCGCCACATCGTTTCAAGTTGCGCGAGTTCCGATGCGTCGCCGTGCGGGTCAACCAGCGTCAACCACACAGGCACGCTCAACCATGCCCACGCCGTTTGATAAACGCGCGCATTCAAAGCTTCGATGTTGTGTTCGGTGCGCCATTGCATCTCAACGGGCGGCAAGTCTTCCCAATTCTCATAGCACGCATGTTGAATGCACGGCGCGGGTTTGGCGCGGGCATGAACGACGCAACCGACGTTCGGCTCAAACAATGGGCAAGAGAATGTTTGACGAAAATTCGTTTCCGTCTGCGTGACGCGCAAATTGTAACGCTCGACCGTCGCCCGCGCCCGCATGTAAATCCGATTGCGCGCGGCATCGTCAAGACGCGGCGTGCGCTCTAAGGTTTCGCGCATCGCTACGGCTTCAAGCCGCGTGATGTGGACGTTGACGAAATGCGCGTCGGTGCAGCACGCACCCGGCGTCAAACACGTTCGACAATCTTGCGCCGCACCTTCGTAATTGATTTTGATGTCGCGCTTGTACCGCGTCTTGCTTCGCTGCAAAAGCGTCAGCCCGGCACTTTCGCTTAAACGCCTGATACTCATTTATCGTCAATGTCTTTGCCGTAATCTTGCTTCGCGTTCTCTCGCTTACCATACCACGCGAGAAATTCTTTATTGCCTTCCGCTCCGGTGACAGGGGAATCAATCACCGCGCGCACCGCTAAACCCAAATCCATCGCCGCCTGATTTACCTCTGCGATGACGCGCTCATGTTGTTTGGAATCGGTGACGATGCCGCCCTTGCCGACTTCGCCGCGCCCGACTTCAAACTGCGGTTTGATAAGCGTGATAAGGCTCGCGTCGGTTTTCATCAAAGGTATAAGAGCGGGGAAAATCTTCGTCGCGGAGATAAACGAAACATCCATCACGATGAGCGCGAAGCCATCCGCATACTCCGCGAAGTCTTCGATTTTGAGATGACGCGCATTGGTTTCTTCGCGCACTTCGACGCGCTCATCAACGCGCAATTTATAAGCGAGTTGATTGCGCCCGACATCCAACGCGACGACACGACGCGCCCCGCGTTGTAAAAGACAATCCGTGAAGCCACCCGTCGAAGCACCGATGTCGAGACACATCGCACCATGTGCATCAATGTTCCACGAATCGAGGGCGTGATCCAACTTCAACGCTCCACGCCCGACAAACCGGAACGCCGGGTCATCCGTGCCGCGCACGCGAAGTTGTGCATCGGGATTGGTCAACTCCGAAGGCTTTTCAACGCGCCGCTCGTCAACGAGAACCAGCCCCGCCATCACCAAAGCCTGCGCCCGCGTGCGCGATTCGGCAAGCCCGCGCTCAACCAGCAATTTATCTATTCGTTCACCCTTCATAAAAAGTAGAAAGTCGAAAGTCGAAGGGAGAAAGTGAAGCAGGAGAGAGCATAAGAATGGAAAGCAGATAGTGAAGCAGGAGAGAGCATAAGAATGGAAAGCAGATAAGGAGAAAGCATTTGGTTTTTACTTTCTCCCTTCGACTTTCGACTTTCTACTTTAACGAGGCGGTTGACCTTCAAAGATGCCGCGCACACGTTCGGAAGTTCCCTCTTGCTGGTTGCGACGTTGGCGCGGTCGTCTCTCACCTTCAAAGATGCGGCGGAGGCGGTCGGCGGAACGTCTCTGCGGAGGGGCGACGGGTTCTTCGTCCTCATTGTTCGCATCGTCACCGCGCTTGCCGACTTTGCGCGGGCGGGGTTCTTCATCACGGTCTTCGTTGGCTGAATGCTTTGCCTCTTCACGACGGGCGGCGGCGCGTTCGGCGGCGAGACGTTCGGCGGTCGCACGCTCGGCGGCGCGTCGTTCTTCGGCTTCGCGTTCGGCGTTCTTGTCCGCCGCGATGCTCTCATCTTTCTTCGGTTGTTTCTCGGCGGTGGTCGTCGTTGTGCGACGCGCGGTGTCTTTATCGTCGGCTTTATCTTTCGCGTTCTTAACGGAGTCGTTCGCCGCGTTACTGTTGTCGGTGTGTTCGGTGCGACGCGCTTCCGTTAATGTCGAACGCGAAGCAGCGGTGTTATCCGGCGACGGCGAAGTTACCGGCTCATCAATTTCATCCATCGAAACGGCGATGTTCGACGGTGAAGCTGCCGGTGAAGGAGACGGAAACGTGATGAGTTCGGGCGTCGGGGCGGTGACGGCGGCGGGTGTGGTCGCCTGTTGATTCGGCGTGTTACCGCTCCGACGTTGATAAAAGCTGACCGCCGCGACGGTCACAAGGCTGCCGACGAGAGCCGAAACCGCAATCGCTCCGAGCATCCACGAACGGCGCACGGGCTTAGGCTCGCCCTTCGCCGAAACAACGGCGGCGGTCAAAGGCTTAACGGGTTGCGCGATTTGCGTTGCTTCACTGTCAAAGAAATGCGACGGCAAAGCGTAATCTTGATTGTCGTTCGAGGATGGCGGGTGTGTCATTTGATTTTAGCGATGCGCCTGATGATGTTGACCGTCGTAAATTTTTCGGGGAGTGGGTTCAATCACGCGAAACTTTTGATGCCGTCGTCGCGTTTCGGGTTGACGACTCGAACACTAAAGCCTTCGTAAAAATCAATCGAAGGTTAAAAGCCGAATGAGCGTCGTACATTGAAATTTCAACGTGCGACGCTCATCATCTTAACTCATTCGCTAAACGATTCAACCGCGCCGCACGGCATGACTCGAAGCGGGCTGTGTGTGGCGTGCGCGGCGTTCATCTAAAACTTCGACTTCGGCGCGCACACGCTCCGCGATACCGTCGGCGTCCAACCCGAATTTGGCTAACAACAATTTCGCGTCACCGTGCGTCACCGTGCGGTCAGGCACGCCCATTCGCACGACGCGCACGCGGTCTTGCAAACCGTTCTCCTCCAGTAATTCAAGCACCGCCGAGCCGAACCCGCCCGCGAGATACGCTTCTTCGACCGTCACGATTAAACGCTTCGTGCGCGCGAGTGCGAGCAACAAAGCCGAATCGAGCGGCTTGATGAAACGTGCGTTGATGACTGTGGTTTCGATGCCGTCTTTAGCGAGTTGCGCGGCGGCTTCATTCGCCGGATGCACCATTGAGCCGCACGCGACGACGGCGATTTCACCGCCCGCCTCGCCCATCGCGTCACGCATAATTTCCGCTTTTCCGATTTCCAGAATTTCGGGGGCGCGTGTCACGTCCGCACCTATGCCGCTGCCGCGCGGGTAACGCACGGCAACCGCGCCTTTGTGTTCCACCGCCGTCAACATCATGTCGCGCAATTCGCCTTCGTCTTTCGGCGACATCAGGATGATGTCCGGCACGCCGCGCAAATACGCGATGTCTAAAAGCCCGTGATGCGTCGCCCCGTCGCCGCCGACAAGTCCGGCGCGGTCGAGCATGAAAGTCACATCCAAGTTTTGCAAACACACGTCGTGAACAATCTGGTCGAACGCACGTTGGAGAAACGTCGAATAGATAGCGACGACAGGCTTCAAACCTTCGCACGCCAAGCCCGCCGAGAACGTCACGGCGTGTTGTTCGGCGATGCCGACATCGAATGCGCGTTTCGGGTATTTTTCCAGAATCATGTCAACGCCCGTCCCGTCGGGCATCGCGGCGGTTAAAGCGATGATTCGTTCATCCTTCGCCATTAGTTCGCACATCGTCTTGCCGAACACAGCAGTATATGTCGGCGCAGACGGCGCACTCGATTTAATTCCCGCGCCCGTCGCTATATCGAACGGACCCGAAGCGTGCCACTTGTAACGATTCTTTTCCGCCGGAGCGTATCCTTTGCCTTTGACGGTCAGGGCATGAACGACAACCGGACCGTCTTCGGCTTGGGCTTCGCGCAAGGCATGGACGAGGGCGTTCGTGTCATGCCCGTCAACGTAACCTATGTATTTGAAGCCGAGTTCATTGACGAGCGCGCCGGGCAGCACCGCCGCCGCGAGCGCATCTTTAACCGTCTTCGCGGCATTGTGAAGATGACCGCCGATGCTCGGTATCGCGCGCAAGGTTTCCGCGAGTTCGTCTTTGAAACGATGATAGGGTTGGGCTTCGCGTATGCGATTGAGGTATCCGGTCAACGCCCCGACCGCCGGAGCGATAGACATCTCGTTGTCGTTAAGTAAAACAATCAACCGCGTTCGTAAGTGTCCGGCTTGATTTATCGCTTCCATCGCCATCCCGCCGGGCAGTGAAGCATCACCGATAAGCGCGCAAACATGATGATTTTCACCGCGCGTGTCGCGGGCGATTGCCATCCCTAAAGCGGCGGAAATCGAAGTCGAAGCATGACCCGCCCCGAACGTGTCATATTCGGATTCGTCGCGTCTGAGAAACCCACTGATGCCGCCGTACTGCTTAATCGTCGGAAACACATCGCGGCGTCCGGTCAGGATTTTGTGCGCGTAAGCCTGATGCCCCACGTCCCATACGAGACGGTCACGCGGCGTGTCGAACGCGAAGTGCATGGCGACCGCGAGTTCGACCGCACCGAGAGAAGCTCCTGTGTGACCGCCGATGCGCGACATGGTTTCGATGATGTAGTGCCGGATTTCGGCGGCAACTTGCGGCAGTTGGTTTAGTTCCAGACGGCGCAAATCTGCGGGTTCGTTAATGGTGCGTAGTAGCTGCATAGTGCCGCGCATTGTAACTTGAGCGTGACGGTTTTGCATCACACACCAAAGGCTTATTGTCGCAAATCAACACGCATTATCAATCCACACTGCCCGCGCGCAATCGGATGACCGCGATTTCCGGGCGCGCTCCAAAGCGCACGGGCAAACCGATGACGCCTGTACCGCGCGAAACGTAAAGTTGTGTGCGCCCGCGTTTGAACAATCCGCTGATATAACGAAACTGCTCCATAAAGCGCACGGGCGCACCGATGAGCGGCAAACTTACCTGCCCGCCGTGCGTGTGTCCGGCGAGAATCAAATCATATTCCCGTGATTCCGCTTCATCGAAAACTCGCGGTTGGTGTGAGAGTAAAACGGCGGGACGTGCGAAATCTAAGCCGCGACGCGCCTTTACCCAATCCGTCGCCGCCCATGAATGATCCCCGATGCCCGCGAGTTGAAGCGTGTCGCCTTTATGCGTCAGGCGCGAGTTCTGATTGAACAAGACTTCGATGTGATGACGACGAAGCGTCTCAACCACGCGCTGCGGGTCGTCCGTGTGGTCGTGATTCCCCGTCACCGCCCACACGCCGCACGGGGCGGCAAGCGTCGAAAGCAGTTCGGCGCACGGCTCAAGCAATCGTTCGTGTTTATCATCGGTCGTAAAATCGCCTGTCAGAGCGAACATATCGGGAGCAGTGTCGCGTGCGATTTCGACGACGCGCCGCACCTCTTCGAGCGGGACTAACGAACTGTGATGAATGTCCGTGACTTGCGTGATGCGAAAGCCGTCGAACGCGGGCGGCAAGTTTTTGATGAACACATCGCGCCCCGTCAGTTCATAATCAAACGGCGCGATAAGCGTCGCGTGCGCCGTCGCCGCACACGCACCGACAACGGCAGTCGCCGCCGCAGCGGTTAAAAATCTTCGTCGTGTCAATGTCATAACATCTACTTATGTCCACTGCTTTCCACTGAACGTGAAATCAATTTGAGTGTAAAGCTTGACGCATGACACTCATGTTAAGCCTGAACGCGCACACGTTGTCAAAGCACCCGGAAGAAAACTCGGCTTTCGATGCGTCGCTTGACAAACCGCGTTCGTCGTTTAGAATTGCTCCTGCTTTAAGTTCTCTTGTGGAGATGTGGCTGAGTGGACGATAGCGGCGGTTTGCTAAACCGTTAAGGGCGAAAGTCCTTCACAGGTTCGAATCCTGTCATCTCCGTTACCCGGTGGTCAGTGGTCAGTGGTCAGTGAAAGACAGCAAAAACAGCGTTCTTGTTTTTACTGACCACTATTCACTGACCACTTTGATTTTCTGACCACTGGCTACCGACCACTGACTACTTCAACCACTGACCACTTTACTTTTATGACTGTTCGCGTTCGTTTCGCTCCTTCACCGACCGGCTATCTACACATCGGGGCAGCCCGCACCGCTCTGTTCAATTTTCTTTTCGCGCGAAAAACGGGCGGCAAATTCCTCGTCCGCATCGAAGACACAGACCTCGCGCGCTCAACCGAAGAATCTACGCGCTCGATTTTTGAAGGCTTGGATTGGCTCGGTCTCGACTTCGACGAGGAACCCGTTTTTCAATCCGCGAACGCCACGAATCACCGCGACGCCGCGCTTCGTTTAATCGCAAACGGCAAAGCCTACCGTGATTTCACGCCGAAAGAAGAACACGCCGACGGACAGGTCAAACAGGACATCGCGGAACGCGCCCGCCGCGACCACGCCGAAGGCATAGACCATCGCGCCAATGCGTGCCGCGATTTGACGACCGAAGAATCCGACCGCCGCGCCGCCGACGGCGAACCGTTCGCCGTGCGTTTGAAAGTTCCGGTTAATGGAACTTCGCATTTTGAAGACCTCGTGTACGGCGAACAAACGCGAGATTATTCTGAAATCGAAGACCTCGTGCTGCTTCGCTCCGACGGGCATCCGCTTTATAATTTGTCCGTCGTGTGCGACGACATGGCGATGAACATCACGCACGTCATACGCGGGCAAGACCATCTCACCAACACGCACAAACAAATTCTGATTTACAAAGCACTTGAAACAAACGTCCCGCGCTTCGCCCATCTCCCGCTCATACTCGCCCCCAACAAAGCCAAACTCTCGAAACGCAAACACGGCGAAGTCGTATCTTTGACGACTTACCGCGAC
The DNA here is from genome assembly GCA_041743485.1 of Pyrinomonadaceae bacterium. GTDB lineage: Bacteria > Acidobacteriota > Blastocatellia > Pyrinomonadales > Pyrinomonadaceae > JANDLT01. The sequence goes on from JBGTMR010000138.1 coordinate 14,228, forward strand.
AAGGGGTTTCTGCCCGAAGCTTTTATGAATGCGCTGGTTCTTATCGGGTGGTCGCCTTCGGACGAGCAGGAAATTTTCACCCTCGATGAACTCGTCAAACAATTTTCACTCGAACACATACACCGTTCAAACGCCGTCTTTAATTTTTCGGAAACCGATGCGCGCCTGTGGACTGACCAGAAAGCGCAGTTTATCAACGCCGAATACATACGCACGATGCCGTTTGAAAACTTGCTGCCGCACCTTCAAAACGAACTTGAAAGCGCGGGCTTGTGGCGTGATGAATACGCAGGCGAACGTCGCGCGTGGTTTGAAGCGACCGTCAATCTGATACGCGAACGCTTTTACACGCTCAAGGATTTCAGCGGGCAAGGGCGCGCGTATTTTGCCGACGATTTTCCGTTCGACGACGCGGCGATTAAAAAGAACTTGAAGAAAGATGAACGACTACGTGAACTGCTTCCCGCCCTCGCGGAAAAGTTTTCCGGCATTGAGCCGTTCACACACGATGCGACGGAAGCGGCGATGCGCGAATTTTGCGAACAACATGACGTTAAAGTCGGCGTTATCGCCAACGCCGCGCGTACCGCTCTGACAGGGCAAGCCGTCGGTGCTTCGATGTTCCACGTCTTTGAATCCATCGGGCGCGAACGCACAATCAAGCGTTTGCGCGATGCAACAAGTTTGATTTAACCGTCATCGTAAATTGAAGCACCCAATTTCAAATATGTTCAAATATGATTTTTCACACAGCTAAGGAATTATTTATGCTCCGCAAATCTTTAACTCTCGCAATCGCCCTGTGCGCTATCGCGGTTCACACGCAAGCCCAAACGACGCGCCCGTCACGCGCGACAACCACTACGACTCAAAGCACGACACCGACGACTCAAAGCACCACGACAACGACGGTCGAAACTGCCTCGCCTTCACGCACGCGACGTACACAAACGACGACTACCACGACGGTTGCTAAACCCAACGCGGCGACTGTTGCCGTTCGCGCGGCGTTCGATAAAGTCCTTGACGGCATACGTGCTTCCGACATTGGCGAAGTGATGAAGGTTTATACCGACTCGCCGCAACTCATCGTCTTTAACAACAACGGCACGACGACACGCGGCGCGAGCAATTACCGTTCGACGCGCGAACAGATTTACGCCAAAGCGACGGATGTGCGTCTCGACGTGCGCGATGTCAACGTCACGATGCTCGGACGCGACGGCGCAATCGTTTCGTGTTTATGGACGCAAGAACAAACGGTCAATGGCGCGGGCGAAGCCGCGACCGGACGCATGACCATCGCCTTCGAGCGCGTCGGCGGCGTGTGGAAAGCCGTTCACACTCATACCTCGCCGGACGCCCCCGACCCGTCACGCTTACTGCCGTCCGACCGCGTGACAACAACGACATCATCACCAACTTCGTCACCCGCGACTTCCACCACGACGACCACCGAAGTTGTTCCCGGCGCGCAACCTGCGACACGACCATCAACTACCGCGCCCGTGCGTCCGGCGACGCGACCTTAAAACTTTCGCGGCGAATTTCAACGCCCAAACTTTACCCGTAAAAACCAGAGAGCCTGATTGAATTTTTGGATTCAATCAGGCTCTTTATTTCGGTGAACTGATGGGACTAGCCGTCCGACCGCTCACTAACTTTGGTGCGGTGCCGCCTCAATCGGAGTCTCTCTTGTTTAAGGAGATGATCTCTTGATTGCACCGATTGAGGCTTATCAGGCTTCAGCCACCTCACTGTGATTATTGTTACTACTCATATAGACTTTGGATCACCTCCCTTCCAGTGTTGAAGGGGATTTTAGATAATCCATTACTTGTATGTCAAGCACTATTTCAAGCGGCTATGTTGTGGTTTAGCTCTAACCGATTTCAACCTCTTGATGCTTCGACCTTCCAATCATTGCCTCTCCGAAAAAAGGCGCGGCGCGAGTCAGTTTGCCGCCGAAGAAGTGTGGTCGTGCATGATGCGCCAACCCTGCGGGGTGCGAAGGAAAATCAAGGTGAAGCGTCCTTTGGCGAACGGTTCGGTTTCACCCGTGCGCGTCAGTTGCCAGCGTCCGAGGGCGGTGGCGTGGTTGGTGTCGAGCGGTTTGATTTCCAAATCGTTGAAGGCGAGCGTCCCCATTTTTTCTTTCGTGTCGTAATTGCGTTTGTACCTTTCAAGCACCGTCGCCCAACCGCGCGTTACGTTGTCGCCGGAAACAAACACGATGTCGGGCGAACGATGATAGCCGTCCATGAAGCCTTCGATGT
>JBGTMR010000139.1:0-1990 GCA_041743485.1 Pyrinomonadaceae bacterium
CGTATCAACATCAGTGTGCAACTCGTATTTCTCGCCGTCATCCTCGCGCACGTCGTCGCGCTCTCCATCATTAAAAATCAGACTTACGCGAGTGAGATGCTTCCTGTCTATCCGCTCGTCATTTTAATTTACGTTTCGACCCTGCGCCGTCGCTTTCGATGGTGGCTGATTGTCGTCGCGTTCGCGTGTCTCGCGTTCATCACACATTGGTTTTCTCTTCCTTGAAACAAAGTAAAAACTAAGAGGGAAAAGAGAAAGCTCAGACCGGAACAAAGTAGAATGCCGATTGTTGTTTTAACTTTCACCCTTCGACTTTCAACTTTCGACTTTGCTTCACCTGCCTTACGAAATCTTTCTCGCTCTGCGTTACCTGCGTTCCGGCAAGCGGCGGCGCGTCGCGCGTGTCACGGCTTTTGCCGCCGTGCTTGGCATCGCGTGCGGCGTCGCGGCGTTGATTGTGGCGACGGCGACGGCGAACGGTTTTCGTGGCGAACTTCAGGACAAGATTTTACGCGGCACGGCGCACCTGACCTTGACCACACAGGGGGCGGCGGGAATCAGCGATTGGCAAAACGTCGTCGCGCGTGTGCGTTCCGTCGAAGGCGTGCGCGATGCCCGACCGACGACGTACACGGGCGCGCTCATCGTCGCGGGTGGCGGACACGCGACTTACACAATCCTGCGGGGCGTCGCACCGAATGACAACTCGACAATGGAAGAATTGCGGCGCACGCTCATCGCGGGTACGAGTGGAACTTTATCGGCTGAAATCTTCAGTGGAATCGGCGATGCGATGCCCGTCGTCATCGGGGCGGAACTCGCCGCGCAAATGGATTTGCGAGTCGGTGATGAAGCATATTTCATCGCGGCATCATCGGCATCCCCAAACATCGGCAATCAAACAAGCGTCGGCAATCAAAGCGACGCACTGCCTTACGCTTTGCCGTTTGCGACGCGCACGCAAGCCGCGCGCATCATCGGAATTTTTAGCGCGGGATTACATGAATATGATGCGGCGTGGATTTACGCCCCGCTCAACAGTGCCGCGCGTCTCGACGGTGACGCGGACGGCGCGCCGTCCATTATCAGCGTTGAACTCGATGACTTGGACGATGCGCCGCGACTCGCCGCGCTTATCCGCGCCGCAGCCGAAGAAGCAAGTCCGGTAGGATTCGACATCGTGACGTGGCAAAAGGCGAACGCCGGACTTTTCGCCGCCCTCGAACTCGAACGCCGCACCGTCGCGTTCATCATCACGCTTATCACGTTCATCGCCACCTTAAACATCTTGACGACACTGACGTTGCTCATCGTCGAACGTCGTTCACACATCGCCATCCTGCGCGCAATGGGAGCGCGCACTGCAAGCATCATGCTCATCTTCATCATTGAAGGCAGTCTGCTCGGTGCGACGGGCGCGGGCTTCGGCGCGGGCTTAGGTCTGGTGTCATGTTGGACGGCAAACCGCTTTCGACTCGTCAGTCTGCCCGCCGATGTCTATTCGATTGCTTATATTCCGCTCACCCCGCGCTTCACAGATGTTCTGCTCGCCGTCGGCATCGCCTTTATCGTCAGCCTTCTGGCGACGCTCTATCCGGCTCACGCCGCCGCCCGCGTCCGTCCATCGCAAGCCATGAAGGAAAATTAGCTGCGGGAGCAGCGACAAGAAGGTAGCCCACTGCAAACGAAGCGCAAAGCGCGGAGTGTAGCTGTGGGTCAAGATGCAAGATTAAGATTCAAGCTACGGCAGTAGCGACAGAAACTCGTGTCACGCGAGGATAAAGCGATTTCTTTCGCTACTGCCGTAGCTTGCAAATCTTTCTTTACTTTCAACCCACAGTTACGGCTCACGCCTTCACTGTGGGCTACCGTCTTGTCGCTGCTGCCGCAGCTACAAAGCTCAATAGACCTCTTGCAAAAGTCCCGTAGGGACTAACTGACAATAGCCCAGCGATTCATCGCTGGGAGCGATGTCGGAAATTACCCAGTC
>JBGTMR010000140.1:0-1946 GCA_041743485.1 Pyrinomonadaceae bacterium
TGAAGGTACGAACGAACAGTACGGCGACTTGACGACGTTTGAAATCAAAGATGCCGATGTTAAAAACCTTGAAGTCAAGATGCACGCCGGAGCGTCAATCGGCGGTTACGTCACGCTTGAAGACGCGACCAACAAAGCGGCGTTTGCCAAACTCTCACAACTTCAAATCAACGCCGACGACACCGCGCAGGGGAACTTGCGAACGCCGCGCAACCTGACTTCGCCTGTCGCGGCGGACGGCGCGTTCCGCATCGGCGGCTTGCGTCCCGGCACGACGCGCCTCTACTTGAACTCCCCGCTTCCCGGCGGCATTTCCTTTTTGCGGCTTGAGCGCGGCGGCGTTCCCATCACCGAACGCGGCATCGAAGTCAAAGCGGGCGAAGTCATCAACGACATACGCATCGTCGTCGCTTACGGAACAAGCGTCGTGCGCGGCACGGTCAACGTCATAGGCGAATTGCCAACTGATGCCACAATGCAGGTTCACGCCCGCCGCACCGATGAAAACAGGCTTTCATCCGGCGGCTATCAGCCGACGCGCGTTGATGTCAACCGTCGCTTTCGGATTGAGAATCTCGCGGCGGGCGAATACGAAATCACGTTGAGCGTCTATGCTCCGCCCTCACCCGGCAGACCGCCGTTTCAAACGCCGCCCGTGCGTCAAACCGTTTCCGTTTCCGGCACAACAGGCGACACGCAAATCGCTTTGACGCTCGACCTGACACCGAAGCCGCAGGGAGAACCGATTCAAGGAGTGACGAACCAATGAATCTCCCTCGCCCCCGCATCGCGTTCATCGTTTCAGTCTTCACCTTATTCGGGTTCGCTTCGTCATCGCTCATCAACATTCACGCCCAAGATTTAACGCGCCCTGCCGCCACCATGTCCGGGCGCGTCGTCGCGGAAGACGGGCGACCGATTGCCGGAGCAGTCATCAACATCCGCGCCGTCGCCGCACCCGACGCGGGCGGCAATCGCACCGCCGGAACAAATGATGACGGTCAGTTCGTCGTCACAGACTTGGACGCCGGAGCATACACGCTCAATGCCAGCGCGCCCGGTTACGTTCCCTCGCCCGACCCGAACAACCCGAATCGTGAACCACGTTATTATCGTCGCGGCGACACGGGAATCACATTCACACTCGCCAAAGGCGCGGTCATCACCGGCAGAGTCACGGACAGCACGGGCGCGCCCGTCGTCGGTGTTGCCGTCCGCGCCATCATGACGCGCGACGCCGAAAACCGCATCCCCCGTCAACCATATTCACGCGAACGCGCGACCGATGACCGTGGAATTTATCGCATCTTCGGCATCGAACCCGGAACTTATCTCGTCTCCGCCGGACGCGGCAACCTATACAGCTATCCGCGCGTCGCGGCTTACGACGGCGACGCTCCAACCTACCATCCGTCCGCGACCAGCGACACGGCGTTGCCCGTCATCGCGCGTGGCGGTGCGGAAGCAAGCGGGATTGACATTACATATCGCGGCACACGCGGGCATACCGTCAGCGGCAAACTGATTGGCGCGGCATCGGGCGAAGGCAACACCGCCGTCACCGTCTCTCTCGTCAACGCCGCGACGGGCATCACCGAGACCACTGCGTTCGTTGATTCGCGCAACACCGAACGCGGCTACTCTCTCGATGCCGTCCCCGACGGCACATATCGCATTCTCGCCCGCCGTTATGCGCGTGACGATACGGACGAAGGCTTGACTTCCCCGCCGCGCCGCATCGTCGTCAAAGGCGCGGACATCACCGGACTCGAACTCCCGCTCACACCACTCGTTTCCCTCACCGGACAGGTTCGCATTCTCGCACCCGACGCCGCGCTTGAGAGTGCGCCAAACCCCGAAGCGTGCCGCCTTCAAACACCTTTGAGTGAAACACCGCTTGCCGGAGCTATCATCTTCGCGCGTCGCAACGAACGTCCGACCGCCGA
>JBGTMR010000141.1:0-4267 GCA_041743485.1 Pyrinomonadaceae bacterium
TGGTCTGCACCGCGAAATCAATAATCGTCGTCGTCCCGCCAAACGCGGCGGCGCGTGTGCCGGTGAAAAAATCGTCGGACGAAGATGTTCCGCCAAACGGCAACTCCATGTGGGTGTGCGGGTCAATGCCGCCGGGAATCACCAGCTTGCCCGCCGCATCAATCACACGGTCGGCTTCCATCTCCAACTTCGCGCCGATGACAGAGATAAGTTCATCTTCAATAAGGATGTCGGCTTTGTAATCATCAACTGCGGTGACGATGCGACCGTTACGGATAAGAGTTTTCATGATTTATATGAACTACAAAGGACACGAGAAGTCATTTCTCATTATGAGCAGAGAGTTTCCTAGACCGTAATAAACCCTTCGCTCCAATAATCTCTATCTAGCTCATATCCGGCAATCTCAAATTCATTGGGAAAATCACGAAACCCCTCAAAAAGTTTCTTTCGCTCGACGGCTTCTTCCGCAAGTGTTTTTGTCGAATAAATCCCAATGATTTTCATGTCTTCACTATCTTCTTCGGAAATCACATGAACGTGCATTAGCAAATAAACCTTATTCATATCACTGGCTCCTTATGCAGTTCATAAAGAATCTAGACTTACATCAAGCGCGGCAATCAACTCATCAACATTGTCCTTCGTCGAGTTGAGCATCATGCCGGTGCGAATCACGTTACCGTAAAGCCCGCCTTTGCCGATGAGGACGCCGCGCTTCTTCGTTTCTTCAAAAATCTTCAAGACGGCTTGCGGGTGCGGCTCTTTCGTTTCGCGGTCTTTGACGAACTCTAACGCCTGCATCAAACCCATCCCGCGCACGTCGCCGATAATCGGGTATTTCTCTTTCAAAGTTTCAAATCCGGCGCGCAAGTATGCGCCGACCTGCGCCGCGTTCGTCCGCAAATCTTCTTCTTCAATCGTGCGAATGACGGCGAGCGCGGCGGTGGTCGAGACGGGGTTGCCGCCGAAGGTAGCAAAGGTCAGACCGGGAAAACTGTCGGCGACTTCCGGCGTCGCTATCGTCCAACCGATAGGAACGCCGTTACCCAAGCCTTTCGCCGAAGTCATGATGTCAGGCTCGACATCCCAATGCTCGATGCCGAACCATTTATCCCCTGTGCGCCCCCATCCGGTTTGCACTTCGTCCGCAATGAACAAGCCGCCGTGCTTGCGCGCGATTTCGACGGCGCGTTCAAAATAACCGGGCGGCGGAACGATGAAGCCGCCGACGCCCAAAATCGGTTCAGCCATGAACGCCGCGATTTCGCCGGTCGTCGTCGTCATAATCAATTCTTCGATGTCTTCGGCGCAGGCAAGACCGCACGACGGGTAATCGAGCTTGAGCGGGCAGCGGTAACAATACGGCGCGCGTGCATGGACGATTCCGGCGACTTGTGCGGGGAGCGGTCGCCACGTCGAATGTCCCGAAGCAGATAAAGCCGTCGCCGAGCGTCCAGAATAACTGTGGCGCAGGACGACGATTTCCTGTCGCCCTGTGTACAGCTTCGCCGCCATAATCGCCGTGTCGTCGGCTTCCGTGCCGCTGCCGGTGAAGAAGGATTTCTTCAAGCGTCCGGGCGTGATTTGATAAAGCTTTTCGGCGAGTTGCCCTTGCGGTTCATTGGCATAGAGTGCCGACGTGTGTTGAAGTTTTCGGGTTTGTTCGATAACGGCTTCGGTCACTTTCGGGTTCGCGTGTCCGATGCTGACGGTCAAGACGCCGCCGAAACAATCAAGATACTTGTCGCCCTTGTCGTCCCACACATATGCGCCTTCGCCGCGCACGAGCGCGAGCGGTTCTTGGTAGTAAGTGGCGACGGCGGGGAAGAGAAACTCTTTGTGCTTGCGGACGATTTCGGATTGTCGCGTGATTGGTTCGGCAGTGATCATGACTACTCCTTCACGTTGGATGGATAATTCAGATTTCTTGCAAAAGTAAGCGTTGATTTGCGGCACACTCGCGCCAAATCAAAACAGCAAGAGATAGGAGGTAGAAGGCGGAAGGAGAACGATCCGATTCATTTCCTACTTCCCACCTTTACCTTCGCGCACTTCATGATGTGGTGCTTCAAACGCAGGGTTGAATATATCATGCACCCGTTACGAGCGAGGGCAAAATATTTCAACCGAAGTTCAGACGAAGATGCTCAAACACGAACCAGTGCGACTCTATGTTTAAGCACCGTTTAGCCGGTAGTCACACGCGGGAACAAATCGGAGATGTCTGTAAAGAGCGCGTCAATATCCGATTTGTACAAGTGACAACATCGGCAAAAGCAAAACTGTGTTTCCGTCCGATAACACAAGTTATGTGTCATGCGTGAAGTCGCAGCGTGCATTCGGATACATGCGTGCGAAGTATGCGTCGTTTAGCGGCAAAAGGTTGTCGGACGGAGGAGCGTGCCATTCGAGATTGAAACTTTCGAGATAAGACGCGGATTTTCTTGTAACCTCAAGCCGCCTCTCATCGTCTTCCGTGGTAATCAAAGAATCATCTTCGTTTAATTTGAAAAAATCGCGCAGAGTTCGCGTGCGCGCCGTTAGCCAATCTTCTTCGGTTAAAGCATGGTTCATATTGTTTTTTCAGCCGTCGCAAATTGGTTGCCGATACTTCGCCGCTAACCCGTTAGTGTGCTTGTTGATTGCCACGCGAGTTATAAAGGTGTGCTTCCCTGTGTCAAGGCAAACATCACCACACTTGCAAATCAGGTTTATAAATAAGGTGCAAATCCCTGTTCACCAAGCGACGAAGGCGGCGGCTCTCTTGTGCGAAACGGAGTTGTCAGAGGATTATCTAAGCGATGCAAAAACTAGCTGAACTATGTGTCCGTCGTCCGGTCTTTGCGACTGTGTTGATTCTGGTCTTAACCGTCGTCGGCGGGTTCGCGTTCTTCACACTCGGCGTTGACCGTTTCCCGCGTATAGACCTTCCCGTCGTTTCCGTTTCGACTTCCAATCTGGGTGCCGCCCCGCAGGAAATCGAAACCGAAATCACGGACATTATAGAAGGCGCGGTCAATACCGTGACCGGCATAGACGAACTGCGTTCGACTTCCTCGCAAGGGCGATCTTCCGTCAATATCACCTTCAACCTGGATAAAGACCCCGACCTTGCGACGCAGGAAGTGCGCGATAAAGTCAGCACCGTTTTATCCGATCTACCCGACACCGCCGACCCGCCCATCGTTCGGAAACAAGACCCCGATTCCGCTCCCGTCATTCTTTATTCCATCAGCGCGCCGCTGTCGAGCGTCGAATTGACAAACATCGCGGATAAGCAGATTCGTGAGAAAATCGAATCTGTGGATGGCGTCGGCGAAGTCGTAATTTACGGCGAGCGTCTGCGCGAAATTCAGATTTACGTTAACCCCGAACGTCTTCGCGCTTATAACCTTTCCATCACCGAAGTCAGCACCGCCGTCAGCGCGCAAAACTTAGAGAGTCCCGGCGGGAGCATTAACGAAGGAGCAAAAAGCATTTCGCTTCGCACGCTTTCCAAAGTCGAGAACGTCGAAGATTTCGGTGACATACTCGTCGCCGAACGCAACGGTTATCAAGTGCGCGTGAGCGACATAGGGCGCGTGGTTGACGGCGGCGTCGAACCGGGTTCGGCGGTATCGCTCAACGGCAATCCGGCGGTGTCCGTCGCGGTTCGCAAGCAATCCGGCGTCAACACCATTAAAGTCATTGAAGGCGTTAAGTCGCGCATGGCGGGAATCATTCCGACTCTGCCGAAAGACATGACCGTCATCGTCACGCGCGACCAATCGGAGTTTATCGAAAACTCGCTTCACGCCATCGAAGAACATCTTATCGTCGGCGGCATACTCGCCGCCGTGATTGTGTTTCTGTTTTTGTGGAATGTGCGCTCGACCATCATCGCTGCCCTTGCGATTCCGGTTTCCATTATCGCCGCCTTTGCCGCCATCGCCGCCTTCGGCTACACGCTCAATCAGATGACGATGCTCGCCTTAACCCTCATGGTCGGCATCGTAATTGACGATGCGATTGTGGTGCTTGAAAACATCTATCGTTTTGTGGAAGAAAAGGGTATGCACCCATTTCAAGCAGCAGTCGAAGGAACAAAGGAAATTGGCTTGGCGGTTTTAGCAACCACTCTTTCACTCGTTGCGGTTTTCCTTCCCGTAGGCTTTATGGGCGGTATCGTAGGGCGTTTCATGTCGTCGTTCGGCTTGACCTCAACCGCGGCGATTCTGGTTTCCCTTCTCGTCTCCTTTACCTTGACACCAATGCTCGCCGCGCG
>JBGTMR010000142.1:0-20272 GCA_041743485.1 Pyrinomonadaceae bacterium
GCCGGTTTGCTTGGCGTGGTCAGGCTCGCCCGTTTCCTTTGTCGCGTATTTATTATTGCCCGTGATGGGCGTCTCGCCGCTTCCCGTGCCGTTGATAACCTGCGCGGCAGCGAAATTGTCGTTGGCGGGCGGCGCGACGGTGAGCGGACTCCAGTTGAGCGAGATACTACCCGAATTATCGCCACTGTATTCATCAACTGCGATGAAGTAGGTCGTGCCGGGCGTGACGCCGAACTCAACTTTGCTTTGGCTGCCATCCGTGTCGTCGTTGCTGGCACTCTCCGTCAGCATGTCCACCGTTGGAACGGCGGGATCGTTGGCGGTATAAACTCCGAGCGTGGTGTCGATGTCGCTGCCGAAACTGTCGAAGGTCACGGCGTTCGCGCTTTCGGGAGCCGTCCACTTGAACCAAACGGAGACGCCGCCACTGTCACCGGCGTGGTCGGGTTCGCCCGATTCCTTCGTCGCATTGACATTGGAAAGACCATTCAACGCCCCGCCTTCCGGTGCTAATTCTAAAGCATTGATGAAGTCGTCGTTCGCCGGTGGCTCCGGGGCGACATAAGCCTGCCAGTTGAGATTGAAGTTGCCGAACTCGCCGTTTGCACCATCAACCACAATGCGATAAGTCGTGTTCGCGGTTGCTAAAAACCGCACGCTGCTTTGGGGACATTCACAGGCATCGTCGTCGTTGTTGCGAATGATGCGAGTGCGTGCCGAGACGCTATCGCCGGTATAGATGCCGAGAATGGTATCGAAACTACTGTCGTATGTGTTGAAGACATACTCGCCGTCCGAGGGAGGCGTCCAGTTGTACCAGACGGTCGCGCCGGTCGCATACGAATAGACTTTAGCTTCACCCGCTTCCAACGTCGCGCCGTCGTTCGTGCCTTCGACCGATGGGGTGCCGCTGATGTCTTGCGCGTCGGCGAAGTTGTCGTTGGCGGGCGGCGGCGGAACAGGAGTCAAATTATAGTTAAGTTTGATGCTGCCACGGTTACTGGGACTAAGCCCATCAACCGCGATGTAGTATGTTTGATTAGCGACGGCGGCGAATTTAACTTCGCTGTACACGCCGCATCCTTGACAAGCATCGTCATTACTATCGAGAACTGTCAGCGCGTCAACGCTGGAGCCTTGATAGACCGCCATCACGCTGTCGAAACCGCTGTTGCCGGGTCGTGTTGCGTCGAAATTATTGAACGTCGCCCGCCCACTAAATGGAGCCGTGAAGGCGTACCACACGGAAGCACCGCTCGCCGGGTCGGTGCGCGGTTGGCAACCCTCACAGGCGTGAACGGGTTCACCGTTCTCGGCGGTCGCGCCGACGTTGGTGCCTGTCGTCATGCCACTGAAAACCCCGCCGTCATCAATCGTGCCTTGCACCGCTTGCGCGTTGGCGAAATTGTCGTTGGCGGGTGCGCCGCCGCTTTGGGCGCGGGTGCGGACGGTGAAGGAAACGAAGCCGAGTGTGAAGACGATGAGAAGCGTTAAGCTGAGAAGCCGAATTGCGCGTCGCGTCGGTTGGGAGAGGCAAAGAAGGCGCGCATTGTTGCCCTTCGAGGAGAGACGAGGCATATAAGAAATCCCTTTCTAAAGATAGAAGCGAACCGTAATGGAGTTTGAGAAACGCGCGAGCGAAAGCCGACGAGAAAACAAGGTGATCACCGCGCAATGTGACAGCAGATTTCCGGGCGCAACCGACAGATTTTCTTGAGCCTCTCTTTTCGCCCTTTAATACATACCGTGCCTTATGTCAGGTTTCGGCAATCAAACAAGGCGTTAAGCAGTTCGACACGCGCGCCAAAAGCTTGAGAACTACGCGGCGATTATGTCTAAGCGTCAAAAAAATTGTCGCAAAACAGAGAGAACGATGCGGTTGTAAATTACTGAAGACGGACGCAAGCGGGAAGCTTAGGCATGTCTTCTACGAAGTCGGAATGACGTTGTGAAAGTGACACTCACGAAGGCATTCCAGAAGCTAACGATGTGCGGTGAAAGATAAAGCGGGCGTATCAAAGTGTCAAGCGGGGAGGACGAAAACTTCACGAAATGTTCACAGCAACGGGAAGTCAGCGATTTTGCTCAATCAAACGACGCTTGCCGCTTACAATGTAAATTACGATTGAGAGCGGTGACGATTTCAATCTCGTTCGATGAACGACCGTAAAGCGGCGATGTCACGCATAAAGTCTTCGCACGGTTCGTGCGGCGTTTCCAGCAGAAAAGCGACGTGCTTGAGTTTCGCGGACGAAGCGATACGGCGCATCGCTTCATCACCGATTTCGCCCGCCCCGATGTTGGCGTGACGGTCAACGCGCGAAGCGAACGCGGTTTTTGAATCGTTGAAATGCACGACGGGAATGTTGCTTGTGCCGACGCATGAATCGAGTTGTTCAAAGGTCGCGCTCAATCCGTCTTGTTCGCGCAAATCATATCCGGCGGCGAAGGCGTGGGCGGTATCGAAGCAAACTCCCAAATTCAAGTCGGGACACAAAGCGATGATGTCGCGCAAATGTTCAAAGCGATGCCCGATGCACTCGCCCTGTCCGGCGGTGTTCTCGATGAGGATGCGAAGATTTTTCAACTCTGAATCACGACACGCGACGCGCAAGGTTTCGGCGCACGTCCGCACACCTTCGTCCGCGCATGAACCCTTCGCGCTGCCCGGATGAACGACGAGATAATCGGCTTCGAGTTTAAGCGCGCGTTCGACTTCTTCACGAAACGCGAGGCGCGACTTTTCAAGTATCACAAGGTCTGCGGCAGCGAGATTAGCGAGATAGCAAGCGTGTATCACGACGGGCGAGATGTTCGTTTCCGCACGAACCGCTTGAAAGCGCGCGACTTCTTCATCAACCAGAGGCTTCGCCGTCCACCCGCGCGGGTTGCGTGAAAAGATTTGAACGGCATTGCATCCGAGTTCGTGCGATTTCAGAAGCGCGTTGTGCAAGCCGCCCGCAATCGGTGCGTGAAAACCGAAGCGAGACAGGGAAGATTGATTCATCGAATCATTTAATCATTGATTCAATGGAGAACAAAAGATGACTCCATGAGTCATTGAGTCAATGAACCGATGAGCCGATGAATCAAGATTTTTCGTTAGCTTCCATCACGCGCAATACGTTTCCGCCGAGAATTTTTGCGATGTCGTCCTCCGTAAAACCGCGCCGCAAAAGTTCGCGTGTGATGTTCGGGTAATCGGCGATTGATGTGAGGTCGTGCGGCGTCGCCTGAATGCCGTCGAAGTCCGAACCCAAGCCGACGTGATTTATGCCGACAAGATTTGCGATGTGTTCGATGTGGTCAACGACGCGCGACACGGAAACGGGCGGCAATCGTTTATAAGCCGCCTCATACACTCGTTCAAGTGCGAGGCGTTCACGCACCGCGTCGCCGGACGATGTTTCGCGGGCGTGCTTGAGTGCCTGTAAAGTTTCGGGTTCGACCTGCGCGGCTTCCTTCAAAACGTTCCATTCCGTATCGAGAAACGCCGGATAGAACACGACGCACACGACGCCGTTTGATTCGGCAATCGCCTGTATCATGTCGTCGCTCAGGTTGCGGCGCACGTTCGCCAGAGCGCGTGCATTCGAGTGTGAAGCGATGACGGGTTTGCGCGAAGCGGCGATGATGTCCCAAAAAGTTTTATCGGAAACGTGTGAGACATCAACCGTCATCCCCAAACAATTCATCTCTCGAATCACATCTTTGCCGAAATCGTTTAAGCCGCGCCCGCGCCCTGTGCCGTCGTTTGAAGTCCCCGCCCAATCGGTGCTGTGCGTCCACGTCGCGGACATATAACGCACGCCCATACCGAAATAGCGTTCGACGTTCTCCAGTTTATTATCAATCGCATAGCCGCCTTCGAGTCCGAGCAGTGCGGCGCACTTGCCTTGCGCTTTAGCTTGACGCACATCGGCGGCACATGTCGCCAGCGTCCACGCATCGGAATCACTATCAACGAGACGATGCACCGCCGCGATTTGAATGTCGGCGCGAGCAATCGCGGTTGCGCCGCCCGTGCCGTAATAACGCGGGTCAATCCAGACGGCAAAGAACTGCGCGCTCACACCGCCGCGCCGCATACGCACCATGTCGAAGTGTCCGTCCGCGAGTTCACGATTGAGGTTCACGGCTTCATCAACCAGACGTTGCGCGGTATCGGCGTGCATGTCAATCACGATGTGGCGGGCGTGTATGCGCGCGGCGGCATCATCCGTGTGTGGGTTCATCGCATAAGTTTATAACGCGAAGTCTGAACACTTACCATTGTCCCGTAGGACTACGTGATAATAGCCCAGCGATTTATCGCTGGGATAATCGGTAAATAGATTCTTAGTCCCGTCAGGGACGGCTGAAAGTTCAGCCGTCCCTGACGGGACTGAAAACTTTATCGCACGCTTCACCCAGCGATAAATCGCTGGGCTATCAACGAAGCGTCCCATACGGGACGCAAGAGTTGAACCGCTTTTAATCAATTAACGAAACGCGAAACGCTGCTTGTCACATCAAGCGATTGCTCTTCGGTGTAAGTTTCGCGTATCTCCGGTGCTTGGCGTTGGCGTATGAAGTTGGTCGCGGCTTCCGTACTTAGCGGGCGGGCAAAGAAATACCCTTGCCCGTAAGCGCAGTTGAGGGCGGCGAGTTGTTTGACTTGAGCGTCAACCTCTATGCCTTCGGCGACGGTTTCCATACCGAGATTTTGCGCCAGCGTGATAATCGTGCGAACGATTTGCCAGTTCTCATCGTCGCGCCGCAGTTCACTGATAAACGAACGGTCAATCTTGAGGGCGTTGACCGGAAAACGGTGCAGATAACTTAGTGAAGAATAACCCGTGCCGAAATCGTCAATGCTTAAACTGACGCCGAGTGCCTTCAGGCTGTGCAAGGTGCTGATGACCTTCTGGCTGTTTTCAATCATCCCGCTTTCGGTGATTTCCAGTTTAACGCACCGCGAGTCAATGCCAGTCGAACGCAGCACGCTTGCGATTTGTTCGACGATTTCAGGATGTTGTAACTGCTTCGTCGCAAGGTTGATGCTAATCGTCGGCGGCGTATCAAGCGGATAGGCTTCGTGCCAAACGCGCATCTGACGACACGCTTCACGCAACACCCACAAACCGAGCGGCACGATTAAACCGGATTCTTCGGCGATAGAGATAAATTCGGCGGGCAGCAGAAAACCGCGTCGCGGATGTTGCCATCGGACGAGGGCTTCAAAGCCGTGAAGTTCTCCGGTCGCCAAGTTCATAATCGGTTGATAATAAACACGCAACTCGCCGCGTTCCACCGCGCGACGCAAATCCGTTTCCAAGTGCAGACGCTCGACGGCGCGCGTGTGCATTCCTTCGTCAAAGACTTCATGGCGCGCACGTCCCGCCGCTTTCGCGCGATACATCGCGGCATCGGCGTCGCGCAACACTTCTTGCGGCTGGTCGTATCCGGTTGATGAAAGGGCGATGCCGATGCTGACGGTTGTAAAAACTTCGTGTTCGTCCACATTAAACGGACGCTCCAGAGCGCGCTCGATACGTTCGGCGATGCGAACCGGCTCACTCGCGTCTTCGATACGGTCAAGCAGAATCGCAAACTCATCACCATTAAAACGTGCGACCGTATCGCCCGCCCGCAACAGCTTCTGCACGCGCCCGGCGACGAGTGCCAGCAAGCGGTCGCCGACGGCATGACCAAGCCCGTCGTTAATGCTTTTGAAACGGTCGAAGTCGAGATATAAGACGCCGAAAAGGTGGTCTTCGGTGCGTTTGGCGTGTTCGAGGGCGAGGCGCAAACGGTCGAGAAATAACGGGCGATTCGGCAGTCCCGTCAGGGCGTCATGGAATGCGTCGTGTTGTAATTGTTCTTCGACGCGCTTGCGCTCCGTGATGTCGGTTTGCGAACCGGCGAGGCGCGTCGCCATGCCGTCGAGGTTACGCACCGCGACACCGCGCGCGAGCATCCACTGATAACCGCCGTGACGATGGAGGATGCGATACTCGCTTTCAAAATGTGTGCTGTGACCGTCCAAGTGCGCGGTCAGCTTAACGCGCAACATGTCTATGTCTTCGAGGTGAACGCGGCTGAACCATTCCTGCGGGTTGCCGCCAATCTCCGTGTCTTCGCAACCGATCATCGCCTTCCAACGCGACGAGAAAAAGACTTGATTGCCGCGCACATCCCAATCCCATAAACCGTCGTTCGCGCCGTGCGCGGCGAGGGCATAGCGTTCTTCGGATTCACGCAAAGCCTGCGAAGCCCGCGCGCGTTCGAGTATCCGACCGAGTTGCGTGCCGAGGTGCATCATCGCTTCGAGCATCGCCGCGTCGGGGGCTTGCGTCACGGTCATAAAAAATTCGACCACGCCCGCGACTTCCGTTCCGATAAGCAAAGGAAACGCGAACCCCGTGCGAATCCCGACCGCGTAGGCTTCATCGGCACGCGGTAAAATCCCATTGGTCGGATAGTTGACCCACAATGCCTGACCCGTTTCAAGCACACGACCCGGCAGACCCGTTCCCGGTTTGAACCTGACTTCTTCGGAACGCCGCATAAAGTCTTGATATAGCACCGTATCCTCACAATGCCAGAGCCGCGCCGTCACGAGTTCGCCGGTATCATCGTCGGCAAGCAACAGGACATGACCGAGCGTGCAATTCATAAAATCGCTGATCCGCTCAATGCATAAGCGCAAGGCATCGTCAATCGTCGCGGCTTCATTCGTCGCCGCCCCCGTCGCATACAACAACTGCACGATGGAAGTTTGTTTGCGTAAATCATCTTCGGCACTGCGAAAGCGCGCAATCTCCGATGAAGCGTGCGCGCAGGTGGATTGCAAAGCCTTCACACGCCCTCGCGCGATAAACCATTGATAAGCGAAAAACAACCCGAACGTGATTGGGAAAGCGACGAGTATTAGCACGGTGGTAATCAGCATTGATGGCTTGTTTCCTCTTAACACCTTTCAAGTTGAAACCGAAGTCACCTGTTATCGCTCACATCATTCGAGCGACGACCAAACCTCGATTTACGTTTCGTCTCCGTTAAAACACGAGACGACCCAAATAATTTATGGGGCAAGAAGAAAAGCGAAAACGAAAAGTCATTTTGAAATCGGCGGCAGTAGTTAGCAGTGTGAGGATGCTTGCCGTCGAAACAACTTTCGTTTCGGTAATTTAAGCGGAATAGGTTTTCGTTTAAGGCGGTTTAATTCAGAGGAGATGATTTGAGAATCTAAACACGAACCAACTTACAGCGAGTAGTGATAAAGCAGCATGAGTTCAATCAGCTGCTTGGAAATGTACTAAAGATGCGTGCGTGTTGGCAATCCCTATGTTGAGAATTAAATTGAGGTCGCGTGTTCCGTGAGTTCTTTTCACCTAAAAACACTTCGAGCTACCGCAAAGCCCGCCGGAAAACGCGAAACTCCCAAGCGTCCAGCAACACGTTCGGCAACATCACCACGCGATTCTGAACCTTACGCGCCGCGCGTTCGTTCGCCGTCGCGTCGCTCGGAACGGGTGCGGAAATGTCCGGCGTCACATCCACGAAATTCTGCTTGCCCGCGTCAACCACACTCGACACCGGACGATTCGAGAAATTGACGACTACTAAAATTTCTTCCGCCGCGTCGCGTCGCAAGTATGAAATCACACGCGCGTCTTCCGAGTTTTTGACCCACTCTAAGTTCAAACTTCGCAGACTCGCGTGCTGTTTTCGCATCTCGATTAAGCTTTTGTACAAACGCGGAAACTCCGGTCTGCGCTCACTCATCTGCCAGAACACAGGAAGACGTTCAAACAACGCGGGCGCGCCCGATTCCGTCGTATCGCCCGCCTCCATACCGTTATAAAGCATCGGCACACCGTCCAGAGTGAACATCAGAACACTCGCCGCCAACGCTCCCTTTTCACCGAAACGAGCAATCGCGCGGCGTTCATCGTGGTTATCTGAAAACCGCAGATGTAACGCCCCTTTCGGATATTTCGCGCGCTCCTCTTCCCAAGCCGCGCGCAAAGCGGTCGCGGGTTTGCCGTTCATCCCCACGTCATTTAACGCCGAAAGCAGCCCCCACGAATAATCCAAATCAAACGCTTTAACCAGCAACTCCGGCGTGTTCCACTCCGCCAACATCACGATGTCTTTCTTCACCGCTTCGAGTTCCGGTCTTAAACTTTCCCAAAAAGAAGTCGGCACAAAACCCGCGACATCACACCGGAAACCGTCCAAATCATAATCCCGAATCCAAGACTTCAACATCTCCGTCATGTACTTTCGCAAAGCCGGATTCTCATAATTCAAATCCGCGACATCCGCCCAATCCGGCACAGGCGGTATGATTTTCCCGCCCGCGTCGCGCGTGTAAAACTCCGGCGTCCGCATCATCACCGAATCCCACGAAGTATGATTCGCCACAATATCAATGATGACTTTCATCCCGCGCTTGTGGGCTTCCGATACCAACCGCCGCAAGTCTTCCTTCGTCCCGTAGTCGGGATTCACCGCGTAAAAATCCCGCACCGCGTAAGGACTGCCAATCGTCCCCTTCTTCCGCTCCTGCCCGATAGGGTGAATCGGCATCAACCACAAAATCGTGACACCCGTATTTTTCAATTCATCAAGCCGCGCGGTGATACCGTTAAAGTTTCCTTCCTTAGAAAACGCGCGCGGGAAAATCTCATACACCACACCATCTCGCACCCATGCGGGCGACTTCGTTGATTGCGCCTGCTCCTTCGAGTAATCACGACTTGCATCTTGTCCTAGCGTGACGCCGTGCAGATTCGGAAGAACGGTTGACATGACTAGAAGCGTTGATAGAACAGCGAGTAACTTGCTACGTTTAGTTTTAAGGTCGATCATTTTTTTTGCTCCCTAAATTTAACTATCGCTCCAACCCTGTACTCGGCACAGGCTGCGCGGATTGTTGAACGCTCAAGCCTTGATATTCGTCGGCTTCAATCACACGTTGCGCCGGAACATCATCCGCGACATCGCGCACGAACATCACGCACAATGCGGCGATGAGCATAAACGCTCCGCCCGCCATCACGACATAGAGCGGTGCGACGGTGCTGTTTTCGCCGAACAGGTTGCGTATGATGCGCCCGAAGGTGAACGATGCGATGATTTCCGGTATCACGATAAAGAAGTTAAAGACGCCCATATAGACGCCCATGCGTGCGGGCGGCAACGCACCCGACAGTATCGCGTAAGGCATTGAGAGAATCGAAGCCCACGCGATGCCGACGCCAATCATCGGCAGGATGAGCAAGTACGGGTCACGAATCAAGAATGTCGAGAGAAGCCCCAACCCTCCGCATACAAGACACATCGCGTGAACCGTTTTCCGCGATGTCGCCGCCGCCAATTTCGGAAGTAGGAACGCAACGAGAAAGCACGTTATCGAATACACCGCGAACATCAAACCGCCCCATGCCCCGCCTGTTTTGAACAAATCGCTGTCGGCGTTTGGTGCGCCGAAAACATGGTACGAAGTCATCAGCCCGAAGAACATCCACATGCAAAACAGTCCGAGCCATGTAAAGAATTGAACGACTGCCAACTGTTTCATCGTCGCGGGCATGTCGCGCAACGCCGAAAAGATTTCGCGGAAGAAACCGCCGATGCCGTGCTTCGCCGCGCGCATTTGTTTGAAGGCTGCCATGTCATCCGGCGGATATTCGCGCGTCGTCACAATCGTCCATAACACGGAAATAAAGAAAACAACCGCCCCGATTTTGAATGCATAACTGACCGAAGGCGGAATCGCACCGGCGGGCGTTCCGGCATCAATCCCCGTGCTGTTGAAGTAATAAACAAGCCCGTTGGCGAGCGTTTGACCGATGCCGATAAAGAACGACTGCATCACGAATCCGGCGGTGCGTTGACTCGTATTGAGTTTGTCGGCGACGAAGGCGCGGAACGGCTCCATCGTGATGTTAATCGAACTATCGAGTATCCACAGAAACCCCGCCGCGATTGCGACACCCGCCGTGATGCCGAACACGGCGCGTGCGAGTGAAGCAAAGCCTTCACCGAAACTGTTGGCAATCGCTGCCGCGTCCGGCATCAGAAACAACATGATTGATGCCAAAATCGAACCGACTAAAAAGTAAGGTCTGCGCCGCCCCAAACGATTCCAAGTTCGGTCTGACATCGAACCGATAATCGGCTGAATCAACAATCCCGTCACAGGTCCCGCCAGCCACAAAATAGGAATATCGTCCGCTTTCGCGCCCAGATAAGTGTAAATCGCGGACATGTTGGCGAGTTGCAAACCCCAGCCGAACTGTATCCCCAAAAACCCGAAACTCATGTTGAAGATTTCGAGGAAGCTCAGGTTCGGGCGTTCGATTTGTTTCGCTTGCGCGGCGACGGTTGCCATGATTCTTTGTCCTCACAAGTTTAGATTTTCTTTAACCACAGAGGCACAGAGCAAGCACAGAGATTACACAGAAAAACTTTTATAAATCTCCGTGCTTGCTCTGTGCATCCTCTGTGCCTCTGTGGTTATTCTTGATGTCTTATCGCACAACATAAATCGCCGCCGTGCGTCCCGGTATCTCGACTCGAAAATTATTTTCACTGACCACCACATCGGCGGGCTGCGTGCCGAGCATGTTCATCTGCAATCTATCAACGAGGCGCGCACCGTCGGCGAGCTTCGCAAGGCGCGCGTCAAATTCTACGCGCGCGGGCTTCGCGTCGTTGTTGAAAATCACGACGACCGTTTGATTGTTGAGCGTGCGGGCATAAGCATATTGCTGTTCCGCGACGACGAGATGCGTCAACGTCCCGCGTCGCAAGGGCGCGAGTTCACGTCTTAAACCCGTCAGCTTTTTGACATGCTCAAACACCGATTGTTCATCCGCAGTTCTTCCGCGAGCGGTGAAAGCGTCGCGGGAATCATCGGGAAAGCCGCCGGGAAAATCGCGGCGGTTATCGGGATCGCCCGCGCCTTGAATCGCAATCTCGTCCCCATAATAAATTTGCGGCGTGCCGCGCATCGTCAAGAGAAATGTCTGCGCCAGCTTCAAGCCCGTATATGTCGCGTTCGGTTCATTCATAAACCGCAACATATCGTGGTTGCCGATGAACGTCACCAAATCATCCGGCTTCGGATAGAGATGGTCACGCGCCAACATCTGTGCGATAGGTCTTATCGTTTTGCCTTCCGCGAATGCCGAGCGAATCGTGTAGAACAGAGGGAAATCAAACAGCGAATCAACTTTCGAGTCCACACCGTCAAAGCGTTTCGCGCCGCCTTGAAAGAAGCTCACCAATGCCGGATCGCCGTCGTAGAGTTCACCGACGACGTTGACGTTCGGAAACTCGCGCTTAATCGCGGTCATCCAATCCTGCCAGAAGTCGCGCGGAACGTAAGGCAAAGTGTCCTGCCTGATTGCGTCAAGTCCGGTGACGCCGACCCACCATAAAGTGTTTTGGATGATGTACTGACGGGCTTCCGCGTCCGCTTGATTGAAGTCGGGCAGGATGTTGATAAACCAGCCGTCAAGCGTCGTTCGCGCCGCGTTGGTGTTCGCGCCGTAAGGGTCTTGCAGCGTCCAAGGCAGAAACGGATTCGCGGTGTGACTGCTTTCCGTGCCGTTGTACCAAGTCGGCGTCGGCGAATCTTTAGTCCAAACATGATAGGGACCCGAATGATTCGCCACCTGATCTTGAATGATTTTGAAGCCTTGCCGGTGCGCTTCTTCGACAAGTTGTTTCAGTTCCGCGAGCGTGCCGAAGTGTTCTTCGGTCGCGTAAAAATCCGTCGCCCCGTAGCCGTGATAATCGGTTATCGCGCCTTCTTCGTAAGTCTCGCGTTCGTTCAAGCGGTCGTTGTTGTCGTACCAAGGATTGAGCCACAACGCGGTCACGCCCAACTCTTTCAAGTACGGCAGACGCTTTCTTATCCCTGTGAAATCGCCGCCGTGATAATAGCGTTTGCGCTTCCGGTCGTAGAGTCCGGGAGATTTGTTCGGGTTGTTGTTCGCCGTGTCGCCGTCGGCGAAACGGTCGGGCATGATGAGATAAATCACGTCGTCATTTGAAAAGCCTTGAAATTTTCCTTGACGATTAAGCGGCGGCAAGACTTCAAACGGCGCGTCAATCGTGCCGCCCGCAGTCGTGATTTTAAGCGTGCGTTTTCCGGCTCTGGCGTTTGGTTGGATTGATAAATCGGCGAACAGATATGTGCCGCGCGCGTTTGCTTTGATGTTGTTCGCACTCAAACCTGCGGCGGGTTCGATGCGCGCGTTCGTCAAATTTTCGCCGCGAATCATCACGCGCACAGGGTTGAGGCTTGAACCCGTCCACCACGAAGGCGGTTCGACTTTGGCGACTCGCGGGGCTTGCGCGTGGGCGTGCGCGGCAAAAGTGAAACATAAAACGACGAAGCAAAACAGACGGTGTAAGGTTGTATTGTTTTTCATCTTAAATTGGGTTCTGTTGACATTTCATCACTTGCCACTAGCTTCAGCTAGTGGACAGTTCCAAACAAGGTGTGGCTTTAGCCAAACAACTTTAGCTAAAGCCAAGCGGAAGATTCTGTCATCAGAAATTCGGCTAAAGCCGCTTGCTTAATTCATTGTTGCCCACTAGCTGAAGCTAGTGGCAATTTATCAAAACCAAATGCCAACAGAACCTGATGCCCGGTTTTCAACCGCTTTACAAATTGCGCCCGTAAATCTCGCTCAATTCGCGCAAACGCAAAGCATAACTTTCCTTCAAATCTTTCGCGTTATACCGCCAGTTCCAGTTACCTGCGGTCGAAGCCGGAAGATTCATACGCGCCTCGCCGCCCAAGCCCAAGACATCCTGCAAAGGTACAATCGCGGTGTCGGCGACACTCGCAAACACGGCGCGTATTAAGTCCCAGTGAATCTCACGCCCGTCGCTGTTCAAATAACGAAGGCAAAACGCGCGCTCGCGTTTGACCTGCGCGGCGTCGCGCGTCGAACCCGCACCCGCCGCGCTTTCGTACCAACCGACGCTCGTGTCGTTGTCGTGCGTTCCGGTATAGGCGACGCAGTTTGCGATGTAGTTGTGCGGCAGGTCGTGGTTCTTGGCATCGCCGCCGAACGCGAATTGCAAAATACGCATTCCCGGCAAATTGAAATCATCGCGCAGGGCTTCGACATCCGGCGTTATCACGCCAAGGTCTTCGGCTAAAATCGGTAACTCACCGAAAGCGTTTTGCAATGCAATCAAAAGTTCTCTGCCCGGTGCTTCAACCCAACTGCCGCGCTCCGCCGTTTTATCCGTGCCGGGAATTTCCCAACACGCCGCGAAGCCTCTGAAATGGTCAAGGCGAATTAAGTCAACGAATTCGAGCGTCGCACGCACACGCTTAATCCACCACTGAAATCCATCGGCGCGCATCGCGTCCCATTCATACAACGGATTGCCCCACAGTTGACCCGTCTTTGAAAAATAGTCGGGCGGCACACCCGCGACCACGCGCGGACTTCCGTCCGCATTCAACTTAAATTGTTGCGGGTTCGTCCACACGTCCGCCGAATCGAACGCGACGAAAATCGGTATGTCACCGATGATTGTGATGCCGCGCTCTTTCGCGTATTCACGAATCGCCGCCCACTGGCGAAAGAACAGATACTGGTAAAACTTTTCGGCTTCGATTTCATCGTGCAGGTTCTCGCGGGCGACGGCGAGGGCATCGGAATCGCGCCGCACGAGAGGTTCATTCCACTTGCTCCACGTCGCCCCGCCGTGACTGTTTTTCAAGGCGCGATACAAAGCGTAATCGTCGAGCCACGCGGCGGATTGCTGATTGAAAGTTTCAACTTTGGAGCGCAAACCCGTATCGGTCGTGGATTTGAAACGCTCGAAAGCCGTTTTGAGAATCCTGTTTTTGTAAGTGATGACCGCACCGAAATCTATGCGGTCAATGGGAAAGTCTGGAGCGTCCGCGAGGTCACGCGCTTCAAGGAAATTTTCTTCGACGAGGCGCGTCGGGCTAATCAACAAACTGTTTCCGGCGAACGCCGAAAAGCACTGATACGGCGAATCGCCGAAACCCGTCTGCCCAAGCGGTAAGACTTGCCACAAACTCTGTTTCGCGTCACGCAAAAAATCCACAAACGAACGCGCCTCTGCGCCCAAATCGCCGATGCCGAAACGTCCCGGCAAAGATGTCGGATGAAGTAAGATGCCGCTCGCTCGATGCAAATTCACCGGTAATCCTTTGCTGAAATAAGTACCGAAATCACTGCGCCGATGATCGTCCGAGCATCTGCTGCGTGCGCGCGTTTTCATCGCGGACACGTTCTTCGCGCACCTGCTTTTCGAGTGCTTCCAACCGCTTAAACTCGGCGAGGGCGGTTTGGGCTTGCGCCGAATCTTTGAGGCGCGAGTAGGCGAGAAACAGTTGGTAATAAGATTGCGTGTGCGTCGGTTGAAGGGCAAGCACCGCTGCCAGACGCTTGACGGCTTCCGGGTAATCGCGGCGTTTGACGGCGAGCCGCGCGTAGTCGTAAATAACCGGAGAGTTCTTCGGGTCGAGCCGCAGTGCTTCGCGCAGTATCGCGTCCGCGTCGTCAAATCTTCCCTGCTCGATGGCGACGTAGCCGAGACTCGCCAGAGCATCCGTGTGGCGCGGTTCGCGTGCGACGAGCCGGGCTAGGACTTCGCGCGCGCGCTCGAAGTTTCCGGCGGCGCGTTGGGTGTAGCCGACGAGATACTCGATATTGGCAATCTTAGGATCAAGCGCGTAAGCCGCTTCAAAATCGGCGGCGGCGGCAGACCATTCGCCTTTGCGATAGTAAGCGTTGGCGCGTGCCGTGAGATACGCCGCTTGTTTCGGGTCGAGTTCGACGGCGCGGCTATAAGTTTCAATCGCGCCGTTCCAGAAACCAACGCGGAAGTATTCACGCCCAAGCATATAGTGATACTCGGTGCGCGTCGGCGCACGCTCAATCGCGTGCTTGAATTCCTCTATCGCATTGGCGTGATTGGCGGCTTCGCTGGCGAGTAAGCCAAGTCGGAAGTGCGTCTCGGCGGGCGCGGGATTGATGTCGGCGGCTTCGGCGAGGGCGAGGGCGGCTTCGGTTGGACGCTCAAGATTGTAGAGCGCGATGCCGAGATTATAGAGAACTTCATATGTGCGCGGTTGACGCTTATTAATCTCCGTGTACAACTTCGCGGCGCGTTCATATTGTCCGCTCTGCCCGTACACGGCGGCGAGCGTAAAAAGCGGACGCGCATCGCCGCCCGCCTGTCGTTCAAGCGTATCGGCGAGGGCGTCGGCTTCGCGGTGGCGATTGGCGCGGTAAGCAGTTTGAAGATACGCGAACGCGAGCGGCAAATCGTTTGGCAGAGCGCGACGGGCGAGGGCGAGATGGTCGGCGGCGCGGGCGAAGTCACCCGCTTCGCCGTAGAGTACGCCGAGATTGTATTGCGCTTGAACATGCTGCGGTTCGCGTCGCAAAATTTCTTGGAACTCCGCCGCCGCTTCTTTCGCGCGTCCCTGTTGCGCGTAGATGCGCGCGCGATTGTTGCGTGCGCTGACGAACGCGGCGTCGGAGTTAATCGCCGTATCGAACTCTTTAAGTGCTTCGCCCGTGCGTCCCAAACGGTCAAGCACGACGCCGAGCAGGTTATGCGCGTCAGCGGAACGCGGGGCGGCGGCGACTGCTTGACGCGCGGCAATTTCAGCTTCCGTTAAGCGATTTGCTTCCAAAGCGGCGATTGTCTTGTCGAGTGCGCCCTGCGTTGATGACGCGACGGAAGCGGGACGCGGCGCGGCGGTGCGTCTTTGTGCCGGTGCGTTGACGGCGATTCCGGCGCACAGCGCGAGCGATAGTAAAATTGATGAAAGCCTGATGAACATAAAATCGGCGATGACTAGGTTCTGTTGACATTTCATCAATTGCCACTAGCTTTAGCTAGTGGAGAAGATAAAGAAGGTTTTTGGCTTTAGCCAAACAACAGAATCAATTTCTTGTCAGCTTGAGCTTGAGCTAAAGCATAAAGGATAACTACAAATTTTCAGAATTTTGGCTAAAGCCAATTGTTTATCGCATTTGCAGTCCACTAGCTAAAGCTAGTGGCAATTTAGCAAAATCAAATGTCAACAGAACCAAACGTGTTTGGTGTGCGAAGCGAGCGACGAATAAACGGCGATTCACATTCCAACGGCTCGTGAACGAAACTCGGCGTTGAGGCGATTGACCGTCTCGAACTCGTGCGCGGCTTCGGCGTTGCGACCGAGACGACGCAGCGACAAGCCGAGTTGATAACGCGCATCGGCGCGTTCGGGCAACAGCGTAACGGCTTGTTGCAATGCTACAACGGAATCGGCGTAGCGTTCGGAAAGCGCGAGCGCACGACCGAGCGCGAAGTGAGATTCAAAGTTTTTGGCGTCGAGCGCGACGGCGCGTCGTAGGGCAACAATGGCTTCGTCGAACTTACCCTGCTTGACAAGCACCGCGCCGCGTCCCGTCAAACCGATGCCGGAGTTCGGGTCAAGTGCAACGAGCCGTTCGTATTCGACGAGTGCCGCATCTGAATCGCCCGCTTTCTCAAATGCCGTGCCGAGAAAGAAACGCGCTTCGGCGTGACGTTCATTAAGCGCGACGGCACGTTTGAGATTGGCGATTGCCGCCGCGTAATCCTGCATCGCGTACTGCACGCGCCCAAGATAAAAGTTAGCATCGAAGCTGTTCGGGTTGAGCGCGACGGCTTGCGACAAAGACTCGGCGGCTTCCGCATTGGTTGCCGCGTTTGCGCCGCGCCGCGAAGCGAGAATGATGCCGAGCAGCGTGTGCGCTTCCGCCGCCCCCGCATTGATGCGGAGTACGCGGCGCGCTTCACGTTCGGCTTCGTCCCCACGCGCGGCGTTGTAGAGCGTGAGGGCGTGAAGGTACGCGGCTTCAGCGGAATCGGGTTGCGCTTTGGCGAGCGCAGAAAAAATCGCGGCGGCTTCCGACCAACGCGCGAGTTTAATCAAGGCGAGTCCGAGGTCTTGTTGCGCTAAAGCAAAGTCGGCATCGAGGGCGAGAGCGCGGCGGAAGAGCGTGACGGCATCTTCAAAGTCATTGCGGTCGGCGGCAAGCAATGCTTCTGTGTAGGCGATACGCGGATCGGATGGACGCGCCTGTTGCAATAAAACGAGTTGGGCGTTGGCTTGCGCGGCATCGCCGAGAGCGCGGTAGGCATTGAGCAAGTCGAAGCGCACTTCGTGCCGTTGCGGAGCGATTTGGACGGCGCGACGCAGAAACACTATTGATTCTTTTAATTGTTGCCCGTTGCCGCCGATTAAAAGAAAGCGTCCGAGTTGCGCGTTGGCGGTGAAGTTGTCGGCGTCGAGCGCGAGCGCGAGGCGTTCGGCGGCGACGGCTTCGTCGAGGCGTCCGAGTTTCCACAACGCGAAGCCGCGAGTCGCGTGATACTCGGCTTGCTTCGGTTCGGCGACGACTGCGCGGCGTACATCCTCTAAGGCTTCCGCGTACCGACCGAGCCGCATTCGCGCGAGTGCGCGCGAGTTGAGCGCGCCCGCGTCATTCGGGTTCGCCTTGAGTTTCACATCGGCTTCGCGTTCAAGCGTTTCCGCTTGCGCTTCCGGCGTGCTGAACCGCTCGACGTGTGAACGGGCGGCGGTTTGTGCGACAGCATGAAACGGGACGGCAGCAATCCCTAAAACGAACATGGTCAGCAGTGTGCATACTTTTATCATTACGAAGTGATTGAAAAAGATTTCAGTTGACGTGCGATTATTACTCTGTAAATTAAGTTTCGAGATGTTTCCGATCATCTCAAATTTGGAATTTGAGATTTCAAATTAAAACGAAAAGAAGGAAAAGCACCGAAGCCACAAATCTCATAAAACTTAATTTACAGAGTATTATAGCTAATGAAACGACCGGGCGACTATTCCGCCCGGTCGTTTCTGTCACAAAAGGCGATGAGCGTTGTCACGCGCTTCCCGCTTTCGCGCCGCTTAGAACAGGTACTTCAAGCGGTACTGAAAGACGCGCGCTTGCTGAAACGCATCGAAGCGACCGAAGTCGTCGTTGCGAAAGTTGTTATTCGGAACGGTGGGAATCGCTTGATTGAAAGCGTTGAAGGCTTCGATGCCAAACTGAAGTGTCGTCCCTTCGGTTATCCGCGTGTTCTTGAACAGTGACAGGCTAGTGTTATTAAAGCCCGGACTGGTGAACGTGTTGCGCCCCAGATTGCCGAACCTGATGGTATTACCGGCGGCATTCGTCACCGCGATATTAGCGGGTGCGAAAGCGGCGCGATTGAAGAAGCGTCCCGCCGGGACATTGGCGAACGGGTCACCGATTATGGTCGCGCGGCGACCGCCGTTATCGCCGTCAACAACGGTGAACGGGAATCCGCTACGAGCCAGAACGATGATGTTTAATTGGAAACCGCTGACAAGACGGTCGAGCGCACCACCGCTGTTGAAGAAGCGTTGCCCTTGACCGAACGGCAAGTCAATGATGGCGTTGGCACTCACAAGGTGGCGCACGTCGAGCGACGAGTTACCACGTTCGGCGGCGAGGTCGAACGGATTCTGTGGACCGCCCGCCGCACCGCGACCTTCGCCGACGCCCTGAAACACGCCGGTTGAGTCGTCTATGTTGTGGCTGTATGTGTATGAGATTTGCCCGCTGATGTTGCGTGACAAGCGTTTGACGAGTTGCGCTTGCAGTGAATCGTAAGACGCGCTCGCGCGATTCTCATAAGCCGTCGCGTTGAGAAACTGACCCGCCGCGTTGCGGGCTTCGGCGGTTCCGTCTCTGCCGATGGCGCGCGTCGCAAGCAAATTTCTCGAACGGTTGCCGACGTAGCCGATGTTGAACGCCAAGTCATTCGTGAATTGATACTCGGTCGTAATCTGGAATTGATGCACTTTACCCGTGCGCTGTTGGGGTTCGACGAAGAAGACGGTGACGTTCTCCGGCACGTTCGCGGGGTCGGCGAACGCTGCCGCCGGTACGCTTGGCGGACCTGTCTGTAAGTTGAAGTTGGTGCGCGGTGAATTGTCGTTGAAGTCGGTGCGGTTGCCGTTGTTGCCGAACCCGATAGTCCCGCTAGACGGCGGATTCTGCACGAGCGGCGGGCTATCCGTCGCATCGAGCGTGTAGAGCAAGCCGTAGCCGCCGCGCACGACGAACGTCTTGGCATCGTTGAGCGCGTAGGCGAATCCGAGTCTCGGACCGAAGTTGTTCTTATCCGTTTCGATAAGCCGGTCGCTGTTGTCGGAAGCGAGAAAGACGCGGCGGGCGGCTAAGTCGAAGTTGCCGAGACGACCGGATGCTTCAGTTCCACTCGGAAACAGGTCGTAGCGCAGACCGAGATTTAACGTCAGACTTTCGTTGACTTTCCAATCGTCCTGTACGAAGAAGCCGAGTTCTTGCGAGCGAATATTGAACGCGCCGCCGGGAATCGCGCCGCGATTGCCGAAGTTCGGGGCGGTGGCGAGCAGAATGTTACTGATGGCGAGTCCGGTTCCGCCGTAAGGCGTGCCGTTGATGTCAACAAAACAACCGGGAGCGGTCACGGCTGGCGTGGTCTCTGTTGCGGCGGTGATTATGAGATCAGTTTGTGATTGAACCGGACAAGTTTGTCCGGTGGCGATTCGGCGCGCGAGAGGCGCGCGGTCATCATAACCGAGGTTGCCTTTCAACCCCCCGGCGCGTCCGCCGTTAATCGTTTCAAGGTAACGCAGACGAACTTCGCCGCCGAACTTGAAAACTTGATTGCCTTTGACAACCGTTACGGTGTCGGCAAAGTACGGGTTTTTGCTGTTAAAGAGAAAGGGTCCGCCGTCGCCCGCGAACTCAAGCGCGCCGGTCCCGAAGCCGCCAAAGAGAATCGAACCCGTCTGCTCGAACGAACCGTCGTTGACGTTCGGTACGCCGGTATCCGCCGCGTAACTTGGACTGAAACCGCACGCGCCGCCGACGCCGCAATTAAGAATGCCGACGTTGATTGTGGTGTAGCCGAAACGGAAGTTGTTGAGTACGGTCGGCGTAAATGTCGTCGTGTTGTTCACCACGACTTGGCGCGTGCTGCTGTCTTCGACGCCGTTGCCGAAACCCGCCGGAACATCCGGGAAAAAGGAATCGCGCAGGCTAAGGTTTTTTTGATCGCTGAAGCGACCGGAGAGTTGATTGTTCGAGCCAATCTGTTGGTCAATCTTGATGTCGTAGTTGTCAATATCTTCGCCGACGTTGCGCGTGCCGAAGAAGTTGCGATTGCCGCCGTCATTGGGGTTGAGGACGTTGGCACTCGGCTGCGG
>JBGTMR010000143.1:0-1869 GCA_041743485.1 Pyrinomonadaceae bacterium
GAACGCCGCCCGGCTTGTTGCGTTCCGGTGATACGGTTCGGTTTCAAGTTATCGAACACGGGGAATTTGAAGCTTACGTTGAACCGACGCCGCACCCTTTTGTGAGATGAACATCGAAGTCATACATGCGGGTTGGCTGACTACTATTCAAGATGCGGGTCGCGGCGGTTTAATGCGCGACGGGATAACACGCGGCGGCGCGCTTGATGATTTAGCGTTGCGCGTTGCGAATCTTTTAGTCGGCAATACGGAGACCTGCGCCGCGTTTGAAATCACACTCGGCGGCTTCGTCGTAAAGTTTGACGATAACGCTTTAATCGCCGTCGGCGGCGCAGACCTTGAAGCGAAAATCGGTGTAGATAACGTTCCATGTTGGCGAAGCATGTACGTCAAGGGCGGAAGCATTTTAAGGTTCGGGCGGGCGCAAACGGGTGCGCGTGCTTATCTCGCAATCGCGGGCGGGTTAAATGTTGAACGGGTTTGCGGAAGCCGTAGTTCGATGCTTCAAATCGAAAGCGAAGATTTACCTTTGCGTCCCGTTCGAGCGGGCGACGTGATTAAAATTGATGAGGCGGATGCTTGTGTTCGTGATGGTTCTTCGCAGGATGTTTTTCGGCGCGAATTCGGTTCAGATAGAAAAGGATTTTGTGCCTCGAAACGGTCAATCAGCCCGACGCTGTTTCCGGCTTACGGTGAAAACCCGACGGTGCGCGTAATACGCGGAAGGGAATATCAAGATTTCACTCCGGCAAGCATCAAGAATTTGACGACGGAAAGCTTTCGCGTAAGTTCAAACTCGAACCGCACGGGTTATCGTCTCGTAGGCGTGCCGCTCAAACTCAACGCTCCGCGCGAAATGCTTTCGGAAGTCGTGATGCCCGGCACGATTCAAGTTCCGCCCGATGGCGCGCCGATAATCCTGCTTGCCGATTGCCAGACGCACGGCGGTTATCCGCGCATCGCGCATGTCGCGGCGGTGGATTTGCCCGTTATCGCGCAAACGAGACCCGGCGCGAACGTGCGATTTACAGAGATAACTTTGCACGAAGCGCAAAGTTTATATCTTCAACGAGAGCGGGATTTGACGTTGCTCAATCACGCGCTTTCTTTTAAGAGGGATTGAGATTCAAAGACCAATTTTTATGCGAAGCATTGATATAAATTGCGACTACGGCGAGGGCTTCGGCGTCTATACGATAAGCGCGCCCGACGCGGAAATTGAATTATTAAAGTGTGTGACATCCGTCAATATCGCGTGCGGTTTTCACGCCGGAGACCCGACGACAATGCGGCGCGCCGTCCGGCAGGCACTCGCGCATGATGTCGCCATCGGAGCGCATCCGTCGTTTCAAGACCTCGCAGGTTTCGGTCGCCGCCGCATGAACATCACGCCGGGCGAAGCCCGCGACATAGTGACGTATCAAGTCGGCGCGCTCGCGGCGTTCGTTAAAAGCGAAGGCGGGAAATTGAACCACGTCAAACCACACGGAGCGTTGTACAACGTCGCGGCGCGGGATGAAAACATCGCGCGTTCAATCGCTTCGGCGGTGCGGGAGTTTGATGAGAGGTTGATTTTGTATGCTCTCGCCGGAAGCATCGCGGCGCGTGCGGGTGAAGCATTAGGTTTGCATGTCGCGCACGAAGCTTTTGCCGATAGACGCTATGAAGCCGACGGGAGTTTGACCGCGCGCAGCGAAGCAAACGCCGTGATTACGGATGCGGAACAAACGGCGCGGCAAGCCGTGCGAATCGCCACGCGCGGCGAAGTCGTCACGTCAACGCAAATAACGCTCAAGATACACGCCGATACCTTGTGCATACACGGCGACACCGCGCACGCCGCACACATCGCACGGGGCGTGCGTGAAG
>JBGTMR010000144.1:0-1723 GCA_041743485.1 Pyrinomonadaceae bacterium
CGCTTAAAATCAATGATGCGGTAAAAGCGTTTGTGACCGCCGCCGCGTCGTCGCACCGTGATATGCCCGTTGTTATTGCGACCCGAAATGCGAATTTTCGGCTCAAGCAAAGACTTTTCAGGCTCGGCGTTCGGCGTCAACTCATCGCGCGTCAAATACGTTTGATAACGTCGCGCAGGTGATGTCGGTGATAGTTTCTTGATGCCCATAATTTCAGTGGTCGGTGGTCAGTGGTCAGTGGTCAGTAAAGGCAATTCGTTTCACCTGTTCACTGACTGCTGACCACTGACTACTGCTCCTAAATAGCTTCGCTGTAATCAAACTGCTTCTCGCCGTCCGCGAGTGTGACATAAGCCTTCTTCCACGCGGGCTTGCGTCCTTCGATGCGTGAGCGGTTGCGCGCGCGCGTCTTTTTACCCGCGTAGTTCATTGTGCGAACAGCGGTAACTTTGACACTGAAGATGCGTTCGATAGCCGACTTAATTTCCGGCTTGGTGGCGCGACGGTCAACGCGGAAAGTCAACAACTGCGCTCCGTCCTGTGTCTGCTCTTTAAGCACCAGAGCCTTTTCGGTAATCACTGGAGATTTAATTACGTCCCAGACTGTTCTCATTGCGCCGCTTCCTCTCCGTTGTTCGCGCTTGAATCAACGCCCTCGCCATTGTCGTTTTCGTGACTCTTCTTATGACCGTCAAGCGACCGTCCGAGTTCTTCAGCCGCCCCGCGTGACATCACGAGTTTTTCGTATCGCAGAACGTCGTAAATGTTGAGGCTGT
The DNA here is from genome assembly GCA_041743485.1 of Pyrinomonadaceae bacterium. GTDB lineage: Bacteria > Acidobacteriota > Blastocatellia > Pyrinomonadales > Pyrinomonadaceae > JANDLT01. The sequence continues at coordinate 777 of JBGTMR010000144.1, forward strand.
TGCTGCTCACGACTTTGACGTTTTGAAGATTGCGCGATGACAAAATCAGGTTGTCGTTCTCGCCCGTCTCGACGAACAAAGTCTTGCCGCTCAAGCCGAGAGTCTGCATCACGCCGACAAACTGCTTCGTCTTCGGCTGCTCGAATCCAAGCCCGTCAAGCACGACTAAATTGCCTTCGCGCATACGTTCCGAGAGTGCCGAACGAAGCGCGCCGCGTCGCATTTTCTTCGGTAACGCGGTTGACCAATCACGCGGTTGCGGTCCGTGGACTTTACCGCCGCCCTTCCACAATGGTGAGCGGATTGATGCGATGCGCGCTCGTCCCGTGCCTTTTTGTTTCCAGAGTTTGCGACCCGAACCCGAAACATCACCGCGAGTTTTCGTGCCGACCGTGCCTTGTCTGCGACTCGCCAAAAAACTTTTGACGGCGGCATGAATTAAGGCTTCGTTCAGGTCAACTCCAAACACCGCATCGGGCAGTTCGAGGTCGCCGACTTCTTCATTTTTCAGATTGCGTACCTTAACGGTTGGCATCTTTCACGCTCCACTCTTACTTCTTCTTGGCTGGCGTAGCCGCGTTTTTCGCAACACGCTGACGCGCAGATTTTTTGATAAGCAGGATGCCGCCCGTCGCTCCCGGCACAGCACCGCGTATCATCAACAAATTGTTTTCCGCATCCACACGCGCGATTGTCAAACTCTTGACCGTCACACGCACATCGCCCATGTGTCCAGATGAGCGCGTGCCTTTGATAACACGCGACGGATACGCCGACTGTCCGATTGAACCCGGCGCGCGGACGTTCATCGAACCGTGCGATTCGGGACCACGACTGAAATTGTGACGCTTAATCGTTCCGGCGAAACCGCGACCTTTACTTTTGCCGACGACTTCGATTGTGTCGCCGTCCGCGAACTGGTCAACGCGAATCGTATCGCCGACATT
>JBGTMR010000145.1:0-2460 GCA_041743485.1 Pyrinomonadaceae bacterium
GGGAGAAGTCCCTGCTCGTGCAGCCGTATGAGTCGCGCCGTTGTGGTCGCGCGGAAGCGTGCTTCGCGCAAGCGGTTGTTGATTAGTGAACGGTTCGCATCAAGACGTGAACGCGCGGCGGCGAGGTTGGCGGCTTGCTCCTCGATGGCGTAACGCTGATTCGTCGCGGCGTAGAGCGGAAGCCGGAGCGTGATGCCGTAGCTGTAATAATCCTTGAACTGCGGGCGTTGACGGTACATGAAACTCAAGCCCACTTCCGGGTATTTCGCTTCACGCTCGGCGAGTCGCAAAGACTTACTGCCCGCATCAATCAGCCGTCGCCCCTGCGCGAGTTCCGGCGCGTTCTCCGTTGCCAGCCGCACCAACTCGCCAAGCGGCGGCGGCTCAGGACTCATCCTCACAGGTGCGAGCGCACCGATGGAAGTTTCCGGGTCGCGGAATAGAAGGTTGTTGAGTTGCGCGAGGGCGGTCGCCCGTCTGATTTCAAGTTCGCCCTGACGGTGGAGCAATTCTGTAATCTCGACGCGGGCGTTAATCGCATCCACCTGCTGCGCCTTGCCGACGGCGTAACGCGCCTCGGCAACTTGCGCCATCTTGTCGAGAATATCCGCGTCGCGTATCAAAATCGCAATGGCGCGTTCGGCGTTATAGAAATCGTAAAACGCCGCTTTCACTTCAGCCGTCACACGACGAACAATCGCGGCGTACTCCTGAAACTTCGCTTCCGCTTCAACACTCGCCACTTGTCCGCGCAAACGTCGCACGCCGAACCACGGCAAATCCTGACCAACGCCGAAGTCGTTTTCGTAAAAGCCGTCGCTCCGGTCGCCAGCGAACGGAATCGGATTTCCGACGGTCATCTGTGTGAACGAAACCGTCGGGTCGGGCAGTGCCTTCGCCTGCGGCACGCGCGCCCGCGCCGCATCGAACTCGCGGCGCATCGCGGTGATTTCGGGATTGGCGGCGAGAGCGGATTCGACTAAACCCGCGAGGCTCGCGCCGCCGTCCGGCTCGGAGGAAACGGGTCGTTCGTGCTGTTGTTGCTGCGCGGCTGGTGCGGGCGACGCATCAATGTCATGAGAATCTTTCCCCACGCCATTTTCGGTTATCGCGGGCGAAAGCGTGGTCTGCTTCGTATCAACAGATGCGGTCGGCGTTTGTGCATAAACGCCGCGCTCCGGCATCGCCGCGAAAAACAGTATGAGGAACGGCGCGATGAGTAATCGCCTTGATTGATAGTTCATGTCGATCTAGTTACCGATGTCTCCTTATGCGCGGCGGCATTCATCGCCGACACTACAACGGAGCGTGATGTCTAAACACTTTCCTCGTGTGCGCGTACTGCTCAAAAGCCACGGCACACGCAAGTTCGCAAGACTCGATTCGAGTTGTGCGAAAGCGTCGTCAAGACACACTTCGGGTGTACTAGATCAGAAAAGCGGAGTTGTGGAGATATAGAGCCGGAGGATCGGGGTGTTCGAGCAAAGCATCCGTCGCGCGTTTGGAGTTAAGAGCGACGACGGCAAGCAGCGAAACGAAGACCGGCGGAACATGATTGACCGCGAGGGACGGCGCGGGCGGTTGAGGTGATTGTCCCGGCGTCTCCGACTGCGGACCGGGCGTGCCGCTCGTCGGCTCGCCGCACACGGTCTGGCAACACAGCATCGCCACGGGGGATGAATTAGCGGAGCGTGCTTGGGCGCAGCAAGCCATTTCAGCCGCACCTTCGTGATTGCCGTCCGCCGCACACGCGAATCCTCCCGCCAGAGTTTGAGTGGCGAAGGCGAGGAGGATGAAGACTGCGGCGAAACGCTTAAACATATTGTGCGCGAGATTATAGCCCAAATTTTCCGCTGTCAACTTGGCTTCGCTCAACAGAGGGGCGGACGCTAATTGTTGTTGGTGAGCGTCCGTCTGTTATACAACCCCATCATAAACCCTGTACACGACTACGGAGTCAAGCGGAGAAAAGATAATGCTACAACTACACTGTTCGACTTCAGCCTGTGCGCGTATGCGCCGCGACGACGACGAGTTCCGCCGCGAGTCCGAGCAGGCAGTCTCAAACTGCCAACCGCGCTTGCTCCGGTTGCCGCACGTCTTGCTTCCCTTACCAGCAGAGTTGCGCGACGGGTTGTTCTACCTGAGCAGCCTCGCCCCCGTCTCGGCTTCGCAGTTGATTACGACAACGGCTGAGGAAATGAGCGATATAAGTGAAAACACCTAAGCGAGTAGTTTGATTCTACGGATGCCGCGCACCCACCGACGAGTTATCTTTGAGCATCATTCGAGTTTGAAGGGAGACTGAAGAAAATGTTGACTAGAAAGTGTCGAGTTGTTTCTCTGTGTACACTTAACATCAACCGCACTTAATATAAGCGCGTGACACCATCAAAATTTGAGGTTACTTAGATGACCTTCGGTCAAGTGATTGCAGAAGCCAGGAAGAATGTCGGTCTT
>JBGTMR010000146.1:0-7551 GCA_041743485.1 Pyrinomonadaceae bacterium
TAATCGCTTTGATAAACATGCAAATCGCGGTATTCGAGATTGAGCGGGAATTTCAAACCTTCGCGCGCAATAGCACTTGTCAAAGTTGTATTGACATCGAGGTTTATCGTGTCGCCGAACTCGTAAAGTTTAGAACTTTGCGAAGCTTCGATGCCGGTCGCAAGATGCAAAGTGTCGTGCCGCCCGATGCTTGATTTACCAAAGCTGCCCAACAAGTTGCGAAGCGTTTTATAACCTAAAAAGTCCAAACCCTTTTCCGTCAACTCGAACTTGACGTTGCGTTGGCTGGCGTCTTCTTCACGTCCGCGCCCGCCGCCTTTCTGTTTTTGCGGCTGTGTCTCTTCGCGCAGATTCAAGAATCCTTCTTCAACCAATCTTTCGATAAGTTGATTAAGCAGTTCTTCCAACTGCGAGCCTTTGAATTGATTGTTGTTTTCGGCGAGCATGTCGCGCACGTCCTGTTCGCTCAACTCGCCCTGATTTATCAAAGATTCGAGCAACGCCTGACGCAACGCATCAAGCGAAGTGTCGGGCGTTTGACGTTGGCGCGTCCAGTAATAATTTTCGTCGTAACCCGACTGCAACATCGCGTCCTGCAAGTCTTCCATCAGGTCGCCGAGATTAACGCCCGACACGTCGAAGCCTTTGAATTTTGAGTAGCGTATGAACTTCATAATAGGGAAAATCAATCAAGAATCTAGCATTGGAAATGAGTCGAAATAGTCAATAATCGTTCGGTTCACTGGGTTTTCGGTGTTCAAGTTTTCAATTTTCGCCGCCGCAAGCAAGTTTTGGTCGGCGGCGACGAAGGTTAAAGGCATTCGCGCGAATGCCGACTTCGCTTCAAGCGCGGCGGCGAGTTGAACGGCATCGTAACCGCGCAAGCCGTGACGCTCGACAAGCCGCATCGCGGAAGCAATCAATGCCGGGGTGACTTCGATGAAGTTGAAACCCGCCTCATAATCTTGTCGGAAACTTGTTTGTGCATTCGCGGCTTCCGTCGGTGAAACATCACCTCTGCGTTCACACCGCACAATCGCGGCGACCACTTCCGCACCGACGATGCGGACGACAAACAGCGGATTGGTCGCGGCGGACGTGCAAATGTCTATAACCCACGCCGAACCCGCTTCCGTGATATAGCGTTTGACTAGCGCACTACTGTCTAAAAAGTAAGCGTTCACGTTAGCGACGTTCTTCGATAATCGTTTCGGAAAGCGGCTTGCCTTTGATAGTGATTGGAGGAGCGTTGCTCATCCCACTGGGATTAGTGGCGCGCGTGATGATGCCGCGCTTCTCAAGCATCTCCTCAAATTCGTCTTCGGTCATCGGCGTTTTAGTTTGCTCAAGTTGCGTGTCAATGGCTTCGCGCAACTTGAGCAATTCTTCGGGCGCGAGTTTAAGAGCCTCTTGTTTAACGGCTTCAAGATTTGCTGACATTGCTTTTACACTCCCTTTAATTTAACTGAAGCGTCCCGATTCGGTCAGGTCGTCATAGATCATGCCGCGACGGTCTTTCTTGGCTTTGGTCGCGGCGGTGTAGCCGCCTTCTTCGTTGCGGGCGATTTTGTTTTGGGCGTACAAGCCTTCCAAAGCGAACTCGCACGCGGCGACGGTTTGCGCGGCGTCGTCGCGGTCAAAGTCGAAGTCGTCCTGCAACAATACGAGGTCAACAAGGTCGGGGACTTCTTCTAATAACATTAAGCATTCTTCGTTCGACGCGGTGTCGGCGAGGCGAAGATTGTTGCCGGTATCAAAATAGCGAATCGTGTTGGTGAAATCTATGCCGACGAAATAGCCTTCAAAGATTTCTCCGGCGGCGCGTTTGATAAGGTCTTTCGCAATCTTCGTCGCTCCGACTTGTTCGCCTTCGTATTCTAATTCCATTTTGCCGGTCATCGCGGGCAGGGCGGCGTAGATGTCGGAGATGCGCGGCACGATGTCGCTTTCGTCGCCCGTGATAATCGCGCGCCGTTCGGCGTTTGAAACGAGGGCTTCGGTGACGGTTATCGGCAAGCGTTGCGAGACGCCGGAGCGTTTATCTATACGGTTGTCATCGCGCGCTTCAAACGCGATTTGCTCGACGGTTTCGCGTATGAAGTCGGGGATGCGAAGCCCGCCATCAAGTTCAGGGCGGGCGGTGAAGGCTTCCTGTTTCGTGATTTCCACACCGAGAGAAAGTTCGGTCGGATAGTGGGTCGTGATTTCCGCGCCGATGCGATCTTTGAGCGGCGTGATGATTTTGCCGCGCGCGGTGTAGTCTTCAGGGTTGGCGGAGAAGACGAGGAACACATCGAGCGGCAGGCGGACGGGGAAACCTTTAATCTGCACGTCGCCTTCCTGCATGATGTTGAAGAGGGCGACTTGGATTTTTCCGGCGAGGTCGGGCAGTTCGTTTATCGCAAAGATGCCGCGATTGGCGCGCGGCAGCAATCCGAAAAAGATGCTCAATTCGTCGCTTAGAAGATGCCCGCCTTTGGCAGCTTTAATCGGGTCAATGTCGCCTATGATGTCGGCGACGGTCGTGTCGGGCGTCGCCAGTTTTTCGACGAATCTACTATCGCGTTCAACCCACGCAATCGGCGTGTCGTCGCCTTTGGCGTTGATAGTTTGTTTGCCGTAAGCCGAGACGGGAGCGAACGGATCATCGTTGGTTTCGCTGCCCGCGATGACGGGAATGCGTTCGTCCAAGAGGCTTGTCAGTTGACGTATGATGCGCGACTTCGCCTGTCCGCGTAAGCCTAAAAGGATGAGGTTGTGTTTCGCTAAAATCGCGTTCGTGATTTGCGGGACGACGGTTTCTTCGTAGCCGACGATGCCGGGAAAAATCTTTTCACGGCTGCGAAGTTTATTGAGTAAATTTTGGCGCATCTCGTCTTTGACGGGGCGCGTCCGGTAGTCGCTTTTTTTCAGTTCGCCGAGTGTTCTCGCTCGTAATGCCATGCTTGATAAAACCTGTTCCTTGTAATTAAAAGTGTGATGCCGACTGTGATTCGCGTCTCGCGCCGAACGGTTGTCCTTTAATGATTAAGGCGAGGGCTTCGGCGAGCGTGCGTTGTGTGTGTATCTGCGTCAAGTCTAAACCGAGATGCACGAGCGAACGCGCGGCTTGCGCGGTGACGCCCGTGATGCACGCTTCCGAGCCGACCAGTTTAAGCGTCGTTGCAAGGTTGGTGAGGTTGATGACGGCTTCGGTGTCGGCGATGCGCGCCGCCGTGATGTCTATGATGAAGCGGTGCGCTCCGTGCCGCATCGCGTAGTCGAGAGCGGCGGTCGTCGCGCGCTGCATACGGTTGTTGTCGAGCGTTCCGGTTAAGGGCAGCACGACGACTTTATCCCAAACGGGAACAACGGGCGTCGAGACTTCATTCAATAATCGTTCGCGTTCTTCGGCGACGTATCTTAATTCCGATTCGGCGCGCTTGCGTTCGGTGATGTCGAGATGCGAGATGACGCAACCACCTTGTTCGCGTGAAAGCGGCGTCGCGGTCAGCAAAAACCAGCGTTCGGCGTGCGGGGCGTGACACGGATACTCGACTCTGAACTTGTCGCGCTTGCCTTCAAGCACAAGCCGTATTCCGTCCTGCGTCGCACGCGCGTTCGCATCATCGTCCGCTCCACACGCCGCAAGATAGTTCACGCCGATGTCTTCACGCGGCGGCATACTCGCGGAACTGTTCTCAACGGCAAAACGCCGCCACGTTTCATTGACGGCGATAATCGTACCGTCACGGTCAAGTACCGCGATGTGCGCGATAAGCGAGTTGAGTACAGCCTGACTAAGTTCTTCACTGCGGCGCAAATTCGCTTCCGCCTGCTTGCGTTGGGTGATGTCGCGGACGATGCCGGTAAAGAAGTGCGCGCCGTTTTTGACGAACTCACCGAACGAAATTTCAAGCGGGAAATGATGCCCGTCTTTGTGTACGCCCGTCGCCTGAACCGCTTCCCAAGGAATGTTTCGCTTTCCGGTGGCGACGTATCGTTTAACGCCGTGACGATGCGGGGCGTGATACTCGTCGGGCATCAACATCGTCAAACTTTCACCGAGCAACTCGGCGGCGGAATAACCGAACATGCGCTCGGTCGCCGGATTGACGAACATCATCGTGCTTGATTCATCAATCGTGATGAACGCATCGGAAGCGGTTTCGGCGACGACACGGTAACGCTCTTCGGAGTCGCGCAAATGTTCTTCCACCAGTCGTTGTTCCTCTACATCCGTGTTGGTTCCGAACCAGCGCACGACGCGATTATCGGCATCACGAATCGGAAGGGCGCGGGTGAGAAACCGCCGATATTCGCCGGTGTGACTCCGCAACGGAAAAACATCTTCAAACGATTCGCCATCGGCGACTGCCTGCCGGAATCGCTCTACGACGCGATTCACTTCATCGGGGTGATGAACTTGCTGCCAGCCCCAACCCTGCATTTGCTCAAATGTCGTACCCGTGTATTCATACCAACGGCGGTTATACCAGAAGATAGACCCATCGGCGTCAGCCATCCATGCCAGTTGCGGGATTGAATCGGCGAGCGTGCGGAATTGTTCTTCGTGGTCGGAAGCCGTTTCAGCCTCGTTGTCAGTCGTGGGTGGCGTGAGGTTCGATTGGTTTTCTAACTTCATGTGAGGTAATTAAAATTATTCTTCGGCTTCCGCATCCGTAACTTCCGTAGCTTCGTGAACACCGATTTTCGTCCACAAACGACGCTTGATTTGCGCGTCGTACAATTTCCATTTACGGCGCATAAATTCATCATCGAACGTTCCGGCGAGAAAGCCTACCGGTATTTCAAAGCCGCCCGCTTCGCGCCTTCCGCCGCCGTAGAAGCGTCCCTTTTCATTTGCGCCCAACGCCTCTTTAATGAACACGTCAGGATTCAAGGTCGCTTTGCGCGTGCGAAGGCTGCCGATAATCATTTCACGTTCGCCCGGTTTGCGGACGATGCCATAGACAATCGCGGTGTGGACGTTCTCTTCGGTTAAGAGAAAATCCGCCGCCTGCGGAATCGCGTCGCGGTCTTCATAACGCACATAGCCGACGCCCGACACCGAATAATTTTCACGCATCTCGCGCATCTCAAGTGCCGACTTGATGACATCCATTGACTTGCGCGAACGCTCGACGGAGAGAATCGAATCGAGCGTCGTCTGGTCAACAAACTCCGCGAGGTATCCGGTCGCCAGATAATCGGCGGGTTGGGCGCGTGACAGACCGAGTGTCTCGGAGCGTATGCCGTGCATCAGCGCGGTCGCCAGTCGCGTGTGTTCCGGGTTGCCGTATTCAAGTGGGGAGAGGGCTTGCAAGTATTGCGCGTAAATCGTCGCGGTCGCGGAAGCGTCACGAATATCGGTGAACTCGGCTTGCAAAATGTTTTGCAGTTCGTGATGGTCAACGATGGCGACGACAGGGACTTTCGCTTCCGTCAGTCTATCGGTCAAGCCCGACGTTGTACCTTGATTATCAATGAACACGCTGCCGCCATATTGCTTCAGTTCGTCGCGTTCGCAGATGCGCGTCAAATCAATATCAAGCAGTTCGATGAGAGCGATATTTTCATGGTGCGACACGATGCCGTCATATCCGATGTCACATTCAATGTCGAAGCGTGATGCGATTAGTTTATGCGCGAGGGCGGAAGAAATCGCATCGGGGTCGGGGAAACTCTGAAGCACGATGCAGTGGCGTTCGCCGCGTTTGGATTCGAGTATGTGCGCGAGTTCTTCGGGTTTCGTCGCATAGTTTTCGATTGTTCCGTTGGCTTCCAAAACGGCGGTCGCGGTGCGTCCGGCGTTGGTGACTTGCGCGGTTTGGGCGGGGATGCCGTCGCGTGTTTTATTTCGTTCGCGGATGTCCATTAAGTTCAGCGTGCTTTGACCAAGAAGCGCGCGGGAAGGTCAAGTGGCAAAAGTTTTGTGCCGGTAAAAAAGATAAAAATGGAGTTCGGAGACTGGTGCGCCTTTTCTGGCGCGCGTGTCCCCAAACTCCATCACGATGTTGCGGTTCAGACTTTAATCACGAAACGTCGGTTCACCTCCACTGATGTGGAGAATGTGTATAGTACGCACTCATACTTTACCTAAAGCAAAACTGCTTTGCGATTCTCAGCCCGGTGTTTCTAACTACCTACCAGCACCGCAGCCGTCACGGGCGTGAACGTCAAACGTCCGTCTTGCCAATCAACTTCGACTGTTTGCCCGTCGCGGATTTCGCCCGCGAGGATGCGCCGACCGATAGGCGTTTCGAGTTCTTTCTGAATCGCCCGCTTCAAAGGACGCGCGCCATAAACCGGATCGTAGCCTGTGCGTGCGAGTTGCGTCGCGGCTTCGTCCGTCAGTTCAAGAGTAATGCGGCGTTCAGTCAAACGCCCGCGCAGACGTTCAAGTTGAATCAAGAGAATGCGCTTCAAGTCGGCTTCTGTCAACGAATGAAAGACCACCGTTTCATCCACGCGATTCAAAAATTCCGGTCGGAAATGAAGCCGCAATTCATTCAAAACACCCTCCTTCATTTCTTCATAATCCGCCGTCTCGTTCGAGCCGCCGTATTCCAGAATCGTGTGTGAGCCGATGTTTGAAGTCATAATCACAATCGTGTTTTTGAAATCCACGACGCGCCCCTGTGAATCGGTCAAACGCCCGTCATCGAGGATTTGCAGAAAGATATTGAACACATCGGCGTGCGCCTTCTCGATTTCATCGAACAGCACAACCGAATAAGGACGACGGCGCACGGCTTCCGTCAACTGCCCGCCTTCTTCATAACCGATGTATCCCGGCGGCGCGCCGATGAGACGCGCGACCGCGTGCTTCTCCATGTACTCCGACATATCTATGCGAATCATCGCCGCTTCATCGTCAAACATAAACTCGGCGAGGGCGCGCGCGAGTTCGGTTTTCCCGACTCCGGTGGGACCCAAGAAAATAAACGAACCTATCGGACGATGCGGGTCTTTGAGACCGGAACGCGCCCGTATCACCGCGTCGGAGACGGCTTCGACGGCTTCATCCTGCCCTATGACGCGATGATGTAATTGCCCTTCGAGGTGAAGCAGTTTTTCGATTTCGCCTTCCATCAACTTCGTGACCGGCACGCCCGTCCAACGCGCGACGACTTCGGCGATGTCCTCTTCGTCAACCTCTTCTTTGATAAGCCGCACGCCCGCGTGTTCCTTCGTCACGTCGTTTTCGGCTTCCTTCAAATCGCGTTCGAGTTGCGCGAGTGTGCCGTAACGAAGTTCCGCCGCTTTGTTCAAATCATAAACGCGCTCCGCCTGTTCAATCTCGACGCGCGTGCGGTCAATCTCCTCGCGCAGAGTTTTCAAGCGCGTCACGGCTTCGCGTTCGACTTGCCATTGAGCCTGAAGCGCGTCGGCGCGTGCCTTCGCGTCCGCAAGTTCTTTTTCAAGTCGCCCAAGTCGCGCTTTCGATGCGTCGTCGGTCTCCTTCTTCAAGGCTTCGCGCTCAATGCCGAGTTGCATCACGCGGCGTTGTACTTCGTCCAACTCGACGGGAACGCTTTCTATTTCCGTTCTCAATCGCGCCGCCGATTC
>JBGTMR010000147.1:0-2380 GCA_041743485.1 Pyrinomonadaceae bacterium
CGCGCTCCGATAGGAACATCGCTTGCCGCGACCAACACCGTACTCGACCGCGCCGCGCGCGACATACGCGAAAAGATTCCCGGCGTCGTCAGCACTCTATCAATCGCCGGATTCGGCGGCAGCCGCGCGACCAACAGCGGCGTGATTTTCGTCCGGCTTGTTTCGCCCGGCGAACGCGAACAGGCACAACCCGAACTGATACAACAAACCCGCGCCGTCTTGCGCGAATTTCCGAAACAGTATCGTTTATCGGCTTCGGCGGAATCATCCATCGGGCGCAGCATAGGCGGCGGACGCTCCGCCTCTATAGGGTTCTTCGTTTCAGGACCCGACATCAAAAAACTTGAGGAGTATTCCAATCAAATCGTCGAACGCATCAAGGAAGACAAAAACATACGCGATGCCGACACCTCGCTCGAACTCGGCAGCCCCGAAGTGCGCGTCCGCATTGACCGTCGCCGCGCCGCAGATTTGGGTGTGCGTGCCGGAGATGTCTCACGCGCCCTGTCGTTCCTCGTCGCGGGTCAACGCATCTCGACCTTCAACGACGGCACAGACCAGTACGATGTTCTGCTTCGCGCCGATGAACGCTTTCGCCGCAGTGCCGACGATGTTTCCGGCTTTCTGGTTCAATCTTCAAACGGCGGGACAGTTGATTTAAGCAGCGTCGTTACGCTCGAAGACGGAACCGCTCCCGCTTCCATCGAACGCCTCGACCGTGAACGTCAAGTCACGATTCGCGCCAACCTCGCACCGAGCGGTTCTGAAACCGCCGCCCTCGAAACCCTCAACGCCGCCGCTCTCGCCCTCAATATGGACGCCGGATACACCACCGGCGTCACAGGTCAATCGAAAGAATTAGGGCGCGCCAACTATTACTTCATGCTCGCCTTCGGTCTGTCGTTCATCTTCATGTACCTGATTCTGGCGGCGCAATTTGAATCGTTCATCCACCCCGTCACGATTCTTTTAACCTTACCGCTCGCCGTCCCCTTCGCCCTGCTTTCGACTCTTATTGCCGGTCAACGCCTCAACATCTTCTCCGCGCTCGGCATCTTGCTTCTGTTCGGCATCGTCAAGAAGAACGCCATCTTACAGATTGACCATACCAACCAACTGCGCGAGAGTGGCATGGAACGCTACGCCGCGATTATTCAGGCGAACCGCGACCGCTTGCGTCCCATACTGATGACGACCATCGCCCTCGTCGCCGGAATGATTCCTTTAATTCTCGGTTCGGGCGCGGGGGCGGCGACCAACCGATCCATCGGCGTCCTCGTCGTCGGCGGTCAAAGCATGTGCTTGCTCTTAACCCTACTCGCCGTTCCCGTCTTCTATTCCCTCTTTGAAGACGCACGCGAATCCCGCGTCTGGGGTTGGATTGGAGCGCGCACCGGGCGAGTTCAAACCGCAACCCGCACACGACTCGGCGAAGCATGGGCGACACTAAGCCACGCCTTCACACGCCGCAAACCGACCGACAAACCCGACAAGCCGCGCTATGTTGACCAAGCCGGAGATTGAAAGCCGGACTCCGCAGTTCGGTGACTCGCGGTTTCGGAAAAACGTCCGGTTCGTCTGCGACGTAATTGTTTTGACTTGATTTTCTTTGCGCTTACTTGCGTCGCGTCAACAACACTCCGGCGATAACAAGCACTCCGCCGCCCAACTGCATCAGCGTCGGACGTTCGCCCAGCACGCCCCACGCGACGAGGGCGGCGACGAGTGGTATCAGGCACGAAAAGATTGATGTCCGGCTGCTGCCGACCTTGCGGACGCTCGTGTTCCACAACAGATACGCGACGACGAGGGCGAGCAGCGCGGCGTAAATCAGCCCGCCCCACGCGGGTGCGCTGATCGTCGTCCAAGAGGTTTGCGCGAGTGACGGCAAACCTAAAATAATTAAGCCGGGAACGCCCGTCACGATTGTCCATGTCGTGATACGCAAGGGCGAAACGCCGTGTGCGGTGCGGCGCACTCCGAGCGTGTAAATCGCCCAACACAGTGACGCGCACAGCACGAGCGCGTCGCCCGTCAGGGTTGCGCGTGTGAGTGCCGCTCCGCGCGACGACATGACGACGGCGATGCCCGCGAAGGCGAGCATGATGCCGCCGAACGTGCGGCGGGTAATGGGTTCGATGCCGAGCCAGTGACCGAAGGCGGCGATGAGGGCGGGTGTGACGGCGATGAGCAGCGCGCTGTTGGCGGCAGTCGTCTGTGCCAGCCCGTTGATGAAAAAGACTTGGTAAATCGTGTTGCCGATAAACCCCAACCACGCGAAGTTGAACAACTCGCGGCGCGTGATGTGAAGATTGCCTTCACGCACGCGCAGGATAATCAGAAGCAATACGGCGGCGAAAGCGAAGCGCGTCGCGGTCAA
>JBGTMR010000148.1:0-13769 GCA_041743485.1 Pyrinomonadaceae bacterium
CGCTTCTCACCGACGCCCGGAATCGCGGTCAACTCCGATGTGAAATCGCGTATCTCGCGGCGTTTGCGGTGATAGGAAATCGCCGCCTTGTGCGTCTCGTCTCTGATTTTCTGTATAAACCGCAAAGCCGGAAGATGCCCGTCAAACGGCACGGGATCATGCTCTCGCCCGCGTATGATTAAGTGCGAAACGTCTGCGTGGCGACCCTGCGGTTTGACGACGCCCATCATCGGAATGTGTTCCAAATCCAGTTCGCGCAACGCATCGCCCGCCGATGAAAGTTGACCTTTGCCGCCGTCAATCAGGATTAAATCCGGCATCGCGGAATCTTCTTCTTTCGCCCGACGGTAACGACGAAAAACGACTTCGCGCATCGCGGCGAAATCGTTTGTGCCTTCGACGGTCTTGATTTTATAACGCCGGTTTTCGGCGCGGTTCATCACGCCGTTATCGAACACCACCATCGCCGCGACCGTATCCGCCCCTTGTATGTGCGAGATGTCGAACGACTCTACGCGCTTCGGCGCGGTAGGCAAATCAAGCATAATCTTTAATTCATTCAGAATCTTTTCCGTGTCCGGCTTCAGCACGCGGAAGCGTTGTTCAAAAGCAATCTTCGCGTTCTTTTCCACAAGGTCAATCAAGTCACGCTTCGCTCCGCGTTGCGGAAACATGATATGCACACGCTTCTTTTTGCGCTCGGTCAAAGCCTGTTCGAGTATTTCCCTGTCTTCAAAATTCGCCGGAACATGAACCTCGCGCGGCACATAATCCGTCGAGTAATACTGCGTCAGCACTTCGCTTAAAAAACCGGAAGGCTCGAAATCATCCGTCGCCAAATCTTCCCAGAAGAACTCGCGCCGCCCGACGACCTTGCCTTCGCGCATCGTGAAAAGCTGCAAAGCCAACTGCGCCCCTTCCTTGTAGTAACCGAAGATGTCAACGTCGCGGTCGGAAACCGTCGCCATCTTTTGCTGTTCGGCAATCGCCGTGACGGTCTTGCGTTGGTCACGAAATTTCGCCGCGAGTTCAAACTTCATGTCTTCCGCCGCCGTCATCATCCGCCCTTCGAGTTGTTCGGACAGTTCCTTATTCTTACCTTCCAAAAACAGGCGCACATCCGCGACCGCTTCCATATATTCTTTCGGCGCGCACAAATCTTTGACACACGGACCTAAACATCTTTTGATGTGATACTCCAGACACGGGCGCGGCAATCCACCGTCAATATCTATGTCGCATGAACGCAACTGAAACGAACGATGCACAAGGTCAATCGTCCTTCGCGCGAGACTCGCCGGAAGATACGGACCGAAGTACAAAGCACCGTCACGCTGCACACGTCTGGTTATCATCAATCGCGGAAACGCTTCGTTAATCGTCAACTTCAAATGTGGATACTGTTTGTCATCTTTCAAAAGCACGTTGTAACGCGGCTTGTGTCGCTTAATTAAATTCGACTCAAGCACCAACGCCTCGACCTCCGTATCGGTCACGATAAATTCCAAATCCGCGATGCGTTTTACCAACTCGCGCGTCTTCCTATCGTGACCCTTACCCGACTGAAAATAAGACCGCACACGGTTCTTCAACACGCGGGCTTTCCCGATGTAAATAATGCGCCCGTCCGCGTCCTTGTGCAGATACACACCCGGCGCGTCCGGCAGATTTTTAAGTTTTTCTTCTAACGACATAAATCGCTTATTTTATGAAAAGATGCCGATATTCGGACACTTCCTCGTCCCGTCAGGGACGCTTGAATTTAGCCCAGCGATTCATCGCTGGGAACTGCGAGAAGATGAAAGGGAGTCCCGTAGGGACGGATGAATGTCCGCAAGTTCAGTCGTCCCTACGGGACTCGAACGACTGTTTGCTCATACACCCAGCGATGAATCGCTGGGCTATTATCACGATGTCCCTACGGGACAAATTGTTCAGCCTAACTCCACACGCTCATAAACCTCTCGCAAATCAAGCGTGCAATGGATTGACTCCAACTTTACCTTTTGCTCAATCCCGCGCACATCTTCCAACAACCAACGCCCGTCCGCTTGCTTGACGTGATGCTCCAAGCCGTAACGGTTTTGCGCGACTACGAGATACTCTTTCAAACTCTCCAGCGTGCGGTAATGCTCGAACTTGCCGCCCTTGTCATAAAAGGCAGTTGATTTAGACAACACTTCGACAATCAGCGTCGGATTTAAGAGCGTATCTAGTTCTTTGTCATCAAACTGCAATTCACCACACGCCACGACAACATCAGGGTAAGTGTAAAGCCCTGTTGCTGAAATCCTGACGCGCATATCCGCGATGTACGCTTCACATGGCTTGCCTCTTAGTTGATTTCGTAATTCACCGAAAACATTTCCGGCAACTAAATTATGCTTGCGCGAAGCACCTGACATCAGAAACATCTCGCCGTCGTAAAACTCGCTTTTGACTTCCGCCGCGCGTTCAATAGCAAGATACTCTTGCGCCGTCAGTTTGGTTTTTAATTGAGACGACATTTAACGTACTCTCCTCTTTTGCAAAACAGCGTGGCTTGCATTCTAACGCTTCGCGCCGATTTTACGCGCGGAAGCAAAACATCTTTTTATGTGGAGACAAAACCATCCGTGCGCTTTCCGTTCAAACTTTCAACTGATAAACAATTCGACTGCGCGGGCTTCGGCGAAAACACCGGCGACTATCTGTTGCTCGCGCCTGAATTTCCCGAAACCGATACCAAACACGCCCTTCTCGAAGACCTGCAAACATCCGGCGGGCAAGTCGCTTCCGCCCTCGTCGGACTCGCGCGCTTGGGATTAAAAACCGCTTATGCCGGACGCTTCGGTGCGGATGAGGCGGGCGGGCGCGGGCGCGATTCTTTGATTCGCGCGGGCGTAGATGTGTCTTTCTCCGAAACCATCGAAGCAGCGCGCACACACACGTCTTACATCTTGATTGATGCCGGAACGGGCAATCGCACGATTCTGTTTTCACGCGATGAACGGCTTCGCTATCAAGAACAAGACGCGCCTTTGCCAATCGCAAATCTCGCGCGCGCCATACACATTGACGGGCAGAATCCGCGCGCCGCGCTCCGTTTGATTTACGAAGCGCACAAAGCACACGCCATCATCAGCGCGGATTTTGATTTCGTAAATGATGACATCATCAGCCTACTGCCGCACATTGACATTCTGATTGCTTCACGCGATTTTCTCGCACAAGCGACCAACATCACAGATGAACGACAGGCATTGAAAACCTTGCAGACTCATCACGGTTGCCCGCTCGTCGGATTAACGCGCGGCGAAAACGGTTCGCTGTTGCTTGTCGAAAACGAATTTATCGAACAAAGCGCATTGCCCGTCACCGTGCGCGATACGACGGGTGCGGGCGATGCTTTTCGCGCAGGTTTTCTCTACGGTTTATCGAGAGATGAAACGATTGAAGACGCGCTGAACATTGCCGCCGCCGTCGCCGCCCTTTCGTGTCGCAGTTTAGGAGCGCGCGACGGTCTGCCGACGAAAGATGAGTTGGACGATTACCTGATTCACATTTGATTTAATGAATAATGATTACGCCGCGTGCCTCATGTTACAACGTCGCGGAAATCAATCTTTTCCTCAGGTTTTGTTGATATTTCATCAATTACCACTAGCTTCAGCTAGCGGTTGAGTTCAGTAAAAGACAAGGGCTTTAGCCCAACTTGAATAAATTAGGGCTTTCTCAAATTTGAAATCTTAAATTTGAAATCTCAAATCAAGAGAAGAAAAAACCCGAAGAAAAACGAAAAGTGAGAAAGTCCTATAAATATCAAATTTCCTTTTCGCTTTAGCGCAATTAGGACGCAAGCCAAAAGGAAACTTTCCGAAAACAGCATTCGGCTAAAGCCGCTTATTTGTTGATGTTGTCCACTAGCTAAAGCTAGTGGCAATTGAAAAGCAAACTGTCAATAGAACTTAACCCGACAAATCATGCATATACAAAACTTTACGCAAAACCACACAACGCGCCTTGCCGCATTGCTTACCTTCGTTTTGACCTTCGCGCCGCTCATTGGCTTCGGACACAACAATCAAACCGAACAAGCCGATTTGATTTTAACGAACGGCGTCATCTTCACCGCCGATGACGCCGACACAATCGCCGAAGCTATTGTGATTAAAGGCAACCGCATCGCCGCCGTCGGTACGACTAAAGATATAACGTCGCGCTTTCGTCGCACGCCGAACGGCAGGACGATTGACCTGCGCGGCAAACTCGTGACGCCGGGTTTCAACGACGCGCACATACATTTCTTAAACGGCGGCATCGCTTTATTGAATGTGAATTTGAACGGCGCGAAGTCTTTGGAAGAAGCGTTGCGCCGCGTCGCCGAGAGAGCCGCGAACACGCCGGAAGGCGTGTGGATTACGGGGCGCGGTTGGGATCATACCCTGTGGGGAAACAAATTTCCGACACGCAGCGACCTCGACAAAATCACCGCCAAGCATCCCGTGTTTCTGACGCGCGTTGACGGTCACGTCAGTTGGGCGAACTCGCTCGCCTTACAGAAAGCGAACGTCACAAAGGCGACGACCGCCCCCGAAGGCGGCGAGATTGAACGCGACGCCAACGGTGAAGCGACCGGGATTTTGAAGGAAACCGCCGCCGGAATTGTCGGCAAAATCATTCCGACGCCGACCGATGCCGACCGCGCGCGCGGGCTTGAACTCGCCTTGAAGCAAGCCCGCGAGTACGGCATCACTTCGATACAGGACAACTCCGGTTATGGGGCGACGAAGATTTACCGAGACTTTATAAAGCGAGACAAAATGACCGTCCGCGTCGCCTCATGGCAAGACTTTGAAGATTCGATTGACAAGTTAAAAGCCCAACGCGCCGGGTTTCAGACGTTCAAAGATGACCCGTTTCGCCTTCGCCTGACCGCGCTCAAAGGCTACGTTGACGGCACGCTCGGTTCACGCACCGCCTCACTGCTCGAACCCTATTCCGATGACCACACCAACGCCGGAATCCCGCGCCGCCCGCAAGAAGAATTAACGCGGATGATTGTCGAACGCGCGAAGGAAGGATTTCAAATCGCGCTTCATGCGATTGGTGATAGAGCAAACCGCATGGCGATTGAAGGTTTCATCAAATCAAGTCAAGAGCATTACCAGCGGTTTAATCTTCCTAAAGATTCATCGAAGAAGTATCCACCCATTAAACCTATTGAATATGCGCCGCGCCATCGCATCGAACACGCACAAGTCATCGCGCCTTCGGACTTCAAACGCTTTGCCGAACTCGGCATCATCGCTTCGATGCAGCCGTCGCACGCCATCAGCGATAAGCGTTGGGCGGGCGAACGTCTCGGCGAATACCGCACGCTCGGTGCTTACGCTTGGCATCTGATGCGCTCTTACAACGTCCACACGCCGTTCGGCACAGACTTTCCCGTTGAAGGCATGTCGCCTTACGTCGGACTGTTCGCCGCCGTCACCCGCCAATCCCCCGACCTCGAACCGCTTGGCGGCTGGCAACCGCAAGAACGTCTCTCCATACGCGACGCGATTCGCTGCTACACACGTGAATCGGCTTACGCCTCGTTTGAAGAGAACGACAAAGGACAAATCAAAGCCGGAATGCTCGCCGATTTAGTCGTTCATTCAAAGAATCTTTTAACCGTCGAACCGCGCGAGATTTTAACTACCGAAGCCGCGATGACGATTTTCGACGGGCGGGTTATTTACGAGCGAAAGTAGTCTCTTGCAAAGATGAGTAACTATCCCGGCATAACGACGGAAGAAAGCGTCACGATAAAGCTCGCAACTTATTTGCTGAACCCTTTTCATCCGAGAGGTAAAGACAAAGCGGCATGGTTCGCGGCGGCTCTCGGTTTTACAATCACTAATCTTGAAGAACTTGCGCGGCAAATTGTTTTTGATTCGTCGAAAGCCGTGCCGACTGACGCCACCAACTTCGGTCAGAAATACGAGCAAATGATAAGCATTACAGGTGCGAACGGCAGAACCATTGACGTGCTGTTTGTGTGGATTGCAAATCCTGACGGCGTGATAAGATTGATTACCGCCCCGCCGACAAAGAAGAAAAGGAGATGACGATGTTTGAAGAACTTGAAATCGTAAAACTTAAACACGACTTGCCCGAACACGATATGAAAGCCGGAACAATCGGGACAATCGTGATGGTTCACACGCAACCCTATCGCGCTTACGAAGTCGAGTTGGAAGACGAAGATGCTTGGGCAGTCGTGACGTTGCGCGATGAAGACTTACTTGCCGCTCCCGTTGATGAAGCACGTTATGACGAAGCAGCTTGAAATTAAGCTCTGTTCTGAAGCTGTCGCCGCGCATCGTGCGGGGCGCGCAGATACGGCGCGGTGTTCGACGTGCGTCAAGATTTTGATTGTCACCGATGACGCCGGAATCGGCTCGCTATGGGTGATATGCGAAACGGGCTGCAGGCAGTTTCATCTCAAATATGAAGCGCAAACGAAAGCCGCATGAAAGATTTTCGCAAGCGAAATTGACGATTACTCAAAGGCTGGAGTTCTGATGCTCTAGCCTTCTCTTTTGAAAAACATGAACCAAGAAAACATTTTGCATGGTGCGCGTCTCTCGTTCATCGGGTGCGGCACGATGGCGGAGGCGATGATTGCCGGATTGTTGAAGAAGCGTTTGGTCGAGCCGTCGCAAATAGTCGGCAGTCACCCGCGCGGCAATCGGCGTGAAGAATTGCAGACGCGCTACGGGATTCGGATGGCAAGCGATAACGCCGAAGCCGTGCGACTGGCGAACGCCGATGAGAATGACGACAATCGTAATCAAGGACTCGTCGTGTTGGCGGTTAAGCCGCAAAGACTCGCGGGTGTCTTGGGTGAGTTGAAACATGTCGTCGAGGGTAAGCATCTAATCGTTTCCATCATCGCGGGGGCGCGGTGCGCGAAAATCGGCGAAGCGTTAAAGCATCAAGGCATTGTTCGCACGATGCCGAACACGCCTTCGCAAGTCGGAGCGGGAATGACGGCGTGGTATGCGACGGAAGCTGTCAGCGACGTGCAACAATCTCAAGTCAAAGCACTGCTTGGTGCTTTAGGGAGCGAGATGCAGGTTGAAAACGAAAACATGATTGATATGGCGACGGCTTTAAGCGCGACGGGTCCGACCTACATTTTCACGATGATGGAAGCCTTAACCGATGCCGGAGTCCACCTTGGTTTTTCGCGTCACGTCTCGGAACAACTCGTCCAACAGACGATGTTGGGCAGCGTCCTGTTTGCGATGGAGACAGGCAAACATCCGGCGGAGTTGAGAAACATGGTCACGTCGCCGGGCGGGACTTCGGCGGAAGCGATTTATCAAATGGAGAAAGGCAGCTTACGAACCGTGCTGTCGAAAGCGGTGTGGGCGGCTTATCAGAAAGCTGTAAAATTAGGCGAGAAATAAAAATTGTCGGGCGACAATCAACTTTTTGCGGCGAAAATGAGACGCACGGCGAACGATAACTATGGTGCGCGATGTTGCAAGAATGTTACGCCTTCCCTATAATCGCCGCGTTTTTCACTCTCTCCCCAGACAGCACGCCGATAATCAAGCGATTGGTTTTTTGTGTGCTTCGATGATACCGAAAAAATGATAAATACCTCTCGCCATATAAGGACGCGGATAAGTGCGTCCCAAACGAAACATCGCGGATGGACGGGCGCATCTTTTGCCACGTCGCCGACACCTCGTTTTCGTGGTCTGACGACTTATCTTCTTCAAGCCGCGCGCTCCGCTTTTAGTGAGCCTTTCCAACTCGTCGTCGAGCATCACGTTGTTCGTCTCAAGCGTTTGCCCGCTGCCCTTGACGGGTTGCGCGTCGTCCAACTTTCAGACCTTCACCATAGCCCGTTCACCGGCGCAGACCAAATCATGCGCGCGATTGAGGCGGCGAATGCCCTCAAACCCGACCTTATCGCTTTGACGGGCGATTATGTTTCGCACGAACGCGAATACGCCGCGCCGTGTGCCGCGATGCTCGGTCAACTCGAAGCTCCGTGCGGCATCTTCGCGGTTTTGGGCAATCACGATCACTGGACGGATGCGCCGCTTGTCACGGATTTACTCGAACTCGAAGGCATACGGGTTTTGAGCAACGAAGGCTTGCACTTTGAACACAACGGCGCAAGCATCTGGCTCGCGGGCGTTGATGACACGATGGTCGGGTTGGAAGATTTATCACTTGCCCTCGCCGGTTCGCGTGCCGAAGAAATGAAACTTCTGCTCGCGCATAACCCGCTCGCTTTGCGTCGCGCCGCGCGCGCCGGAGTTGACCTCGTTCTCTCAGGACACACGCACGGCGGTCAGGTTACATGGCGTTCCGAACGCTCCGCATCGGGTCGCCCGCGCCGCCGTCTGTTGCGTGGTCTCGGTCGGCAAGGCGAAACGCAAATCTACGTTTCGCGCGGACTCGGCACGGTCGTGCTTCCCGTCCGTTACGGCTGTCTGCCGGAAGTTACCTTGCTTGAACTGAAGAAACAGTAGTCAGTAGTCAGTAGTCAGTGGTCAGTGGTCAGTTAAGAACCGTTTCCTGCTGACCACTGACCACTGACCACCGACCACTGAATATGTCTTCTCGAATCGTCACTCTGCCCAATTTTCTGACCGTCGCGCGGATGGTCATGATTCCGATTTTCGTGTCGCTTCTGTTTTACGGGCGATTCGGGATGGCACTCGCCGTGTTCGTTCTCGCTGGAATCACGGACGGTCTCGATGGCTTTCTCGCCCGTCACTTCAATCAAAGATCGCAAGTCGGAACTATCCTTGACCCGATTGCCGACAAACTTTTGCTCGTCACATCGTTCGTCGTCCTTTCGCTTCCGGCGATTCATCCGCAACCCGTTTCGCGTCACCTGCCGATTCCGTTCTGGGTCACGTCAATCGTTTTAAGCCGCGATGTGTTCATCATCGTCGGTTCAATCACGATAAATATCGTCACAGGGTTTCGCCGCTTTCGCCCGTCGCTGCCCGGTAAAATCACCACCGTCATCCAAATCCTCGCCATTTTGCTAGTCTTGGTCTGCTCACGCGAAACCTATTTGAGCGGTTACATACTGCCTACCACATACATGATTGTCGCCGCCAGTTCGATTTTCTCCGGCGTGCATTATGCCTTTCACGCTTCGTCAATCATAAACGAAGACCGCGCACAAGCTGAACTCGACAAAGAAGAATAATCCGGCAATGCAATAAAACGGGTTTTAGCAAACTCATTTGCGGGTCTCGTCATCTTTAATGTTGACAGTAAGGGACTCAAGATTTATATTGTCGTCACGTTCAAGTCGCCGTTCCGATGCTATCTTAATCATCAACGCGGCGCGGTCAAGTTTAGTAAAACACGGAGAATTTTATAACAATGAGCAAAATTATCGGTATTGATTTGGGTACGACTAACTCAGTCGTTGCGGTGATGGAAGGCGGCGAACCGACCGTTATCACCAATTCCGAAGGCGGGCGCACCACGCCTTCCGTCGTCGGGTTTGCGAAAGACGGCAATCGCCTCGTCGGGCAGGTCGCTAAACGTCAGGCTGTCACCAACCCCGAAAACACGGTCTATTCGATTAAGCGTTTCATGGGTCGCAACGCCAGTGAGGTGAGCGAGGAAAAGAAACAGGTTCCGTATCAGGTGCAGTCCGCTTCAAACGGCGACGTGCGGATTAACGCGGGCGGCAAGGATTATTCACCGCCGGAGATTGCCGCGATGATTCTGCAAAAGATGAAGCAGTCGGCGGAGGATTATCTCGGTCAGAAAGTTGACAAAGCGGTCATCACCGTTCCGGCATATTTCAACGACGCGCAACGTCAGGCGACGAAAGATGCGGGGCGCATCGCGGGTCTTGAAGTGATGCGTATCGTCAACGAACCGACGGCAGCGGCTTTGGCTTACGGACTCGATAAGAAGAAGGATGAAACCATTGCCGTGTTCGACTTCGGCGGCGGGACGTTCGACATTTCGATTTTAGAAGTCGGCGAAGGCGTGGTTGAAGTTAAATCCACGAACGGCGACACGCATCTTGGCGGTGACGATGTTGACGAAGTTTTAATCAAGCATATCATTGACGAGTACAACAAGGATCAAGGCATCAACCTGACCGGCGACAAGATGGCTTTGCAGCGTCTGAAGGAAGCGGCAGAGAAAGCCAAAATCGAGCTTTCCAGTACCGCGCAAACGGAAATCAATTTGCCGTTCATCACGGCGGATGCTTCGGGTCCGAAACACCTTGTGATGACCTTGACGCGCGCCAAATTCGAGCAACTTATCGAGCCGCTCCTAAAGCGTTTGATGCCGCCCGTCGAGCAGGCTTTGAAGGACGCGGGCATTGACGCGAAGAAGATTGATGAAGTCGTATTGGTCGGCGGTTCGACGCGCATCCCGAAAGTTTCGGAGATGGTGAAAGAGTTTTTCGGCAAAGAGCCGAATCGTTCGGTCAATGCCGATGAAGTCGTCGCCATCGGGGCGGCGGTTCAGGCGGGCGTTCTTTCAGGTGAAAAGACCGACATTTTGTTGCTTGACGTGACGCCTCTGTCACTCGGCATTGAAACTCTCGGCGGCGTGTTCACGAAGTTAATCGAACGCAACACGACGATTCCGACGAGGAAATCGGAGGTCTTTTCGACCGCTTCGGACAATCAAACAAGCGTCGAAGTTCACGTCCTTCAAGGTGAACGCCAAATGGCTTCAGACAATCGCGCGCTCGGCAAATTCCACCTGATAGGGATTCCGCCCGCACCGCGTGGTATGCCGCAAGTCGAGGTCACATTCGACATTGACGCGAACGGCATTGTGAATGTCAGCGCGAAAGACATGGGTACGGGACGCGAGCAGAAAATTACGATTACCGCGTCGTCCGGTTTGTCGAAAGACGAGATTGACCGCATGACGCGCGACGCCGAATCGCACGCGGGCGAAGACGCCAAAAAGCGCGAAGAAATCGAATCGCGCAATCGTCTTGACGGTTTGACGTATCAAACGGAAAAGACTTTGAACGAAAACCGCGAGAAAGTCGGAGCGGCGGCAACGGACATCGAAACCGCGATTGCCGACGCCAAGAAAGCCCTCGAAGAAGGCGGCACGGAGCGTATGGACAATGCCTTCAACGCCCTTCAAACCGCTTCGCACAAACTCGCCGAAGCCCTCTATAACCAGAGCGGCAACGACGCGGGCGGGGCGACAACGGGCGGCGACGACGGGCAAGCTTCGGCGGCGGGGGCGGGTGCTTCCGGCTCAACCAACACACAGGGCGGCGACGACAACGTAATTGACGCCGAGTATGTTGACGTGGACGACAACAAATAAGGCAGTGGTCAGTGGTCAGTGAACAGTGGTCAGGACAAACCTGCTCTCTACTGACCACTGACCACTGTTCACTGACCACTGACCATGGCAAAAGAAGATTACTATCAAACTCTCGGAGTCAAGCGCGACGCGAAGCCTGAAGAAATCAAGAAGGCTTATCGTCGCCTTGCGCGCAAATTTCACCCGGATGTAAATCCCGGTGACAAATCAGCCGAGGAGCGTTTCAAACTTATCACCGAAGCCCACGATGTGCTTTCGGATGAAAAGAAGCGCAAGGTTTATGACCGCTTCGGACAGTACAGCGACAATCTCGCCGACGCCGCTAATCAACAACCTTACGGGCGCGGCGGCGGCGCGGGCAGAACGGCGGGGGCGGGCGGCTTTGATTTTAGCGGCTTCGAGTGGAACACGGCGGCGGGCGGCGCGGGTACAACGGGCGGGGCGGCGGGCGGTGGTTCGTCGTTCCGCGACATCTTTTCGGACTTGTTCGGCGGCGGCAATAATAATGCGCGCACTGCCGAGCCGCCGCGCGCTCAACCACAACGCGGAGCGGACATCGAGATGCCGCTTGCTCTAACGTTTCAAGAAGCCGTCACGGGACTCACGACGAATCTTTCGGTCAATCGCTCCGAACAGTGTGCGCGTTGTAACGGCGCGGGCGATACGGGCGGCGCGCCCATCACTTGCCCGACGTGCAAAGGCGTAGGACAGGTCAACCGCGCGAGCGGGCGTTTGAAGTTCGCGCAAGAGTGCGAAGATTGTCAGGGAACGGGCAAGCGTCGCCCGCCGTGTCCCGTGTGTCACGGCAAAGGCGTGACGCCGAAAATCGAATCGGTCAAGGTTCGCATTCCGCCGGGCGTTGATACGGGTTCGCGCGTGCGTGTTCCCGGCAAAGGTCACGGCGGGCGCATGGGCGCATCGGCAGGGGACTTATTCATCCTCACCAACGTCGGACGCCACGAACATTTCACACGCAAAGGCGATAACATTTACGTCACGATTCCCCTGACCGTGCCGGAAGCCGCTTTGGGGGCGAAGATCGAAGTCCCGACGGTTGAAGGCAAAGCACAGCTTCGCATTCCGCCGGGAACCCAGTCGGGTCAAAAGTTTCGCTTGCGCGAACGCGGCGTGCCGTCATTAAGAAATCCAAGTGCGCGCGGCGATCAGTTCGTCGAAGTACAAATCACATTTCCGAAAGTTATCTCCGAAGAAACCAAAGAGTTACTGAAACAATACGCCCAACTCAACGCGGAAAACCCGCGCGTCGTAATGGGGTTAGAATAGTTATCGGTGGTCAGTGGACGGTGGTCAGTGAAAACAAACTGCTTTGTATTCATGCCTTATACTGACCACTGACCACCGTCCACCGACCACCGACCACTGCTTTTATGCGAAGCACTAAACAACGCACATACACCATCAGCGCGGTCGCGGCGCAGTACGACGTACACCCGCAGACTTTGCGTTTATACGAGCGCGAAGGACTCTTGAAGCCATCGCGCTCCGAAGGCAATACGCGACTTTATACGGACGAAGATGTCGAGCGGCTTGAGCTTATTTTGAATTTGACGCGCGATTTGGGAGTTAATCTCGCAGGCGTCGAAATCATACTCAACATGCGCGCCAAGATGGACGCAATGCAGACTGAGTTTGAGCGTTTCGTGACATACATCAATGAATACGCGGGCGAGTTTGCACGCGCTGCCGATACGGTCGCGCCCGAACAATCCGATGCCCTCGTGCCGTCGCCGCGCGTCGCCACAGTGATGCGCGTCTTGAATCGCTCCTCGCGCTCACGCTGAAATCTTGCGCGTTTTGATGTTCTGAAAATGTCGTCGCCGAAGCCTTCCGCTTGCCGACACCCGCCAAATAACACCCGCAATCTTGCCGTCACTGACTTGTTTTCACGGTGCGAAGCGTGTAAATTTCCGCCGCACGCAATAACAAGGTCGTCTCTTAAGACCGGACTATTCGCCGCGCTTGCGCGATGCTCGCCCGTTCAACGTCGAACGGGTATTCGGTTTATCGTTCAAACAAAATTCACATCCATCGTACATAATCGCCCGTTAATAGAAATTATGTTTCCGGCTGTTATGCCGTCCGGCACATTGCGGCGCGTACCCGTTCATCACCCGCCGGACTTAGTTTAGCCGATGTCCGTCTTTGCATTCACAATCATCACCAAAAGGAATCTCGTGTTTTATGTTGTTCACCTACCCTCACCGTTTATGCCGGACTTTAATTATCAGTTGCTTAATACTAACCTTTATCTGTCTTGCCGCACCCCTCACAACCCACGCGCAAGACCTCGACGAAGCCACGTTCCAAGGTCGCGTCACCGACCCGAACGGCGCACCCGTTCCCGGCGCGACCGTCACCGCGCGCCTCACCACGACCGGCGCGGAACGCACCGCGACGACGGGCGATGACGGACGCTA
>JBGTMR010000149.1:0-27726 GCA_041743485.1 Pyrinomonadaceae bacterium
TATGTGTTCTTGTTCGCGTCGTTGTGACATTGCGTGCAGGTATTGAGTGCCGCGAGACGCGGGCGGAAATCTGCGCCCTGATGTTCGGCGTGACATGAGGCGCAGGACAGCCCGGCTTCGTTGTGCGCTGTCATCATGTCGGATTGAAAAATCTCGGTCTTGTGACACGAAGCGCACGCCGTATCCATGCTCGTCGTCAGGGTGTGGCAACTCGTGCATGAGTTGGCGTTGGTGACAGAGGCGACGGCGGGCGTGAAAGCAAATTCGGTGCGCGTGTGCGGGTTCGAGACGGGTGCGGGTGAAAAGGCGTCGGCGTAAAAATAGACTGCGCCGATGGCAAAGGCGGTGATAAGAATCGCGCTCCAGACGAACACGCCGCCGTAATTATTGGCGGGCGCGAGGTCGGTGGTCGGAGTCCAGTTGTAACGCGATTTGCCAAGCCGTTTTTCGCCGCGCGGGTGAAGCGGCGACGGGCGCGCAATTTTTCCGGCTTCGCGCTTTCGCTTCTGCCAGAAGATGCCGAGGGCTTCGGATATTTCGGGTGTCGTGTTTTGTTCCGCGTTCTGTCCGGTCGAAGCGGGCGGCGCGGCTTCGGGTGATGCGGCTTCAACGGTGGGCGCATCGGTTTTCGTCGCGCTTGAAAGGTCTTCGACGCTGCCCCGGTCGCGCGTGTCACCGATATGCAAACCTACTTCCAATCGCACGGAGATTTCGAGATGCTCATCGACGCGCTCAACCGTCAAGAGGAAGGGTCCGATTTGCATCACATCGCCGGAAGCTAGGGCGCGGCGTTCTTCGACGAGTGTGCCGTTTAAGGTCGTGGCGTTGGTCGGGCTTAAAGGGAAAATGTAAAAGTGCGTATCGAGCCGTTGAATACCGGCGTGGCTGCGCGAGATGCTCGGATGATTGAGGAACAATTCGCAATCCGACAGCGAACCGATAAGCAAGCCTTCGGTGACAAGCGTTATCGGGTCAACGGCGATGTCTTCGCGGCGAATGATGTATGTGCTGCGCTGCAACTTCATTGCGTGTGGTTCTCGAATTTTAGTTCAACTTGAAATTTATCCGACACGGAAAAAGACGACTTGAATGATGTGGACGATCATCAAGGCGAGCATCGCGGAAGTCGAAACGACGTGCGGCGCAATCCAGATTTTAAGCACACTGTGTAAGTAAATCAGCGCGTCGGCGCGACGCAGAGTGACCGCCGCTTCGATGGCTTCGTTCAACGCGGCGCGCTCAACGGGCGTCTTCAGTGTTTCTCTTTGCGGCTCAAAATCTTCACGCGCACGCGCCAGCATCAAGCTTAATTCTTCGCGCCGCACGTAATGACGAAACAGGTAAGGCAGGGTGAAGATGCGTCGCTGAACTTGGCGCGTCACGATGTCGCGGACTTGCGCGGTGCTGTTTGCCATTACGTCGCCGAGCGTCGCGCGTAACTCTGTGCGACGCGCTTTTAAGTCTTCGATAAGAAGCGGTTCGCCTTCGATGCTGGTCATGATGCGCGGAGCGATAATGTAGGACGCGATGCCGAACAAGCCTGAGAGAATCACGAGGTCGAAGGCGAGCATCAGCAGCGTCGTCAATAATCCGCCGGTGTTTGTGCCGCCGTGCAGGAGAAGGATGATGCCCGCGATTGTGCCTGTATAAACGTGAACCAGCATCCAGTAACGCAAAGCTCCGGCGCGGCGGCGATAAACTTTCTTCCTGAACGGATAGGTCATCACCGCCGCGATGCCGACGAGTCCGACGATGCCGGTCAACCAGCGCATCGTCAGCCATGAAAACGTACCGTCGCGTGCGACCAACGGCGTATCGAAGCCGTAACCGATTAAGCCCCAAATCGTCAGCAAAGTTAAAGCAATCGTGGTGAGCGCACCGCCGATGTGCCACATCTGCGCGGGCGTGTCGCGCTTGTGTATGTTACGCCCGATGGCGTGCGTCGAGTCG
The DNA here is from genome assembly GCA_041743485.1 of Pyrinomonadaceae bacterium. Classification (GTDB taxonomy): domain Bacteria; phylum Acidobacteriota; class Blastocatellia; order Pyrinomonadales; family Pyrinomonadaceae; genus JANDLT01. Next base: position 1,951 of record JBGTMR010000149.1, read on the forward strand.
CGGTATTTGACGCCGAGCGTGCGCCCGACTTCATCGAAATATGTGCGCGGGTTGACACGCACCAACGCACCCGTCGGACAGCTTTCCTGACATGAATACCTGTCGCTTGTGCGATTCGCGGGATTAAGCGGCGTGTCGTGACATAGGTTACATTTGACGGCGATGAGGTTTTCCGTTTCCGTAACCGGAGCGGGAATTGGTTTCGGTGCGACGCGCAGGAAATTTCCGGCGCGGTTGGCGAAAAGCTGCCACGCGGTCGGCGGCTTCGCGTCCTTGTCTTCCTTCTTTTTAGCGGGCGAGCGCGGAACCATCGAAATCGCGTTGTAAGGACACTGCGTCGCGCAATCGCCGCACCCGATACACGTCGGCGGATTGATGTCTATTTCACCCGACGCCTTCCAACCGATGGCTCCGGTCGGGCAACCCGTCAAACATTCGGGGTCTTGACAGTGCATACAGACCGAAGGCACGAGGACATGCTGTGTGCCGCCCACCGCACTGACCGAACCGACTTGAAAATGCGAGCCTTGCAACATCGAACCATTGGTTGAGGTGAGCGTCGGAGCGGACGTGTTGCCGTAGGTTTTGCGTTCCTTAATGCGCGCCGGACGTTCGATGTGAATCCCGCGCCGCAAGAGGCGCGAATTTCCGTGCATCGTGTGACAGGCAAGCGAACAGTTGCCGCATCTGATGCACTTGTCCATGTCCATCACGAGCAGATTCGTTCCGTCCACCACTCCGGTCGTAATCTCTTTTTCCGTTGCCAACAAAGTCGGGCGGTCAAAATTCGTCATCAATCCAGCGTCATCATCGGCGGTGGATAAATCGGAGAACGCGCGGCGCAGACTTGCGCGCAAACGCGGATTATCGCGCAAAGCATCGAGCGAGATTTCCAGAACTTCGGTGCGCGCCATCACGGTCGCCGTAAAGTCCCACGTCCGCACACTTTTGTGATGACTGTTACCATTATTACCGCCGTTACTGTGACCGTTGCCGTTCGCATTACCTTGGCGGGCGGCGTCGAAAGATTCGAGGGCGTCGAGTCCGTCGAGTCCGAGACATGTTCCCGCACCGAGAAAATCAACCGCATCGTCGGCGTCCATACCCATCACGGCATTGGTTGATGAAGCGTCCGTGTTCATGCCGCGCGCGCGCCGCACCCAACCGTTCTTGACCCACATCACAGACTCAATCGGCGCGCCTTCGAGAGCGAGAACATGGTTTTTACCGAACACGGAAAACTCCGCCATGCCACGCAGTTCTTTCAACGATTCTTCATCGAAACTCTGCGCCGTATCGCCGTCAATCATCTGTCGCACGTCTTCGAGCGAACGCCCCAAACCATGCGAACGATACGTCGCATCGAGACGCTGCCCGAAGCGCGGAAGCTTACGCAACAGGCGCAACGCGGGACGTGTCAATTCAAGCACAACGGCTTTGCCGTCCGTCGGCGCAAGCACGCTGGCATTGCGCGGCACGCCCGCGAGAATCGCCATCTCGCCAACCGATGTGCCGACGCTCAACTGCGCGACTCTGCGCCCGATACTGTTCGACGTGTCGCCATCATCGCGCACGAAAACATCGAGCGCGCCTTCGACTAAAATGTAAAACGTGTTGCCGCTCGTGTCGCCCTGTTCGACAATCATTTCACCGGGTTCGTATTCAAGCAGTCGGGCGTAAGGTCCGACTTTCTTGCCCGCGTAGTTGCGTCCATAGACGATGACTTCCAAGTCGAGTTCGTACTTGAAATGTCCGGCGTGTTCTTCGATGAGTTCGCTGATAATCTCTGTCCGCGCGATGGCGTCAAGCAGTTCAGCGTGGTTGGTGATATGGCGTGCCATTAAATTAAAACCGCACGAAACTTTTGATGTAGTGTTTAGGCTAAGGCTACCGAAGCGGGATTTGCCCGCGAGTGTCGTTCCGGCAGTAAGCTTTTAATTTCAGCCGATGTTGTCAGTCGTTGTCAGTCAAAGGGCGGTGTGACGGAAGAACCGAAAGCCTTGATTACAGATGCGAGGATGGACGAAGGGATTTATACCACTTCTTCGCCGTTCGTGAAAATGACTTGCGGCATTGAAGCAAAATTTCGCGCAAAAATTGATTTCTCTATTGTCGCCCGAACAGGCGCAACATAAAACTTGATAGAGTTTCGTCGAAGTAAGGCATAGTCTCATTTGGTTGACCAAATGTGCTTCGCCGCATACAATTTGCGGTGGCAATCAACCTCGCATCGAATATGTTTTAGCTGCGGGAATTGCATAACCTTTCCTCGTCACCGTCGCCCGGCTTAAAATTTACAATCTGACTTTGCTCCGAAGCTTAACTTTCCGGGCGGATTGCGGATAAGCGAATCGCGCTTTTTCAGCATCGCCGCGACATCAGTTCTTGTTCCTTATACGCTCACGCGCGCACAACCTTGACGAGTAATCAAAGCTACTATGACTCGCCGCAAGAAATTCAATTTTTTCGCCAAACTGCTGCGCCGTTGGTACTGGATATTTGCCCTCGCCCTCGTCACGCTGGTCAGCGTCGGAGTCTCGCTCGCAATGTTGCCGACGCGCGACGCCAACGATTCCTTTGCGACACGCCCCTACGGGTTGATGACGACGCTTGAGAACCGCGCCCTCGACCTGCTTTTTCAGGCGCGCGATGTCTGGCGCAAGGACGAACGCACGCGCGGAGTGCGCGAACCCGTCACGATCATCGAAATTGATGACGCGACCTTGAGCGCGACCGGCGTGCGATTTCAAAAGACCCAACGTACTTCCTACGCACGCTTGATTGACCGTGCCAGTATCGGCGGGGCGGCGGTCATCGCGGTTGACGATTTTTTAAGTGAGGCGGGCGGAACTTCCGCCGAAGATGTCGCCGCCGATGAAAACCTCGCGCAGTCAATCACGAATGCGGGTAATGTCGTCATCGCCAAAAAACTCGAAGCGGGCGGAACTCCGGCGATAAATCCATTGCCGATGTTCGCCGATGTCGCCTATGGCGTCGGATACGCCGATTTGCCGTCCGATACCGATTCCGTGCGTGCCATTCGCAGCACGTTGATCGCCAAGTCAGCGGAGGACATGAGTTTCGGAGCGCGCATCGCGGAAGCCTATCTCATCGGGCAACACATCGCGGAAGGCAACGAGATTGACTCTTTTCAGGGCTTGGAACGTCTTGATGAAACGCGCGTCCGCTTCGGTAAGCGCGAAATCCCATTACGCATTGACGGCAATCTTCAGCTTGATTTTCGCGCCCGTTCGCCAAGTTTTACGCACGTTTCGGCAAACGACATTCTCGCCCCCGACGCCGCCCCGCTCTCCGACGAATTGTTCAGAGACCGCATCATCCTCATCGGCGCGTCATACACGCAAGCACCGGATTTATTTGAAACGCCGTTTATCGAACCTTTTCAGGTGATGCGCTTCTTCGACCGCGATTTACCGACGACGCCGAAACTGATGCCCGGCGTCGAGATTCACGCGACCGCACTCGCCACGATGTTGTGGGGTAACGCCCCCGCGCGTCCCGCCTACTGGCTGCAAGCCGCGCTCGTCATCCTCTCAATCATGCTCGTCGCGGCGGCGGTCTTTACCTTGCGCGTGCTGCCCGGTGCGCTCGTCGTCGCGTTGCTTGCCGCCGGATTTTTCGTGTGCGCGGCGTGGATGTTCACCCGATATGCGACCGTACTTCCACTGGCTTCGGCGTGGCTCGGAATGGTTGTGATGACGCCCGTCGGACTAGGGTTGAGGTACGCTCACGAACGCGCGGTGCGTGAAGAAAAGGAAGCCGAACGCGCCGAGATTATGGACATCTTTTCGCGTTGCGTCTCCGATGATGTCGCCGAAAAGCTGTGGCAACAACGCGATGCCCTCGCGGGCGGCGAACGTCGCATCGTCACGATTATCTTTACCGACATACGCGGCTTCACCACGATTTCCGAAAAGATTCCATCCGACAAACTCGTCGAAATGCTCAACGATTATTTCAGCCGGATGCACCTGATTGTTGACCGCCACTGCGGACACATCAACAAATTCATCGGTGACGGTTTGATGATTGTCTTCGGCGCGCCCGTCAGTCGCGGCGATTACGGCGAAGCGTGGGCGGCGGTCGCGTGCGGGTTGGAGATGCTCCAAGAAGTCGAAGTCATGAACGGCGAAGCGGCAAAGCATAATCGCCCTGAAATCAAAATCGGCGTCGGCATCCATACCGGCGAAGCGATTTGCGGCATCGTCGGGGCGGAACGTCGTCTTGAATATACGGTCATCGGTGATACGGTGAATCTCTCCGCGCGTCTCGAATCAACGACCAAAGAATACCAAGTCCCGATTTTAATCAGCGCGGCGACCCACGAACTCATCAACAAACGTTACGAAACACAGGCTCTCGGTGAGGTGACGGTTAAAGGTAAAACGAAGAGTACGAAGGTTTATACCGTCATCGAACGCCGCAAGAAACGCCGCTTACTAACCGACACTTTCCGCCGTGAATCCGCCACCCCGCCCCCAAACGTCGCGGCGACGGAAGTTCAAAGCACGGGAGCATGAGCTTTTTCAGGACAAAAAACCGCGTTAGTTATGTAGTAGTCAATATGTAGTAGCCAAGTAGAATGAAAGCGGCATCGAAAGCCTTTGAGTCTCTCAACTCAAACCCGCCGCTTAAAAATCAAACAATGTTTTAGAGCCATCCCGCTTTACCGTTTGGCAAGGAGTTTAAGGAATGACCGTTAATAAGTTTGAAAAGATTTTGATGAAAATGAATTTGTTGGAAAGAAGTTTATTAAAGAAGATTTCGCCCCGTTCGTCTTTCACCCATCACCGTTCGCTCAACCTGATGTTGGCGTTCGCGCTCTGTTTCGGTTTGTGTCTGACGTGCGGGTTTGTCGTATCGTCCGCCAACTCGACACAGGGGAACGCCGCCCAAACCCAACAACCGCGCCGCCCTTTGCCGAAACCAAAAAGCGGAGCGCGCAATTTTGAGCAGTATGCCGAACGCGATGCATCAAGCCGTTTGATTGCCGCCGGAGCGACACGCGGGGCGGGGATTCCGCGCAAACCCGTCGCCCCGATGGAAGGCATCGCCCTCAATGCGCGCCCCTTCTTTCTCTGGGAACCGGCAGCCAACACACAGACCTACAAGTTTATGATCTATGACGGCGATGTTTATACCGATGCGAAAGCCCCTGTTGTCTGGCAGACTGAAACCAAAGAACCGCAACTCGTATATCCCGCCGATGCTCCCGCGCTCAAACCCGGACATCTCTATTCATGGCGCGTCGCCGCTCCGCAATCCGATATTCGCAACGGCAATAGCGGCAGTTTGACGGTCGGCTCTCCTGCTAGATTCTTCGTCCTTATGGATGAAGACGCGCAACCCGTCAGGCAAGCCATCAGCGATGCAAAACTCGGCGCGACACCCGCCACGCTTGACGACAAACTCAAACACGCGCAACTTCTCGCCGAACACGGTGTGTGGTATGACGCGCTTCACATCGCCCGCGAACTCGTCGCGGAGAATCCGCAAAACGACGACGCGCAAGCTTTTTACGCTTCACTCATCGCGGGTATCGAATAGCTTCCGGGATAATTAAACGTGAGCATTCAAACGGCGGCGTGAACAGTGGTGTTCACGCCGCAAGTTTTCAAATCCATCGGTAGTTTTTCCTCGAAAGTTTTACACGGAGTAATTGTTTATCATGTTTCACCGTTCATCTTTACGTTTTTTACTAACCTACTTTTGTCTTTTCGCGCTCGTCGCATCTTCCGCGCCCTTAGCCCGTGCCGGAAACAAAATCGCGGCTTCGACTTCGATTGTCGCTATGTCATCGGGTGAAGCCGCCGCTGCCCTCGCGCAAGGCAGAAATCTTTTCTCGAACGGGCAGGACGACATGGCTTTCGTCCAACTCGATGCCGCACTCAAAGGCTTCACCGCCGCCAATGACTTCGCCGGAAGCGCGGCGGCGGAAGACGCGCTCGGCGATATTTATACGCGCACGGGACAATACGCCGAAGCCCTAAAACACTTCACGGCGGCACGCGACCTTTTTCAAAAAGCAAACGACACCGATAACGTCAATGTCCTGCTTGCCAAAATCGGTGAAACGAATTTCTTGAGCGGCGACCTCGCGGCGGCGCGCGCGGCATTCGCAGCGATGAACGTCATAACTCCGGCGCAAGCCGCGCAGAATGCCGAAGCACAAAACAAAACCGACAAATCTGCGGGCGGAATGAAGCCCGCGATGAGCGGCATCGCCGCCGTCTGCTCCGCCCCGCAAGGCGATACTCCGAACAACGGCAATAACCCCGGTAATCCGCCGAACATGGGACGCGCTCCGGCACGCTTTGACGGTATCGGCAGACTTCACGCGCAGGTTCTCGACGAAGCCGGTAATCCAATGAAAGGCGTCAATCTCGATTTGAAGTCGAAACGCCCGGACGGTTTTCGCTGCAACTGCGTCAACTCGACCGACCCGTTCGGCTATTCGGTGCTTCCGCCGCTTCACATTGGCGAAGTCAAGCTGGTTCTTAAAGCACCGGGATTGCCGACGCAAGAACTTCCGCTCAAACCGGAAGATTTGAAAGAAATCGTGCGCGTTCAACTGACGCGCAACGGAGCGCAGTTGGTCAAGCAAGCCGCGCAAAACTCCGTCCAAAGCGCGGGCGCGGCATCCTGCTTCAACCTGTATCGCGCCTTCTCCCTGTTCGGCACGAGCCGTCTCGGACAGGGACGCGCCGATTATGAAAGCGGCAATCTCGCGGCGGCGAAAGCCTCTTATGAAGACTTACTGAAACAACTCAACCTTCCGGGCGCGGAAACGCTTTCGATGACACCGCGCTTTCGCGCCGCCGCGTTGACCGCGCTCGGCGACATCGCCCTTAAAGAAAAACGCTTCGATGACGCCACGAAGATTTACACCGAAGCCCGCGACGGAGCGAAGACCGCGAACCGTCTGGATTTGATGTGGGCGGCGCAGCGCGGCATCGGTCAAGGGCTGTGGCAACAAACACAAGCCGCGACCGATTCAAACATCGCCGCCAAGCTTCGCAGTGAAACCGCCGTCGCGTACCGTGAAGCCATAAAGACGATTGAACAGATTCGTCAAGGTTCGATGCGCGCCGATGAAGCCCGCACGACGTTTCTCGCTTCGACCAAAGACGTGTACGACGAAGCCGCCGAAGTCATCACCGAACTCGCCCTCGTCGCCGCCGGACTTCCGACGACCACCGCAGATGCCGCCAAACCCGCGACAATCTTAAACGGTTATGCTTTAACGCTTGCCGCCGAATCCTTCAAGATTTCCGAACAAGCCCGCGCCCGTTCCCTGCTCGATATGCTCGCCGAATCGCGCACGCGCATCACCGCCGATGTTGCGCCCGCGATTGCTAAACGCAGAAGCGAAATCACCGCCCGTCAATCGGAAATCGTCCGCATCTTAACCGGCGCATCCCTCGCCGCCGACCGCGCGACCGTCACCGTTCCCGTTCTCGAAGCGGAACTCGCACGTCTCTCCGGTGAACAGGAAGCACTCGAAAATCAAATCCGCACAGCCAGTGCGCGTTATGCGAATTTGACCGCCGGACGCCCTTTGACACTCGCGGAAGTTCAACAACAAGTCCTTGACAATCAGACCGTGCTGCTTGCTTTTAGTCTCGGCAAAACCGCTTCGACCATGTGGGCTGTGACGCGCGAAGGCATTACGGTTCAGCGTCTGCCGTCACGCGAAATCATCGAAGCCGAAGCGATGAAATTGCGCGCCCAACTTATCCCCGAAGGCTTGCGCCGCTCCATCGTCGGCATTGATGTCACATCGGCAAACAACCCGGAAGCGAAAGAAAATTCATCTTCCAACGCTTCCGACCCGGCGAGTTTCGCAAGTGTCGCGCACACGCTTTACAACATGACGGTTGCGCCCGTCGCGTCACTCGTCGGCAATAAACGCATTCTCGTCGTTGCCGACGGCGCGCTCAATTATGTGCCGTTTGAAGCACTCGTCACAGGGATGCCGACCGATGCCGCGAACGGCGATTACTCGTCGCTTTCGTATCTCATCAAAACCAACGAAGTGATGTACGCGCCTTCGGCTTCCGTCGTCGCGGCATTGCGCGCTCAACGCGCGGCGGCAACCTCGAACAAAGGCGGCTCGGTTTTAGTCGTCGCCGACCCCGTGTTTAGCCTCGAAGATTTGCGCGTAAAATCCGCCGCCAACGCCGCGAAAAAACCGACGGCAGATACTGTATCGCGCACACGCGGCTTGCTTCTCTCAAGCGCGCTTGCCGATGTCTCGAAAAACGCCGCCAACAACATGCACCTTGTGCGTTTGAACGGCACGCGCACCGAAGCCAACGAGATTGCGACGCTGGCACGCACGGCAGGCAGCACCGCCGAAGTCTGGCTGGACTTCGATGCGAGCGAGCAGAACGTACTCGCGCGCAATATGCAGCAATATCGCGTGCTTCACTTTGCGACGCACGGCATCCTAAACGCCGAACGCCCACAGTTCACAGGACTTGCATTTTCACTTGTCGGTGAACAGGGCAACGACGGCTTCTTGCGCGTTAATGAAGTGTTCAACTTCAAACTCGGTCAACCGCTCGTGATGCTCTCGGCGTGTGAAACCGGACTCGGCAAAGAGAAGCGCGGCGAAGGCGTTATCGGCTTAACGCGCGCCTTCATGTACGCGGGCGCGCCGACCGTCGGCGTCAGTCTGTGGTCAGTCTCCGACCGTTCGACCGCGCGCTTGATGGGCGATTTCTACAAAGAGATTTTCGCCAACAACGCCACTCCCGGCACAGCCCTTCGCACCGCGCAAGTCGCTATGATTAACAACCCGCGTTACAGCGCGCCGTTCTTTTGGGCTCCGTTCGTCCTCGTCGGCGACTGGAAATAAACTTAGCTGGATAAATTTAACGGAATAGTGGATAACGGATAGTGAAGATATTGTCTTTGACTATCCATTATCCACTATCCGTTTCTTTTGCCATCTAATCTGCGTTGTCGAATCGGTGGCTAAATCTACTCGCAGGTTTATCCACAGAAGAGATACGAATCAAAAACATTGAAGAATCCGGCTTGGTTTCGTGCCGCCCGCGTGTTATTTAGTAGATAAACTTCTCCCCGTTTCTTAATATCGCACTCCCAATACTCACTTAAAAAACAGTTCACAATATCCTGGAGGAAAATCTATGCAAACTAATTTAAGGTCGTCACGCCGCGCGCGTCTGACCTCCGCGGTGATGATTACCGCCCTCGCCCTCTCCTTATTCGGCAACGCTCGACTTACCAACATCATCATGCCGACGGCACACGCCGACATGACTTACTTCAACCTTGCGGGCGGCAACTTCACGCAAAATTGGTCGAACACCGCACTTATCACGACGGATAACGATTGGTCGGGAGTTCCGAGTATCACCGGCTATCGCGGCGATAATCTTACGGCGTCATCGGGAACAGACCCGCAAACGATTGTCGCTGACGGTTCGGCAACACCGATCAATGTTTTCGCCAACCAGAACGTTAATCCGGGAAACCCATCGGCAGGCGGCATCTATGAATTTGAAACAACGCCGGGGTTGACGCCAGCCGATAACCCGGTGGTCGGCTTCCAAGGTTCGGGTACAGCCGACGCTCCGCACCTCGTGATTTTTCTGAACACCACAGGGCGCAACACTGTCACGGTTTCTTACAACCTACGCGACATTGACGCCAGCACGGGTCAGGTGGGCGTCATTCAATCGGTGGCACTACAATATCGCGTCGGCACGACCGGAAACTTTACAAACATCGCGTCGGCTTACGTTGCGAACGCCAACAACGGCGGCACGACTCCGGTTTCCGCCGTGTTGCCTACGGAAGCCAACAATCAGGCGCAAGTTCAAGTGCGCGTTATCACATCTAACGCCGGTGGCGACGATGCACTTATCGGCATTGACGACATCAGCGTCACCAGTAATCCGCCGCCTCTCACCGATTCGCAAACCGTGTACGGCGTGACTTCTGGAAATACCTTGATAAACTTCAACACCACGACGCCCGGAACGGTGAACACGGTCGGGACAATCACGCCCATCACCGGAACGATTATCGGCATTGATTTCCGTCCGAGTGGCGATAGTGCGACGCGCGGCTTGCTCTACGCCGTGACCAATGACGCAGGCACGGGTCGCATCTATACCATCAATCTGCAAACCGCCGAAGCAACACTCGTCTCAATGCTCGTTGCCGATACGGTTAATGACACCACGCCCGATTACGCAGGGCTGACCGGAACAAGCTTTGGCGTTGACTTCAACCCTGTTCCCGACCGCTTGCGCGTCGTCAGTAACACCGGACAGAACCTTCGCATCAATGTTAACACCGGCGCGACGATTACCGATGGCGTCATCAATCCCGGCACTCCGTCCATCGTCGCGGTCGGCTATACCAACCCTGACAACGACCCGGCGACGGGAACGACGCTCTACGATATTGATTCCAGCACCGACACCCTGTTTATCCAAAACCCGCCGAATGACGGCACATTGGCGACAGTGGGCGCGCTTGGTGTTGATGCGTCTGATGTCGCGGGCTTCGACATCGCGCGCAACGGCAACGGCTTCGCGGTGTTTAACGTCAACGGCACGCCGAGCATTTATCAAATTGATCTTGGCAGTGGGGCGGCGACATCGGGCGGCACGCTCAACACCGGAGGCTTGGGTATCGTCGGCATCGCCATCGCCGACATTTCACCGACCGCCGACACGGTGACGATTGAAGGGCGCGTGACGACGCCGGACGGCACACCGCTCTCCGGCGTGACGCTTCGCTTGAGCGGCTCACAACAAGCCGTCGCCCTCACCGATGATGACGGCGGTTATCGCTTCGAGAGCGTCGAAGTCGGCGGCATCTACACCGTCAGTGCCAGCCATCGCGGATACCGATTCGCTTCCAGCCAACGCACGTTCGGTGATGTTCAAACCAACACGGTCGCTGACTTTGTGGCATCTCCAATTAAGGGTCGCAGTTCACGTTCACGTTTTTCGCGGTTCTAAGTAACGCGAGGCGTGCCGTAAAACAAAAACAAATTTATCCACGAACCACACGAAACAAAGCCGGGTTTCGTGTGGTTCGTGGATAAACTCTTTACCGCTTCTTATCTCGAAACCCTTATGAAAATGGAGCAAGCCGGAAGCCGATATGAATGGGTCTGCTCTGTTTTCATTCGTGGTGGTGATGCCGCGAACGATGTTGGCTCACGTTACTTCCTACTTTGGCTTCTTTCCTGCCATCGAATCGGCTGGCTGGTCGAGCGAACGCCATAGATACCAACTCGCCACGGTGCGGAATGGTCGCCAGACTTCGCCGCGTGCGATCAAGTCTTTCGGTTTCGGAAAACTTTCCAAACCGTCCATTAGCATCGCCGCTTTACAAATCGCAAAATCACCGGTCGGCAACACGTCGGGACGCCCCAAACGAAACATCAAAAGCATTTCAACCGTCCATCGCCCGATGCCGCGCACCGTCGTCAAGCGTTCGATGATTTCTTCATCCGTCATTCGCTGAAGGCGGGCGAGCGTCGGCACAGTTCCGTCCCGTGTGCGTAGTGCAAGGTCGCGGAGCGCAATTTGTTTGGCGCGCGACAAACCGCACGCGCGCATCGTTTCTTCGGAAGCGGCAGAGATGTCATCCGGTTTAAGCGTGCGCCCGATTGCGAGATTGGCGACGGTGCGCGCGTGAATTGCGGATGCGGCTTTGCCGTTTAGCTGTTGATAGATGATTGAGCGGACAAGTGTATTGAACGGATTGTGGAGTGTGCGAAAGTTCAATTCACATCTTCCAACTCGCTTGATAATCCTGCCAAGTTGCGTGTCTTGCTTTTGCAAAGTCGCGGCGGCGAAATCCAGTTGCGCCCGCGTCGCGGCTTCATCCGAATTTAAGAGCAACGCAATCGAAGGATTGGTTTCAGTGGCGGCGATGCCGACGGTTCTGTTTTTCATCAGGTGTTTCAGGCTTTTCCTGTCTTCGTTCAAACGACACGAAAGTGTGTGTTACCAAAATTTAACTTGAACAAATCGCGGTTGTCAGTCATTCTCCGCTTTCGCTTTAATTCGACACGGAAATTTTGCTTGCTATTGGCGGTCAAAGCTAATATAAGCCTCTTTGCACATTCACATTGTATGTCCTACCGCGAGACTTGACGGTAAGCGCGTGACTTGACTGCCACTTTGCGCGTTCACCCATTCCGCATTGTTCGTAGCGGTTGATGAAACCTTTTCACACCGCTTAGACAACGCCGATGCCACGTTACTCGCGGACATAAGTTTTGAAATTTCCACGCCCTGAAGGAGACCGTTAATGAAACAAGTCAGTACGCATCAACCGGAGCGCGACGCTTACCCGCACGCGCGAACAGAGGAATTGATTGTCCGGCAAATCGCCACCGATACGCTTGTCTATGACAAGACTCAACACAAGGCTTTGTGCCTCAACGAGTCCGCTGCTTTTCTCTGGCAGCACTGCGACGGCAAGACGCCCGCTCGCGTCCTTGCCGATAAACTAGGGACACACTTTAACACCCCTGCCAGCGAAGAAGTCGTGCATCTCGGACTCACACAACTAAGCAGAGAAGGCTTACTGCGCGATTGTTTAGAAATGCCGCGTGAGGCAACCGCTGCCGGAATGTCGCGCCGCACAATGCTTCGCCGCACCGGAGTCGCCGCCGCCGTCACCCTACCGCTTATCACCGCTATCATCGCCCCGACCGCTGCCCATGCCGCGACCGGAGGAGTAACAGGGTCGCCATGCATGAGCAACACGGACTGTGCTTCCAACATTTGCAACGGGGGCATTTGCTCCTGAAGTCCGTGGCTTCCCTTACGACACAACCATAGCCGTAATGCTGATAGCTATATTGAACCGCGATTTAGTGTCGCGCGCACAAATTAGGAGATTGTAATTATGAAGATAAAGCCAACATTTATCGCCTTAGCTGTATCTTGCGTTTTATTCGGTGCGACTGCCGTGTCAGCGCAAAGCGTTGTCATCAACAAGTATTATAATTCCGGCGTCAGTGCTTCAGGTTCCGGTGGCAATGATGATGCAATTGAACTGTTAGTCGTCGGCAATGGGACATCCGGCTCGACCGCGAATTTAGTCGGCTTGGTTATTAAGGATTTTTCAGGTAGTGGCGGCAGTGACGGAGGCGGAAAGTTCACCGTCAACGATGTTGACCCGTTCCGCAGCTTGCGCGCCGGTACATTGATAATTTTACGAAACAACTTGACAAGCACAACTTCCGCCGACACGGCGACGGGCGGAAGCGATTTTGTCCTTGACTTAAATCTCCGCGACACAAGCTTGTTCACTTTAGATAGTGGAACTTTCGACATCGCCGGAACTGAAGTAGTCGAACTCAAAGCGGCGGGCAGTGCTGTTGCCGGAACCGTCGGAGCGATTCATACATTCACGGCGGCGGGCGCAGCTTCGACAAACTTTGCAGCAGCACCGACGCCAAAGCTTGCGGCTTCAACCGGCAACACGGGAACGGGCGAGTGCGCCGTCGCCCTAAATTCGACTTCGCAGCTTTCCGACTTCAACGGTACCGATGCGGCTGCCGACGTTGTGGGCGGCTCGACGACAATCCCAGCCGCTCCCAATAACACCACCAATCCACCGAACCAGCCGCGTCCGGCTTCACCACCCGCACCGCCGTCTGCGATTTGCGTTTTTGGCTTTCCCAACACGACGACCAACTCCACCTTCATCAACAGCCTTCGCGGACAGCCGACCGCCGACACGGTGACGATTGAAGGGCGCGCGACGACACCAAGCGATGCGCCGCTGTCCGGTGTCACGGTTCGCTTAACCGGCTCACAACAGGACGTGACGACCACCGATGCGGACGGGCATTACAGGTTTGAGGGCATCGAAGTCGGCGGCATCTACACCGTCAGTGCCAGCCATCGCGGATACCGATTCGCTTCCAGCCAACGCACGTTCGGTGATGTTCAAACCAACACGGTCGCTGACTTTGTGGCGTCCCCAATCAAAGGTCGCAGTTCGCGTTCGCGTTTTTCGCGGTTCTGAACAAGACCTGAATCTTTAACCGGATTTTGGATATTGGCTGTATCAACACAGATTTCCGTGTTGATACAGCCAATGCTTTTGTCGGTAAGGGAAAGCCGCCGTTGACCTGTTACTTTTGATAAACATAGAATCTAAACACGGCATCTAAACACAGTAAAACCACACGTACTACCGTAACGTCTTGGGCAACAAACAATAAGGAAACGTCATGCAATTACCGACCGCCGACACGACACCGCGAAACCCCGCTTCGGAGAGCGCGGGGCAGGAAATGGATTTGTCCGTCCGCGTCAGCCGGATTGACCCCGCGCTTGACCTCATCGAAGAAATCAAGCGGCTTAAACACGAAATGAACGCCGTCATCTTGGCGCACTATTACCAAGACGACGAGATTCAGGATTTGGCTGACCACGTTGGCGACTCTCTCGCGCTCGCGCAGGCGGCAGCGAACACCGATGCCGACGTTATCGTCTTTTGCGGCGTTCACTTCATGGCGGAGACGGCGAAAATTATCAATCCCGACAAACCCGTCTTGCTGCCCGACCTCGATGCCGGATGCTCACTTGCCGACCGTTGCCCCGCAGACCTTTACGGTGAATGGCTCAAGCAGTATCCGAATCACACGGTCATCAATTACATCAATTCGAGCGCGGCGGTTAAAGCCCTGTCCGACATCATCGTCACCTCGTCGAACGCGGTTGATATAGTCAAACAACTGCCCGCCGACCAGCCTATCGTTTTTGGTCCCGACCGTCACTTGGGACGTTGGGTTGAAGGGCAGACCGGAAAAAAGATGGTCTTGTGGAACGGTTTCTGTATCGTCCACGAACAATTTAACGCGCGCCGTCTCGCCGCCTTGCAAGCCGAATATCCAGACGCTCAAATCATCGCTCATCCCGAATGCGAAGAAGCCGTACTCGCGCAGGCTGACTTTATCGGCTCGACGCTCGCGCTTCTGAAATACGTTCAAACACACACCGAACAGCGACAATTCATCGTCGCCACCGAAGTCGGCATCCTTCATCAAATGAAGCGGGCGCGTCCCGACGCTGAATTTCTCTGTTCGCCGCCGAACTCCGGCTGTAACTGCGCGTCGTGTCCGTACATGCGTTTGAACACGCTCGAAAAACTTTACCTGTGTATGCGCGACCGTCATCCAGAAATCACGATGGATGAGGCGACGCGATTGCGCGCATTGCTTCCGGTTCAACGTATGCTCGACATGAGTCGGCATCTCGCTCCGGTACAACGTAAGGGCGATTGATTCGCTTGGAAGATTTTGACGAGAACCGACCTCATGAAATACTTTGTCTCTCTGCGTCGGCACTCTGCGGTTCTCCGCGTCCAAAGATTTTTTAACGCAGAGTACCGCAGAGTTGAAGACGCAGAGAGACGCAGAAAGACGCACATTTATGATTGCTTCGAGAAACTGACATAGGGTTGAAGACACAATGAAAGCTTGGACAATCCAAGACCGCTTCGGCGTTGACGCGCTGACCTTGATTGACCGCGACGAACCGCAACCCGCCGCGCGTCAAGTCTTAATTCGCGTGCGCGCCGTGTCGCTCAACTACCGTGATTTGATGGTGACGAAAGGGGCGTATAACCCGCGTCAGAGATTGCCGCTTGTGCCGTGTTCCGACGGGGCTGGCGAAGTCGTCGCGGTCGGCAGTGAAGTTAAAGATTTCAAAGCGGGCGACCGTGTGATGTCATGCTTTTTTCAAAATTGGATTGACGGCGAGATGAGCGACGCGCAAGCCCGCACGTCGCTCGGTTCGCCCGGCGATGGAATGCTTCGTGAATACGCCGTGCTGGAAGAAAGCGGCGTCATTCACACGCCCGCGCATTTAACCGATGAAGAAGCGGCGTGCCTGCCGTGCGCCGGACTGACGGCATGGAACGCCCTTGTCGAAGCGCATCACACGAAGGCGGGCGATACGGTCTTGGTACAAGGCACGGGCGGCGTTTCAATCTTCGCTTTGCAATTCGCCCGCATGATGGGCGCAAAGGTGATTGCGACTTCGAGCCGCGACGACAAGCTTGAGCGCGTGCGCGAGATGGGTGCGGGCGAAACTATCAACTACAAAACAACTTCGGAATGGGGTAAGTCCGTGCGTGAATTGACGATGGGCAAAGGCGTTGATGCGATTGTCGAAGTCGGCGGAGCGGGAACGCTCGCCCAATCTTTCACAGGTATCAGGCGCGGCGGCACAATCGCCCTTATCGGTGTTTTGACGGGCGCGGGCGAAGTTGACCCAAGAGCAATCTTGATGAACGCGATTCGTCTGCAAGGGATATACGTCGGCTCGCGCCGCATGTTTGAAGATATGAATCGGGCAATAAGCTTGCATAAAATGCGCCCCGTGATTGACCGCGTGTTTCCGATGACTGAAGCGCGTGAAGCTTTACAACACATGGAATCCGGCAACCACTTCGGCAAAATCGTGATTCGTATTTCTTAAAAATTTCGCCCGCGTAACTTCCGCGTAATACGGGCGTCACATAGTTTGCGTGAAAGCATTTCGCCACTAAACCAATTTTTGATTGAGGAGATACAGATGACACAAACTATGAAAGCGGTTCGCATACACGGATACGACGGCATCGACGGCGTGCGTTACGAGGATGTACCGCGCCCGAAGCAAGGAGATAATCAGGTTCTGATTCGCGTCCGTGCGGCGGGCGTGAATCCGATTGATTGGATGTTCACCGAAGGCTACGGCAAAGACATTTTCAAACACCAATTTCCGCTTACGCTCGGATGGGAACTCGCCGGAACAATCGAGGAAGCGGCGGAGACTTCGCGCTTCAAAGCGGGCGACGAGGTTTTCACTTTCACGACACTCATGGGACAGGGCGGCGATGCCGAGTTCGCGGCGGTTGACGAAGCGGCGGTCGCGCTCAAGCCCGCGTCACTCGACTTTATCAACGCGGCGACGATTCCGGTCGGCACGCTGACCGCGTGGCAAGCGATTTTCGACACGGCGAATTTACAGGCGGGACAAACCGTCCTGATTCACGGCGCGGCGGGCGGCGTCGGCTCGCTCGCCGTCCAACTCGCCAAGTGGAAAGGCGCACGCATCTTTGCCACCGCATCGGGGCGCAATCATGAGTTTGTTTCGAGTCTCGGCGCGGATGAAGTCATTGACTATACGAAAACTAAATTTGAAGACACTGTGAAAGATGCCGATGTCGTGTTCGACACTATCGGCGGCGACACGCAAGAGCGTTCCTTCGACGCACTTAAAAAGGGCGGATTCCTCGTCTCCGTCGTCAGCCCGCCATCGGATGAGAAGGCGACCGAACATGGCGTGCGCGCGACGATGATCGCCGTCGAACCGAACGGAGAACGTCTCGCCGAAATCGCGCGCCTCGTTGATGAAGGACATATCAAGCCGAACGTTGAAGCGGTCATGCATCTCAATCAAGTCAAAGAAGCGTTTGCGAAAAGCCGTGACGGACACACGCGCGGCAAAATCGTTTTACAGGTGGAAGTATGATGGAATCTCGCTTCACTCCGCCCAAACATTTAATGATTTATGACGGCTTGTGAGGGCTTTGACGGCGCACGGCTGTCTGGGTCAGACGGCATGACACACATCACAAAATCGAAGCCGTGCCGTTTCAAACGGCGGGCGACGTGATTCCGCCGCCCGTCTGGAATCAGGAGTTTTACGAAGCCAACAAACGCGCGGTGCATGTCATCACGAAGGAAGGCGAAATACTTCGTGCCGGACGCGCGATGGTTTTCATACTCGAACAAATCAACTGGAGTAACGGAATCGTGCCGCGCATACTCAAACGCCGCCCGTTTATCTGGGCGACGGAAATCGGTTATACAATCGTGGCACGCAATCGCGGTTTCTTCGGACGTTTTCTTTTTCGCCGTACACCCGACGAAGTTTGAGTTTTGAACTGCACGCGAACCTGACATCCTGTTAAAATCCCCCGCATCGCAAGTGTTCGTAAAATATGCTTCGCCCGCCGCCTCGTTAGATGTTCAACCGTTCACACTAAACTTTTGAGGTGAAATTGTTATGCGTGTTGCCGTCGGAGCCGACCATGCCGGATGCCCGCTCAACGAGCGTGTCATCGAAGAACTTAAACAACTCGGACACGAAGTAATTGATTTCGGAACGCACGACCCCAACTTGAAAGACGATTATCCCGATTATTCGCTTGCCGTCGGAACTGCGATACAAAAGGGCGACGCCGAACGCGGCATCGTTATCTGCGGCAGCGGCGTCGGCGCGAACATCGCCGCCAACAAAATGAAAGGCGTGCGGGCGTGCATGTGCCACGACACGTATTCAGCCAGACAGGGCGTCGAACATGACGACATGAACGTCCTGTGTTTGGGAGCGCGAATCGTCGGCAGCGCGCTCATGACCGACCTCGTTCGGGCTTTTATGTCCGCGAATTTCAGTAACGAAGAACGCCACGTTCGCCGCTTAAACAAAGTCCTTGCGATGGAGCGCGGCGAAGCTCAAGCCGCTTAACATTTTCACTATACAAAGTTAAGGAGAAAACCAATGAACAACGAAGACCTCGCCGGAGAGAAACCGCTCGATGAACAATCGCCCGATGAGAAATTACATTCCGACGAGCAGAACGCACGTCCCGTTCCCGGCGCGGAAAATCCTGAAAGCGAAGAAATCAAATCGGAAGTCAACTTGAACACCGAGTAGTCTGTTTTGCCGTAAGCTTTGAAATCGAAAAAGCGACGCTTCGCACATCACAATGCGAAGCGTCGCTTACTTGTTTCCGAAATCGAATGAACGCTTTTAGTGTCGCGCGATACTTAATCGCTGCCACAGGATTTGTTCGTCGGGATACGGAAGGTGTTCGCCGTCTTGCAGGATGCGCGCCGTCGTCACAATCAGCGTTATGTCATCAAAAATTCCGACGCAGGGTTGGCATTCGATGAGGTGCGTTTTGATTTCGACGACGATGTTTTCGTCGAGCGCGTCGGCGTAGTATTCGCTTAAAAGTTCAACCGCTTGCGAGCAATTCATCTGCCATTAAATCCTTGTGTCTTGAGGGTTATAGTTCAACTTCGGAAAAACTCTGACTAAAAAAACTTAATTGAGTGCCGCCTGTTTGCGAATCAAATCGCGCAGTTTCAAGCGGGCTTTGTGTAATTGGGATTTCGATGTGCCTTCGGCGATGCCGAGCATCCGTGAGATTTCTTCGTGTTCGTAGCCTTCGACATCGTGAAGCACAAAGACGCTGCGGTAGCCGGGCGCGAGTTGTTGAATCGCGCTCTCCAAAGCGATGCGGTCAATCACCGGCATACGGTTGGCGTTCTCCGTGCCTTTGACGATTTGAATCGGCGTCTCGCCTTCAAACGTCGTCTTCTCCATCTTCACGCTACGTTTGCGAAAGTGCATCAAAACCTGATTGACCGTCATCCGGTGCAGCCATGTCGTGAATTGCGAATCGCCGCGAAAGCTGCCGACTTTGCGATAAAGATTGGCGAAAGTCTCTTGCGTTAAATCTTCGGCTTCCGTCGGATTGCCGAGCATACGCAAGCAAAGACTGTACACGCGCCGGAAATGACGGTGATAAAGTGCCTCAAAAGCGGCGTCTTCGCCTTCGGCAGCGCGGCGTGCTAAATCAACGTCGCTGTCGGCGGCTGGCTCTAATGTTTCAACGTCGGCTACGGTTGCCACTGTCTTTAACTCCTCATTATTGAACTTACGACTCTAAGGTTTTAAGTGTCCAAACGACGCCACAGGGTTGCTTGCCGCATCATCGCCGGTTCGGGAAAACGTGTACTGTACCTTATCGTTTCTCATATAAGCATCACGAACAGTTCAAGCTTTAATGACTTTAACGAAAACCTGATGCTCAAAGACGCGCCGCGCTTTCTAAACCGTGTCGTGAAACGATGCAAAGCGGCACGGTGGTTGATTACCGTAAGCAAAACACGAACCGCACGCTTGAAAATAGTGCATCACTTGATGCGCTCATAGATTCTCGCGTCATACATTTGGACACGAACTGAATTTTATTCAAACATCGTCCGAACACTTTTATCGAAACTTTTGTCTGAACAAAGGTAACAAGGGGAAACAAAATGGCAGTCAAACTGAAAAAACTTAAAAACCAAATTATCGTCATCACCGGAGCATCGTCGGGCATCGGACTCGTCACCGCGCGCATGGCGGCAAAACGCGGGGCTTCGGTCGTCGTCGCCGCCCGCGATGAAGCCTCGCTTCGCAAACTCGTCGAAGAAATCAAACGCAAAGGCGGCAAAGCGGCTTATGCGGTCGCCGATGTCGGTAAAGAGGAAGACGTGCGCCGCATCGCGCAAACTGCGATTCGGGAGTTCGGCGGCTTCGACACTTGGGTCAACAACGCGGGCGTTTCAATCTACGGCATGATTGAAGAAATCAGCATTGATGACATGAAGCGGCTTTTCGATACGAATTTCTGGGGCGTGATTTACGGTTCGCGCATCGCCGCCAAATACCTGAAAAATCGTCCCTCGAAACAAGGCGGAGCGATTATCAATATCGGCTCGACGCTTTCCGACCGCGTTGTTCCGATTCAGGGCATCTATTCGACATCCAAGCACGCGGTCAAAGGTTTCACAGACGCTTTCCGTATGGAACTCGAAATGGACGACGCCCCGATTTCCGTGACGCTCATCAAACCCGCCGCCATCAACACACCTTACCCGCAACACGCCAAGAATTATATGGACGTTGAGCCGAGCCTTCCGCCGCCGGTTTATGCGCCGGAAGTCGTCGCGGAAACTATCTTGCACGCGGCGGAAAACCCGACGCGCGATGCGTTCGCGGGCGGCGGCGGCAAAGCACTTTCGGCACTCGGACAGTACGCCCCGCGCCTCGCCGATACGATTATGGAGACATCGCTTTTCAACAATAATCAAAAACGCCCCGACAAACCCGCGCGCCGCAATCGTCGCAACGGACTCGAAGGCGCGACCGGAACGCTCAAAGAACGCGGCGAATATCCGGGTCACGTCGCGGAAACAAGCGCGTACACGACCGCCACGCTCAATCCTCTTTCGACAACCGCCCTTGTCATCGGCGGGGCGGGCTTGGCAATCGCGGCGGCTTACGCCATCGGCGGCAAACAGAACGGCAACAAATCTAAGCGGTAATTCTTCCCGGATTCAAAGCGAAGCGATTGGCAGAAACGGGAAAAGGGCGGAAGTAAGTTCCGCCCTTTTTTGTGCAACCTACGTGCGGCGCGAAGGCATGGGTTATCCCTTGCCAAGTCTTCCTAGCTGCGGCAGCAGCGGCAAGTCGGTAGCCCACAGCGTAACGCCAGTGAAGCTGTGGGTTCGAGATGCAGAATAGATTTTCAAGCTGCGGAGTAGCGACAGAAACCAAGACACGCAAGGAACAAAGATTTCTTCCGCTACTCCGTAGCTTGAAAAGCTTACTTTACTTTTAACCCACAGTTACGGCTCACGCCTTCACTGTGGGCTACCGACTTGCCGCTGCTGCCGCAGCTACACAGCACAGAAATCGCTGAACGAAGTGTAGCGTGCTTACATCCTGCCTCACGCTAATCAACACTCAATCCGGCTTCATCGCCAAGCCGCACGATGCTTGCGCGAATGGCTTCGCGTTCGGTGAGCAGACGGGTTAATGAGCGGCGGCGCGTCGTCGCGGTCAGCATGATGCGCGCGTCCGAGATGAAGCGTCCGTATCTCTCCTGCCAGAGTACGGCGACGTAACCGCACGGCGGCAAAATTAACAGGGCGCAGAGTCCAAGCCGCCACCCGTAATTCAAACCGATAACGAGCGTGTAAATCAGCCACGTCAGAGGCATAAGCAGCATCGCCCCGATGATTTTATAAGTCGAAACGACATCTTCAGATTTACGCGCGAGTAAATTCGACAGCCAGCGCGTCAGCCTGTACGCCGGATAATGGACGAACGCCCCGACCAGCGCGAACGGCGCGAGTAGAAGCGAAAGCAGGGCGCGCCCGAACAAACGCGGTATCAATTCGCGCCGTGAAAGCGATGCGGAGAGACTCTCATCATCTATGTTCAAAAGTTCGGCGTGCTTCTCGAAACGTGCGATGCGTCGCTCAATCGCCGCGAGCCGTGCCGGAGCGTGAAGGCGAAAATAACCGTAACCTTCGACGAAGCGGCGGCGCAATTGCATTTCGCGCCTCAACATCGCGTCCGCATCATGGTTTGTCGCAGAAAGCGAAAAGATACGTCCGGCGCGCGCGACGAGGGCGAGAGCTTCGTGTGTTTCGGCATTGACCGTGACATCGCGCAAACCTTGCTCGATACGTTCCGACAATGCGGTGACTGCCGCGCGCGGCGGTTCGCCGTCGTCTTCAAGCTCAACGAAAGGAACGCTGAACGGCGTGCCGCAATATAACAACACCTCACTGCGGAAACTCGCTTTCGCGGTGTAATAAAGTCCGAGTGGAACGATTAGGATTTCCCTGTCCGAAGCGGCACGCGCACCGAGCGCGATGCGTGCCGCTCCGGTTTTAAGCGGACGCAATTTCGTGTCGCTATGCGAAACGCCTTCGGGAAACAGACCGATGCATCCGCCCACGCACAAACGCTCATAACACGCCGCGAATGTTTCGCGGTTGCCTTTCATGTTCGCGCCCGCGTCCTGTTGACGATATACCGGAAGCGCGTCAATCACACGCAACAACAGGCTGATGACGGGCATTTTGAACAGAGTTGATTTGGCGAGAAACGAAACCCGACGCGGAATTAAACACAACACAAACAGCGGGTCAACCAGACCGTTCGGATGATTGAGAACGAAAATCACCGCTTCCTCACGCGGTATGTTTTCCGCGCACGCGATTTCGATGCGGCGAAAAAAGACGCGCAACGAAAACTCCAACACCGATTTCATCGTTCGTCTTCTGATAGCGACTAACTCCGTCAAGTCAAGCTTCCACAATCTGCATCAATTAAGCATAACGCTTTAGCTTGTTTAGCTACGGCAGTAGCGGCAAGTCGGTAGCCCACAGCAAGCGAAGCGCAACGAAGTGAAGCAAGCGTAGCTGTGGGTTAAACGTGCGGAAAAAGATTTCAAGCTGCGGCAGCAGCGTAAGAAGCTGCCATCAGGCGATTTCTTGCGCTACTCCGTAGCTCGAAATCTTTGTCTGTCTCTCAAACCCACAGTTACGGCTTCGCCTTCACTGTGGGCTACCTTCTTAACGCTACTGCCGTAGCCAAACCATCACGCTGAATTAGTCAACTCTTGATTCGCATAACTATATTGGATGTTTTTCTTCATCCATCTCCACCGCCAATGCATCAACGATTTCACCCGCCCGCAACGCGCGCGAATCGTTCGTTTGATTTTCGATTCCGTCCATGATGCGTTGTGCCGTCAGGCGTTCCGAAGGTGTGAGATGAAGATAAGCCACGAGAGCTTTTTCGATGCGCGTGTTCCCTGTTTCATCTTTCGCTTCAACTTTTGCAACGGCGTTCGCATCGGCTTTCGACTCCGGCATCAACCACAACGCAACGACGTAAAACGCGATTGCGAAGAACGCGAGATAGCCCGTCGTCGCGGCGTAGCGCGGCAAGTCGAGCGAGCCGAGCGTCACGCCTTTGAGCAAGAGCGCGACCACCTGCCGCATCAAACCGCTTTCTTCATCATTGCCCGCGAGGTTGGCGAGCAAAAGGTATTTGAGCGCGAACGCGATTGCCAGCAGCGCGACGATGCTTCGCAAGGCGCGCCGCGCATCGAACCCCGCGAACAGATTATTAATCAGCGTCCACAGGAAAAACATTGCGAATAATCCGTGCAATAAACCGCGCTCCGGCAAGATGACATTAAAGACTTGCGCCGTCGCAAAGAACAACGCGATGAGCGTCAAAGCATTCGCCGTCGCATTGATGAACGGTTGTTCAGGCTCAAACCATTCCGCGATGTTGATGAGTTTAGCTCTGGTGTAAAGCGACATCACGAGTCCCGCGAGGATGAGCGCGATGAGCGGCGGGTTGAGGAACACGAGTGCGCGCGTCGCCGCATCAACGCGCACGCCGCCGAGCAAGATGACGATAAGCAGCAACGTCGGCAACACGATAAAGCGAACGACGAGCGTTGTCGTGTCCGCTTGTGTCGCGTTGTTTTGAATTGTATTGCCTACCGTGTCGTTCGTCATTATTGAAGTCTTTTATTTGCGTTCGCGTGTCACGCGCAAAGGGTTGAAGTCGCTCAAGTCGCGTGTTAAGCCTTGCTCGAATTCGGCTTTGAGTTCCGCCGCCGTCCGCATTCGTAGTTCCGTATCTTCGATTTGCAAACTGCCTTCGGGCGTCAATGTGAGAGCGCGATTGATGGCTTCGAGTCCGGCGCGAAACAGTTTATCGTCGTTATAAAGTCTGCCCCAGCCTTCACGATAATACGAATACGCGATGTAAAACTGCACGGTCGCATCGCGTCCCGCCGGGTCAGAGCGCGTCAGTTCGTCACGCGCCGCCGCGAATTGTTCGTTTAAGAAAAGTCTGCGTCCGCTCTCGAAAAGTTCGCGGTTGATTTCGTAAGTTCCCGCCGTGACGCGCGCACTCGTTCGCACTTCCGCGATTGATTGCGGAGCGTTGATGTAAATCCAGACGATGAACAAACTGAACAGAAGCGTCCACGCGACGCCGATTGCGGGTATGAGTTTAGTTTGCTTCACGGTGACTTATTATGATGACTTGTTATAATCGCGGCACGTTTGTTCTTCAACACAAAAGGTAATTTTATTATGGCAACCACTGAAGCGGCGATGCTCCCTGAACAGGAAGAAGCGACGGGAAATCCGTCGCCGCGCGACACACCGCACGACACACCGAAGATACCACCGTTCAAGATTCGTGACATCATGATTAGTCCGCCGCTTGTTCTCTCACCGATGGCGGGCGTGACGGATGTGGCGTTTCGCGCGTTGCTTAAAAAGTGCGGCGGTGTCGGCTTGACCGTCTCGGAGTTTATATCGGTCGAAGGTTTGACGCGCAATAATCCGAAGTCGAAAAGACAGATGCGCTTTCACGAATATGAACGTCCGTTCGCGGTGCAGATTTTCGGCGGGCGGGTCGAACGCATGTGTATGGCGGCGGAGATGGCGCAGGAAATCGGGGCGGATATTCTGGACATCAACTGCGGTTGTCCCGCTCCGAAAGTCGTCAAACACGGCGGCGGTTCGGGCTTGCTGCGGGATGTTCCGCGTCTGGAGATTATCTTGCGTGAACTGCGTAAAGTCGTGACGATTCCACTGACGATAAAGATTCGCGCCGGATTTACGGACTCGACGATTAACGCTTTGGAAGTCGCACGCCTCGCGGAAGATTGCGGCGTCGAACACATCGCGCTTCACGGACGCACGAAGGAACAGGGTTATCGCGGCTTGGCGAATTGGGATTTGGTGCGACAGATTAAAGAGGTTGTCAAAGTTCCGGTGTCGGGAAGCGGCGATGTCACAACCGTTGAGGGCGCGTTTGAGAAGTGGAATGAGACAAAGTGTGACGGCATTTTAATCGGGCGCGGTGCGATGCAGAATCCATGGATTTTTCGCCAGATAGACGACGCCAATCACGGGCGCGAAGTCTTTCAACCGACGCTCGAAGACAAGCGCGCATTGCTTCTCGAATACTTTGATTTACTACGCGAAGACATGCCGGAACTGCCCGCCATCGGGCGCATGAAACAACTCGCCGGACACTTTACGAAAGGCTTGCTCGGCGGTTCACGCTTCCGCACCGCCCT
>JBGTMR010000150.1:0-3617 GCA_041743485.1 Pyrinomonadaceae bacterium
TGGTTCTCGTTCGCCACCGCCGATAAACCGCTCGGCATCACGACGGCGTTCGAGTACACCGCCGCGCTCACCGAAAGAGCCGTCGCGCCGCAACTCGCGCAAACGAACGAGTATTACAGCGACCCGGAGCGGACGCCGAAGATAGATTGGGAATGGATGCTCGTCGTCGGCGTTTTTATCGGGGCGTTCTTGAGTTCAAAACTCTCGAATGATCGCACGTCGCAAAGCGTTCCGCCGCTTTGGAGGTGGCGGTTCGGTGACAGCACCGCGAAACGCTTTGCCGGTGCGTTTCTTGGCGGCGCGTTGATGATGTTCGGCGCGCGCTTAGCTGGTGGTTGCACGAGCGGTCACGGCATCAGCGGCGCGCTCCAGCTCGCCGTCTCCAGCTGGATTTTCGTCCTGCTGCTCTTTGCGAGCGGCGTGGCGACAGCGTTTCTGATCTACGGTAAGGAGGGCGCAAACCGTGTTCGATCCAATGAGTAAATTAGTGCTCGGTCTGTTGACCGGAATCATCTTCGGCTTCCTGTTACAGAAAGGGCGTGCCGCCAAATTTCAAGTCATCATTGGACAGTTTTTGTTAAAAGATTGGACGGTGGTGAAGATTATGGCGACGGCGGTCGCGGTTGGAACCATCGGCGTATATGCGCTCGTCTCGATGGGCGCAGCGACGCTGCACATCAAACCCGCGCTCTTAGGCGGTGTGTTACTCGGCGGCATCCTGTTCGGTGCGGGGCTTGCCGTCTTCGGCTACTGTCCCGGCACTTCGGTCGCGGCGAGCGGCGAGGGCAGGCGCGACGCGATGGTCGGCGTTCTTGGAATGCTCTTCGGCGCGGGCGTGTACGTCGCATTGTATCCAGCACTGCAACCGATCATCAATGGTCTCGCCGATTGGGGGAAAATCACGCTGCCGCAGGCGACGAATCTTTCGCCGTGGGCTTGGGTCAGTGGATTGGTAGGAGCTATAGCCATCGCACTGACGATGCTTGAGCGTTACAGTCATCGAAGGCGTGACACATCTCCGCTTTAGAAATTTGGGGTCTTCATCCAATCAAATTTACGCTGCATCGAACCGAACAGTCGAATCGGAGAAGGAGTCTTTATAATTTACTTCACCCTCCCGTTTAGGATTGTTGCCAGTCGTAACTAAAGCAGCACAATCCACCGCCGCCAGCCGCCGTGCTACAGACTCGCGTCCCGCTATTTTGCGTAAGGCTCGTGCGAGTTGATCTTCACTCAGCGGGGGTTCAAGTCCAAAAGCACGTCGCGCCGCGCGGCACTGGTCGCTGCCCGCCTCGAAGTTTCGGCACGCTGCCGGGCGGTTTCGATAGATCTCACACCTGACCGCTTTTCCGATTTCGCCTTCTAACCCGATGCAGTTGTTCGTCACGGGATCGCGCCGCAACTGGCGTCTGGCAATGGGAACGGGAACCCCCGCACGCTCGCCTATCTTCCAGTAGTGCGAGCGCGGAACGCTGTCTGTATCTTCGACCGCGACGCACGTATAAAAACCACAGCAAGCTCCGCATGTGCGGCAATCGGGAGCATCGTTCGATTCTGAGTCAACGACCTTATCCGCGAGTTTGCCCGACAATCGGCAAGCGGCGATCTGCGGCTTGTGGAGACGCTTCTCCATTTCTCCGACGAGATGACCAACAAGCCGCTCGTAGGTAGTACCGCCGATCTGCCGTCGGCGCGTGATTTGAATTAAATGCAATTCGTTCATGAACTATGTTAGAGGCTCAGTAACTTGGAAAACAACCCTTGCACCAGATGCCAACCTTTATGCCATAATCCTTTCGGCTACACGCACATTTTATTGCTTTAATACTATGCTTGACGTTACTAAAAGCTTGCAATCACAATCATCCCCGGCTACTGCTGCTGAGGTGAATGCTTCGCCTTACACTGCGTTTCAATTTGATTCGTCCTCGACACACACAGAGATTGCGGGGGAAATCACAACTGCAATTCGTCGTCTCCGGGTTGCTCTCGAAGCCCGCTTCATCGCTCTTGTTTTAAGCGACGATAGCCGCACGCGCGCCCGCTTGCTCACCCAGCTTACACAATCGCTTCCCGCCCGTGAATATCGCATCCTGTCGGTGCAGGTTCCACCATTGGCGACACGAAGGCGACTCACAGGTTTGATTGCATGCAGTGCAGGTTTGGTTGAACCGGAAGAGGATAGGACTACTTGCTCGCCTCTTGCCGCTTACGATTTATGGCGGCGTTTTGAAGTTGATGTCGTCAGGTCTTACGCGACAGGGCAACGCACTTTAGTAATCTTCAATGATGCTGAACTATTATCTCCCGCCGGACTGCACCTCATCCATTCGCTTAGCAACATCACTGCCGGGTACGACCTCGCCGTCTCACTAATCCTTGCTGCCGAGACTTCATTCGCCGTGCGCTTGCGTCGCCCCGCGTGGCGCGCTCTCGCCTCGCGCACCGGGGCTATTGTTCGTGTTGACACTAAACGACAGACTTAGTGCTTCACCTTTGTTTTAACAACCCCGTCGGAATACTTGAATCTGCCTGATCAATTGCGTGATGGTATTCGGGTTCACTCTCACATCATTCTTCTTCGGTTTCTCACAATCCGGCGCGGCGCAAGGTATCTTGTGATTCTTTGTCCACGGCGTCTGCCTTCTCCAGCAATTTGCTGATCCACTGTTTCGTCATTCCCAGGTCAAGCAACACGCAGTTTTAACCCATTGAGGAGAACGGGTGATGGTGAAGAGTGATCAGCGACAATTAGAAATTGCGAATGAAACTTGTAGTTGACGTTGATCAGAAGAGCAAGAAAGAGGAAGCGCGAGAAGAGAGAATCACGATGGAAATCGTGGTTGATGCATATGACGAAATGGAACGCGCGCTCGGATGGTATTACTATCTCGACGAGAAGCTACAGGTTCCTTTTACCGCCAAGTGCATCTCGGTGCGACCCATCTCACCGCTTGAGAAAGGTGAGAGAGTCGAAGTCACGGGGATGCCGCCGGAAGACGAATGCGAACATGAGATGTTCGTCAACGTATCTTGGCAAGAGCGGAAGTTCGCCGTGCCGCTGTCGCAGTTGGAAGTTGTAAAAGCGGATGCGGAAACGCGCGAAGCCGTCGCCGATTGGCACTACTGGGTCAGGATGGGATATGAGTTCTAAGGCTTCATTTAAGGAGCGTAAGCGTTTGTGGCAAACTTATTCGAGACGGCTTACCCGCACATCGCCCGCTGGGTGATTGATTACGGCTGGATAGAAATCGGAAGTGACGAGTGCAGTACTTCTTTCATCAGAGCTTTGGACGAAGGCGGCATGGTGTGGGAGGGAGAGAAAAGCTACGTCTCACTCGATGCCGCGTGGCAGGCTTTAGAGACGGCTCTCGCCAAGTGGATAGAGCAGAACGGTTAAGAATCATGCACCGGCTGATAGCGTCATTACTAAAAGCATTCCTTGTCTTACTTGAGGGAATCTTTGCCGTGACCATAGACAAAGCCACGCCGCTTTACCCTTACGATAAAAGAACCGACGCTATCACGCTGCCTTCAACGATTCGGAAAGAGTTGCTTGAACTCGTCGCCGCCGGAAACAAAGTCGAAGCCGTCAGGCGAGTCGCCCGACTTACCGG
>JBGTMR010000151.1:0-8273 GCA_041743485.1 Pyrinomonadaceae bacterium
TGGTGATGCCTTGGATTGAGGGTCACACGCTCGACGTGTATTTGAGCGAAGTGTTCAAGCGCGGCAGTGAGACAAGGGAAGTCGTAAAGAATCTGGCGGACGATTGGCTGCGCGTGATGAGCGACTTGCGCGAAGCCGGTATCGCGCACGGCGATTTGCAGCACGGCAACATCATCGTCGAAGGCGGGCGTGTTCGATTGGTTGACCTCGACGGGATGTTTGTTCCGGCGATGCGCGGCATGAAGGCGTGTGAAGTCGGGCATCAACATTTTCAACATCCGCAACGCGACGCGACGTTTTTCGATGAACGACTCGATAGGTTTTCGTCGCTCGTGATTTATCTATCGCTGCTCGCGCTGGCGGAGAAGCCGGACTTATGGGCGACGTATCACGATGAAAATTTATTGTTCACGCGCGCCGATTTTTTGAGTCCCGATACGTCGCCGTTGTTCGCGGATGTTGTGGCAATCGGCGGCGAGTGCGCGCGTCTGGCGGAAGCGTTAAAGGATGCCGCGCGCGGCGCACCGGAGGAAGTCGCCGATGCGCTGGCGATGACAAGCGTGCCGCCGAAATCGAAGCTTCCGGCGTGGATGAATACGGGCGTTGATATGGAAGTTCGCCCGCGCACACGCGAAGCGGCGCGCATTGATGTGCCGGTTCAAGTCGCGGTCAGAGACGAAGCGACAATCAGAGTTTTGACGACGGCGGGCGTGCGCCAAGTCCCTATCACGCCGTCTTCGCAAAACGTGCAGAGCGTGTTTAGCGGCACGGCACTACCGCAATCAATACCGTCTGGAAATACTTTGCAGCCTGACCCGTTCGCCGCTCCGCTCGACCGGGCGCAGTTGTATCCGGCAACGTGGTTTTACGCGAAGCGGATTTTCTGCGACGGTTCGGGGTGGATTTTACTGTTCGGGTTTCAAGGCTTCTGGCGGATTTTTGAATACCTGCTCGCGGTGTCGTTTCCGGTGGCGATGATGTTGACGCTGATGTTGTTCACGGCGATTTACTTGGTCGCGGGCTACCGGAGAGCGTATAAAAACCTCGCCGCTTCCGCACCGCAAAGCGCAATCGCGTTCAACGCTCCACGCGCATTGCTTACCCCGCCGCCGTCCGTCACAAGTTCAAGCAGCACGGTTTATCAAGCGAACCACAGTTCAACTCACCTCGTCGGCAGCCGCACGCAAGGCATATATCATCAGCCAACATGCGAATGGGCAGCGAAGATTGCGCCGCGTAATCGTGTGCTGTTTATTTCGTCGTTCGGTGCTAAAACCGATGGTTATCGTGAGTGCAAAGTTTGTCACCCGCGACGCTTGGCTTAGTGCTAAAGTGCGCGATGTAATTTCAAAAAATTATTATCGGGTTGCAAAATATAATGAAGCGCGATGGACGGAGAAGGTAATTGAACGGAGGTGAACGGAGGCATAACGGTGGTCAACGGAGGAAGAATAAAAAGGGTTTTCTCCGTTCGACTCCGTTATGCCTCCGTTCACCTCCGTTATACTTGTCTGACTATCATTAAAACCTGACGGCATGTTTGGTTCAACACAACAATCAGAGCGAGGTGCATACATGAAAGCGGTCGCGGTGTTTCCCGGAAAACAGGTTGCGGAAGTGATTGACTACGCTGAGCCGCGCATCGAAGCGGCAACGCAAGTCAAGATGAAGATGTTGGAAATCGGCGTCTGCGGGACTGACCGCGAAATCGCCGCGTTTGAATACGGCACGCCGCCCGAAGGTGAAGACCACCTCGTGATAGGGCATGAAGCACTCGCGGAAGTTACGGAAGTCGGGGCGGGCGTGACGCGCGTTAAGGTCGGTGATTTAGTCGTGCCGATGGTCAGGCGTCCGTGTCCCCATATAACGTGTCAGGCATGTCAGGCGGGGCGCGCGGACTTTTGTTATACGGGTGATTATGTTGAGCGCGGCATCAAGCAGGTACACGGTTTTATGACCGAGTACATCATGGACGATGAGCAATACTTGAACGTCGTTCCGGCATATCTGCGCGATGTCGCGGTGTTGACCGAGCCTTTGACGATTGCCGAAAAAGCTCTCGCGCAAGTTTGGGAAGTCCAACAACGCTTGCCTTGGGGCTGCCCGCCGTTGATGAATAAGGTGACGGATGACGCGGCGAACACATCACCGAACATTTCAACTGGCATGGCAACTTACTGTCACAAAGCCGTCGTACTCGGCGCGGGACCTGTCGGCTTGTTGGGAGCGATGATGCTCGTCGCCAACGGCTTCGAGACTTACGTTTATTCACGCACCGGAAAAGACGAGACGCGCGGGCAGCTTATCGAATCGTTCGGGGCGAAGTTCATTCAAGCCGAAACCCACAACGTCGAACAGATGGCAGCTGAGGTTGATGGCATAGATGTCGTGTATGAAGCGGTCGGGGCGTCGCAACTCGCGTTCGATGTCATCAAGGTTTTGGATACGAACGCGGTCTTTGTGTTCACCGGCATTCCGGGCAGGAAAGGCGCGGTCGAAGTTGATATTGACGCGATTATGCGTAACCTCGTGTTGAAGAACCAGATTGTGTTCGGGACGGTCAACGCCGCCCGTTCGCATTACGAAGCGGCGATTGGCGACATTGAAAAGTTTGAACGACAATTTCCTGATGCCGTGCGGGGGCTTATCACGGGACGATTCAAAATTGACGAAGCTTTGCCGTTGTTGCGGCAGGGGAGTCAAGGGATTAAGAGTGTCGTGGCGATTAACTGAATGTCTCCTCTGCGGAACTCTGCGTCATTGCTCTGCGTGTCTCTGCGTCCAAAGATTTTTTTAACGCAGAGTTCCGCAGAGGGCGGACGCAGAGACACGCGGAGAGAAACACGATTATAAAAACCGTTCCAAAAGGTTGCCGCCTAAATGTATGACAATCAAATGACAAGTGCCATCATCGGGGCAGCTATCCGCGTGCATGATGCGCTTGGTCCGGGGTTGCTGGAATCAGTGTACGAAACTTGTTTATGCTATG
The DNA here is from genome assembly GCA_041743485.1 of Pyrinomonadaceae bacterium. Classification (GTDB taxonomy): domain Bacteria; phylum Acidobacteriota; class Blastocatellia; order Pyrinomonadales; family Pyrinomonadaceae; genus JANDLT01. The sequence goes on from JBGTMR010000151.1 coordinate 2,990, forward strand.
AATTGAAGAAGGCAAATCTGAAGGTAGAAAAACAAAAGCCTGTTCCGCTAATCTACGAAGAAGTCAAAATGGAGTGCGGATATAGAATTGACTTGCTCGTCGAAAATAGAATCGTCATCGAAATAAAATCAGTTGAATCTCTCAACAACGTCCACCTCGCGCAGACTTTAACCTACTTACGTTTGGCTGACTTAAAACTCGGCTTACTACTAAACTTCAACGTCACTCGCATGGCTGACGGCATTCGTCGTGTCGTCAATAACTATTAAGTTTTCTCTGCGTAACTCTGCGTCCGCCCTCTGCGGTACTCTGCGTCAAATCATTCTTAAACGCAGAGTACCGCAGAGTTGAAGACGCAGAGACACGCGGAGAAAGACAAGGACAAAAACATGATTCCAGAACGCCAACGCCTCGCCGAAGATGAACGCCGTCAAAATAATTGGAAACGATGGGGACCTTACCTTTCCGAACGTCAATGGGGAACGGTGCGCGAAGATTATTCGGCGCACGGTGATTGTTGGGACTACTTTCCGCACGACCACGCGCGCTCGCGCGTTTATCGTTGGGGCGAAGACGGGTTGCTCGGCATGACCGACCGCGAAGGGCGTTTGTGTTTCGCGCTCGCGTTGTGGAACGAGCGCGACCCGATTTTGAAAGAGCGTCTGTTCGGCTTGACCAACGGCGAAGGCAATCACGGCGAAGACGTGAAGGAGTGCTATTTCTATCTTGATTCCTCACCGACGCATTCGTACATGAAGGCTTTGTACAAATATCCGCAACGTGAATTTCCCTACGGACAACTGCTCGAAGAAAGTCGGCAGCGCGGACACAAGGACGACGAATACGAAATCACGGACACAGGCATCTTCGACGACAGTGCTTACTTCGATGTCTTCGCGGAGTACGCGAAGCGCACGCCGGACGACATATTGATTCGCCTGACCATTGCCAATCGCGGCAGTGAGGCGGCGACGGTTCACGTCCTTCCGACGTTGTGGTTTCGCAATACGTGGGCATGGGGACGCGAGGGCGAAGGCTACTGGGCAAAGCCCAACATCACGCGCCACAATTCGGACATGCTTGCCGCCAATCACGAAGCACTCGGACGGTTTTTCTTTGCCGTTGATTCTGTTGACGAACACGCGACGAAATTTTTATTCACCGAAAACGAAACCAACATCAACCGGCTTTACGGCGCGGCGAACCCAAGTCCTTATACGAAGGACGCTTTTCATGAATACATCGTGCATAATCGCAAAGACGCGGTGAATCCTGAAGAAGAGGGAACGAAGGCGGCGGCGCATTGTCGTCTCGAAATTCCGGCGCACGGCGAAGTGGTAATCCGTCTGCGCTTATGCGCGGAACACGAAACACCGAAGGCGTTTTTCGATGACGACTTCGACCGTGTTTTTCAAACGAGACTCGATGAGACGAGCGAGTTTTATAACGAACAACTGCCCGCGACGATGAGCGCGGACGAACGCCGCGTCGCCCGCCAAGCTTCCGCCGGGTTGTTGTGGTCAAAGCAGTTTTTTTACTACATCGTCAAACAGTGGCTGGAAGGCGATCCGTCGCAGCCGCCGCCTCCGGCATCGCGCCTTGAGGGACGCAACGCCGAATGGCAGCACGTCTTTATGCGCGACATTCTGTCAATGCCGGACAAGTGGGAGTATCCGTGGTTCGCGGCGTGGGACACGGCGTTTCACCTTGTCGGCTTCGCGTCGCTCGACCCGCATTTCGCCAAAGAGCAGCTTCTGCTTTTCATGCGCGAATGGTACATGCACCCGAACGGCGCGCTGCCCGCATATGAATTCAACTTCAATGACGCGAATCCGCCGGTTCACGCATGGGCGTGCTGGCGCGTCTATAAGATGACCAAAAATCTTGAAGGCAAGCGCGACCGCGTGTTTTTGGAGCGGGCGTTTCAGAAGCTGCTTTTGAATTTTACGTGGTGGGTCAACCGCAAAGACGATGAAGGCAATAACATTTTCGCAGGCGGATTTTTAGGTCTGGATAACATCGGTATCTTCGACCGTTCACAGCCGTTGCCGAACGGCGGTACGCTCGAACAGGCGGACGGTACGGCGTGGATGGCGTTCTACTGCGTGACGATGATGCAGATGGCACTCGAACTCGCGCATGAAAATCCGGCTTACGAAGATTTGGCGTCCAAATTCTTTGAACACTTTATTGCGATTGTGGATGCGATGAACACGCTCGGCGGAAACGGATTGTGGAACGAGGATGAAGGTTTTTACTATGACGAGATGCTCGCCAATAACCAAACAACCGCGCTCCGCATTCGTTCGTTGGTCGGCTTGATTCCGCTTTACGCGGTCGAAAGTTTAGACCAGAAAACCATTGACCGGATGCCCGGATTCAAGAAACGATTTGATTGGTTTGTCGCCAACCGTCCCGACCTCGCGCAGCATATTTCCTGCGCCGACATGCGTGAAAGGAAAGGCTCTGTGTTGCGTCTGCTGGCGATTCCGTCGCGCGAAAGGTTGGTGCGTGTTCTCAGATATATGCTCGACGAAAACGAGTTTTTGTCGGATTACGGAATACGTTCACTGTCGCGTTATCATCTCGACAACCCTTTCGTGCTGCGTGCGGATGGGCGCGAGTGGCGCGTGTCGTATGAATCGGGCGAATCTCGTTCCGGCATCTTCGGCGGCAACTCGAACTGGCGCGGACCTATCTGGTATCCGACGACTTATCTGCTTGTCGAAGCGTTGGAGCGGTATCATCACTTCTACGGAAACTCGCTTAAAGTCGAGTGTCCCGTCGGGTCGGGTCGGATGTTGACCTTGCAGGAAGTCTCCGAAGAAATCTCGCGCCGCATGGCGAAGATTTTTTACAAAGACACCGACGGAATGCGCCCTTGGCAAAACGGCGACACACGTTTCAGAGACGATCCGCACTGGCGCGACCTCACACTGTTTTACGAATACTTCGACGGCGACACGGGGCGCGGCATCGGCGCGAATCATCAAACAGGTTGGACGGCACTCGTCTCACGCTTAATCGAAGACGACGCTTACACGCGCGCCAAAGCCGGAGAGAAACAGGCACCGCCTCCAGAAAATTTGGAGCAGGAAACGCAACTGCGAAAGAAGAAACCACCCGCTAAACGAACAAAGGCGAAGCCCGTATCTTCGGCGTAAAATCTTCTTCAAAGTACGCGAACAACGGCGCATGGATTGAAGAACATCGTGATGAGTATCTTGGGCAGTGGGTAGCACTCAACGGAAACCGCTTGCTCGCGCATGGCACGAACGCGAAAGAAGTCGTGCAAGACGGGCAAGTTGCGCGGTCTGCGTGCGTCGAAAAGCAATCGTCAAGAGAGCAGACTGCGTTTCTCGTCGCGCGCTCTATTTCACGCAAAGGTATCAAGGCAACGCGACCGTTCTTGAAAACCTTGTACGCCGAACGCGGGACGATTAAAATGAAGTATGCCGTCGGAACGCCGGCATGGGAGTTAGCCGCGCGTTCGTCCGTTTGGATGGATTGGGCGTTGACGGCGCAATCGCAGGCGGAAGAAATCGCCGCGAAGATGCAAGCACAAAGGCGGCAACTGCGTGATGATAAATGACGGAGTACGTCAATCATCTCAAACATATTTGCACCAATCGTGCGGGATGATACCGTCGTCGGTTGTACCCAACTTGCCACTGTGTATATGTTAAAGTTCATGCGGGCGCGGCAAGACAAGGATTCAATTCACGGAAAGGCAATTATCAAATGACGAACGAAGAATTGGAGCGTGTAATGAATTTTATTATCGAAAGGCAAGAAAAAGCCGCCGAAGTTCAAGAAAGAAATGCAAAGCAAATCGAAATCTTGCTCGAACTGCAAGCGACGGACAACGCCAAAATTCAAGCCCATGATGAACGCATAAAAGAGAATGATGAGCGCATCGCCCGTTTCGAGCGGTCATACGTTGCGATTGCGGGATTACTGCAAAAGCACGATGGACAACTTGAGTCGTTGACCGACGGGTTGAACAGTTTGACGCGCATCGTTGAGCGGTACGTCATTGCACGGGGCAACGGCAGCAACGGAACGTCTTGATAAGTTCATGTAGTGCGGTCAGGCGCGACAAGGGAGAGGCGAAGCTTAACGGCTTCGCCTTTTGGTTTTCGAGTTTGTTTATTGGTTTGGGCAAAGACGTTGGCGCGGGCTTCGTAATTGGTTTGGATTCGATGCAAGGGGCGGTGACGGGGGCGATGAATCGGCTTGGCTTCGGCGGGGAGATTCGCGTGACGTTGCCCGTCTTCATTCCGATTTACTCACCCTCCTTGCGCGACGGCGACGAATTAACACCGCGTCTCTATGGAATGGTCACGCCGATACTCGCCGACCAGTGGCGGGTGAATGTTTTGGCAAGCACCGACACTTACGCGCGCATAGTGGAGTTTGATCTTTATGCCGACTCGTCAAGCGCACTTGCGATTTACATGCAAGCCGCGCATTCTTCCGCGCCACAAGGCGACGATTGGGTGTACTCGGAAATTAAGCCTTGCACTTTTGCCTCAACCGACGATGCCGGAAGCGGCTCAAGTGGAGACGGCGAAACAATCTCCCGCCGCAAATTTTCATACGACCCGATGAACTGATTTAGGAGATTCATGAAACACCTGTTTTTAATTTTTAGCTGTCTGTTGTTGACAACCATCACGAGCGCGCAAGATGCGCCCGGAGTTGTCAAGTTCCCCGCCAACCTTGATTCACCCGACTCTTTAATGCGCGCGACGAACAACGCCCGCACGACGCTTCCCGCACCGGCTTCCGCACAGGCTTCCTCAATCGTCGTCGCATCAACCGCGACGTTTCCGGCAAGCGGGGCGGTGGTGATTGACGGCGAAGTGATTCTGTATCAATCGAAAACCGCGACGGCTTTGACAGGTTTGACACGCGGCGCGGACGGCACAGCGGCGACTTCACACGCAGCGGGAGTTTCAGTGCGCGGGGCGATTGTGGCGGCACACCACAACACGCTTGCCAACGCGATTATCGCTACCCAGTTGAAACTCAAGAGTCTTTCGAGTGTTGACTTGCCGACGACGCTCAACAACAAAGCTTTGACAGGTACGACGACGGCGGAAAACATCACTTCATCCGGCACGGTGACGGCGACGAATTTCATCGGCGATGCCGGTGGGCTAACGGGACTCACGGGTGCGACCGGAGGCGTCGGCAATACGGGTTCGACGACGATCGCGGCGGACACCGGCACGCCTGACGGCATCGGCAAAGTATCTATTCAGACGCGCAGCCTCGAACG
>JBGTMR010000152.1:0-5543 GCA_041743485.1 Pyrinomonadaceae bacterium
GTTGCGTGCGACGCGGGCGGGCTACGCCTTCACGCCGTCGAGTCGGACGGTGACGACGGAAGGCAACACGCAGCAGGGGACGGCGGACTTCAGCGCGCAACCGAAGCGACGCCGCACCTTCGGCTCTCGCCAAGCCGAAAAGTAACGAAAAGGGGGAACGCCCTCAACCTAGACAAAAGAATGTCTGCGGTGGCAACCTCGCCGCAGACACTTCTTTTATTGATGCTTCAATAACCTCAAGTTGTTCAACCACACTGAGATATAGAAAGCATCCGTCGAGTCAAATCGACACGCAAAGCATTTTGCGATTGTTGAGGGCTGAGCGGTAAGCGCGTCTTCAACCTCACTTGTTTTGCAAATCAATAATCGGAACTGATGTTCGCCAACCGGGTTTATAACGAAGTAAAGGATAATTTATGAAGTTCAATCGTACCTCTCGCAGTCATTGCTCCATTAAATTTAGCGGGTGTCTGATGCGCGCCGTCGTGTCGTGCCTACTTGTATGCTCATTGGTATTGCCGTTCGGAGCGTTGCGCTCGGTTGCCGCGCAAGCCGTCACGCCGACCGGAACTTTTCCGGTCGAATTTGATGTGCGCGGTGTGTACGGTGTGCCGCAAGGGTTGTCGCTTCGCCAACCGACCGCCACGCAAGTAAGCGCGCTGAATGCTTTGCGTCAACGCACCGGCGGCGGCGAATTGCAGGTTAGGTACAACGGCTTGACCGCGACGCCGCGCCACGTCTTCAGTTATGCCACATACTTGAGTCCGCCGAGTTCCGCCGACCCGGAACAGATTGCGCGGGGTTTCATCTTATCCAATCGCGCGATTTTTAATTTCAGCGAAGCGGATGTGCAATCTTTGCGGCTAAAAAGTCGCGCCAGAATCGCGGACATCGGGACGACGATTTTGCTGTTCGAGCAAGTGGCGAACAACCTTCCCGTATATCACGGCGAGGTTTTGGTCAACGTCAACCGCGCCGGACAAATCATCAACGTCGGCGGCGAAAGCTTCCCGCAAATCACTGTTAATAATTCGGCTGCTCTGAGTCCGGCGCAAGCCGTGACTGCCGCCGCGACCGCGCTCGGTGTGCTGAATTTTACTCCGACACCCGCCGGTACAAAGCAGGTTCTCGCCACTTACGGCGAACTCGCCCCGCAGTTTTATACCGGAGAGAGTTTCACGAGCGGCGGCAAGTTCACCGATGACATCATCGTCACGCGCACGGTTTTCCCACTCGGCGGGGTCGCCCGTTCCGCGTACAAATTCGTCCTCACGACGCCGCAATATAGCGGCATCATGTGGGAGAACATCGTGGATGCGGAAAGCGGGCAGGTGTTGCGCCGCATCAGTTTGACGGCGGCGCACCGCGACCGCGACCAGACGTTGCGCCGCGCGCGCACCGCCAAAGGCGCGGAAGTTGTGACGCAAGGCGAAACCGGCGGCGGTTTGGGCGTCGGGCGCAAGTCAACCTTGCGTCCCGATTTGCAAGACTTTGTGGAAAACAACAATCAGGCTAACACCGCGAGTGGACAAGTCGTTGATTCGCTTCCAACTTCTCTTTCGGGACGCCGCACCGCTTCGACTCCCGTTACGCCGTCACAAGGGTTCGGACGTTCGCCCGCGCGTGGGACTCCGCCGACTTATGCCGCTGAAAACACGACCGACCGTAACAACGGGCGCGGCTTCAAGTTCAGCTTGGTTGACGGACGCGCCGAAAACGCTCTCGTCTATAACACGCCGTTTGGCGCGCTTGGACGCGGCTTCCCCGACGCGCAGAATCCCAATCCGTTTTCGCCGTTCGGCTGGTTCTATCTTCCGACCGATTCGGACGGAGCGGAGATTGTCACCTCCGATAATAATCGCGCCGCGACGCGCGGTTTCAATTACACGATGGCGGCGGAAGCCATGGATCGCAATCTTCCCGTCAACTCGCCAACCGGCGACAAGAGCCAGCCGTTCTCCACCACACTGACGAGTTTGGCGAGTCCGGTCACGCTTACCGACGGGCGCACTCTGTCGAGCGTATTTCAATCGAATTACACCGAAGGCAACAACGTGCTTGTCGCCGACGACCGCCAGAACGACAACGAAGCGACGAGCGGGATTCGCGGCTTCAATGCCTCGCGCAATTTCACCGCCGACCATTTCATCTTCAAAAACAATTACGAGTACGGCGGACAAGACCCGTTCTCGTTTATACCCGGCACGATTACTCAGGCTGACCCTGACGGGCAACCCTGTACCACCGGCACACCGTGCGCGACTAACTATCCGCAGACCGCGAACGACGACATTTTCTCCGGCACGGTTTCGCTGTTCTTCTTCAACAACCTGATGCACGATTATCAATACAGCATCGGGTTCACCGAAAATCTGTTCAACTTCCAGCAAGACAACTTCGGTAAAGGCGGGGCGGGCAAAGATGCCGTCAGCGCGCAAGTCCAAGACGGTTCAGGCACGAACAACGCCAACTTCGGCACGCCCGCCGACGGCGGAGTCCCGCGTATGCAGATGTTCCTGTTCACCGAACCCGTTTTCCGTCGTTCAGACGGCGACTTCGACTTCGACGTTATCGCCCACGAATATCATCACGGCGTTTCTAATCGCGCCGTCGGCAAAGGTGATTCCGGCGGTTTGGGTTTAGCCCTCGTCGGTGAAGCGGGCGGGCAAGGCGAAGGCTGGAGCGATTACGTCGCCAACTCGATGGCGGACGATGACGCGACGGGCGAATACGTCACGGGTGAATTCGATGTCGGCATTCGTCGCTTGCCTTCGACCAACTTCCGCTGGTCTTACGGTTCGATTGACCAGCGCAGCCTCGACCGTCGTGACGGGCGCGGCGGACTCAATCCGCTTGCACCGCCCGACCAAGACACGGGAACGGGTATGCCTTTCGCCGTCCACCGTACAGGGGAAGTCTGGAGCGCGACGCTCTGGGACATGCGCGAACTGCTTATCGTCAAACAACCTTCCGGCATCTTCTTCGACGGTGAACGTCGCTTCGGTGCGGGCAGAACATTGTTCGTCGGTACGCGCCCAGTTCAGTCGATTGATAACGATCACCCGATTGATTACCGCGCGGGTTTCAACACCACAGTCACAGGTATTACGAGTGTCGGCGGCGTCGGCGCGCCGATGTCGGGCTTTCCCGGCGAGTTTAATCCGGCGAGTCCGCAATCTCCGACCATTAAAGCCGATGAACACCTTGTACGTCCCGGACGTGTCGCGCAGGAAATAGCTTCACGCGGCAACCGCACGGGCGCACTCGCCTCTGCCGTCAGCGCGGGGGCGCGACTCGCCGATAGGCTTGTCTTGCGCGGGATGCAGCTTTCGGTTTTGAATCCGTCGTTCGTAGATTCGCGTGACGGCATTCTCCTTGCCGACCGCGAACTGACGGGCGGCGAAAATCAGGCAATCATCTGGCGCGCGTTTGCCAGTCACGGCGTCGGTTTGCTCGCCCAATCGTCATCTACCGATCAAGGCACGCAATCCGCACCGGCAATCGTCGAAGACTTCAACGTCCCCGCCGGAGTCACGCAATGCGAAAATGATGGACCTCTCGCCGCCCCGACTTTCGCTTTGACGAACACGATTGACAACACCGTGACCGTCACGATTACGCCGTCGGAAGGCGCGGCTAAATACATCATCTCGCGCTCGACTTCGCCGGATTCGGGCTTTGCGACCGTCGCGGAAATCCCGGCTTCGCAAACCGTTTTCCAAGACAACGACAGCGGGCAGGGCTTGCCGCTGGGCATACCGTTTTACTATCAAGTGCGCGCGTCGCGGACAAGTGATTCGACATGCGTTTCAACCGCGATTACGCAGAGCATCATCGTAACCGTCGGAACGGCGATTGTTCCCGCGCCTATCTTCGCGGGCGTTGACCAAGTTTCCGATTCGCAATCTTGCGACAGACTCACCGTGAGTTGGAATCCGGCGACTTCCGCGAATCCGTCGTCCGACATCGTGTACGACGTTTATCGCAGCGAGACGGCGCGGGACGGTTCGCGTCTCGGCACCGATAACAATGACTCGACGCTGGCTCCGTTCTTCACCCCGGCTGAAGGAAACCGCATCGCACCGGGCGTGCGCGGTCTCGCATTCACTGACACCGGACTGACACGCAACAAAGTTTATTACTACATCGTGCAAGCCCGCGACGCGAACGGCGGCAATAGACTCGACACCAACAACACGGGCAACATCGTTACGAAGTTTAACGCTCCGAGTTCACCGGCGGTGACGAACGCCCCGCCGTTCGCCCTCGAAAACTTTGAAGCACCTTCGGCGAGTTCCCGCTTTACGCCCACCCTGACCGAATCCGCGACGCCGAACAAAGCCACGCCTCTGTTCCAACGTGTGCCGAACGTGGAACTTGCCAACGGCATTACCTCGTCCGTGATGTTTGCGCCGGACGCCGATGCGGGTGCGGACGGAATGCCGACCGACTTCTCGTCGGTGCTTGACGCCGATCCGCTGACCCCGACCGCCGACCCGTTCACGCTCACACCCGACTCGGTGATGGAGTTTGACCATCGCTTCTCAACGGAAGCGAATTTTGACGGCGGCGTTCTCGAACTTGCACTCGGTGATGCTTCGTTTAGCAGCAACGCCACGACACCGAACAATGCGACCGTTTTCGATCTTGGACGCTATATCGTCGAAGGCGGCTACAATGATGAACTCGACGGCACGCTTGCCGGACCCGTTTTCCTTTCACCGTTACAAGGTCGCCGCGCTTATACAGGCACGCAAGGCTTGCAACACGTTCGCGTCTCGCTGCAAGATTTCGCGCCCGGCGGCAGAAACAATCCGAACAATCTGCCCGCCTTCATACGCTTCCGCATGACATCGGACGTAGCGACTTCGAGCGGTCCCGGATGGTTCATAGACAATCTCGCCATTAACAATCTCGATGCTTGCCCGGCGGTAGATTTAGGGTTAGAGGGGGATGTGACACCGTTGCCCGACGGTGACGGAGCGGTGAACACGCTTGATGCGGCGCAGACGCAGCGTTACGCGGTCGGTCTCGATGCGGCGTCGCTGGCGATGTCAAACGCCCGCCAGCGTGCCGACACCGCACCGCTGGGGACGCTGGGCGACGGCAGTGTGAACACGCTTGACGCGGCGCAGACGCAGCGTTACGCCGTGGGACTTGACGGTTCACCGAAGGGAGCGGGCGGTCCGGGCGGGGCGATGCCGTCGCCCTCGCCAACGCCGTCGGTTGCCGCTAACACTAACAACCCGCTGTTGAAGTCGCGTTCAGGCTTCAGCACGCCGCAGGGTGCGATGAGTGTGGTGCGTGTGATGAGCGTGACGACCGGCTCGAACCCGAACGCGACGAGTACGGTAGATGTGCCGGTTATCCTTGACGCGACGGGCAGAGAGAACTCGGTCGGGTTCAGTTTGAACTACGACCCGACACGGTTGAGCAGTCCGGTGGCGCGGCGCGGTTCGGCGGTCTCGTCGCCGCAAGAGAGCCAGCCGTCACTAGCGCAAAACGCCTTAACGAGCAATAACAGCGACGGCACGCGCAGCATC
>JBGTMR010000153.1:0-18273 GCA_041743485.1 Pyrinomonadaceae bacterium
GTTGCGTGCGACGCGGGCGGGCTACGCCTTCACGCCGTCGAGTCGGACGGTGACGACGGAAGGCAACACGCAGCAGGGGACGGCGGACTTCAGCGCGCAACCGAAGCGACGCCGCACCTTCGGCTCTCGCCAAGCCGAAAAATAGTGATGAATGAAGAAACGCCCGTCGCTATACGACGGGCGCGACTTCAACACAAAAATGCGATGAGCGCGAAGCGTGTTCTTAAAGTGAATACGCTTCGCGCTCATCGCGTTTGAGAGGGACATTGAGGCTTGGATTACTCGAAAATCAAAGGCGCGATAACTCAAAGAAGCATGTTTGACACCGTTTGAGACTCCAACATATAGTGTGGAACTCCCAAGAAGGACACCAAGAATCGCGCTTTACGTTGTTCTTCGTCTTTCGGAATCTTCCGTAAATTCACACTATGCTCACACCGAACTTATACTAAGAATCGAAAAATGTTCAGACTGCACAAACTAGAAATCACCGGCTTCAAATCCTTCGCCGACCACACCGAACTCGTTTTCACAGACGGCATCACCGCCGTCGTCGGACCTAACGGTTGCGGGAAAAGCAACGTCGCGGAAAGTATCGCGTGGGTCTTGGGCGAACAGCGCGCCAAGAGTTTGCGCGGCGGGGAAATGAAGGATGTCATCTTCGCCGGAACGCGCAACCGCGCTGCCAGCGGTATGGCGGAAGTCGTGCTGCATCTCGTTCGCACCGATTCGGACGAAGACATCGAAGGCATCGGCGATATAGATTCCACGCTCGAAGAGATGGACGATGAAAGCTACGGCGATGACCGTGCGGCGATGCTTGCGACGGATGCGGTATCCGCAAGCAATGAAACGACGGAAGCCGGACTGCCGGAGACAAGCGAAACAACTGAGACGGGTGAGACAAGCGGAACGGCGGCGATGACGAAAGCGCGCGGGCGCAGACATTGGCGGGCGGCGAAAACATCGCTCTCGTTCGCGCCCGGTGAAACCGTGTCGGTCACGCGGCGTTTATATCGTTCCGGCGAAAGCGAATACTTGCTCAATAATCGCCAGTGTCGTTTGCGTGACATTCAGGATTTGTTTTCAGGTACGGGTTTATCGGGGGCGCACTACGCGATTATCGAGCAGGGGCGCATCGGGCAGATTCTATCCGCGAAGCCGATGGACAGGCGCGTGTTGATTGAGGAAGCCGCCGGAATCACCAAGTTTCGCGTGCGTCAACGTGCGGTCGAAGCCCGCCTCGAAGGTGCGCGCGGCAATCTTAACCGCATCGCCGACATCGTTTCGGAAATCGAACGTCAAGCCGGAAGCCTTCGCCGTCAGGCGGCAAAGGCGCGACGCTTCGCCCAACTGCGCGATGAACTGCGCGAACTCTTGCGCCAAGTTTATAAAGCCGATTACCACACCTTAACCCGAACGCTCGAAGACTTGCGCGTTCGGTTGGCGGGCGCGCACGAAGAAGAACAAATTCTTGTCGCCGATTTGACCGCGAGTGAAGCGGCGGCGCGCGAGGCGACCGCGCTGGCACGCGAAAGCGAAGAACGCCTTGCCGCCGAACGTCTGCGCTTTTCCGATGCGATGCTTCAACGCGACCGTCAGGCGCGTGAGTTCGCTTACAAAGAACAGCAAGCCGCAACGCTCGATGAACGTCTCACACTCGTTCGCAACGAAAGCGCGACGCTGCGCGAACGTCTGACGCAACGCGCGGGCGAAGCCGAAACCCTGCGTGCTGGAGAAGTGGAATTGCGCGCTTCGAGCGAAGACGCCGCGCGCCTTTTGCAAACCGCCGAAGCCGCTTACGCCGCGAGTCTCGCGGAAGTCGCCGGAGTCGAAACCGAAATCGAAAAACTGCGTCACGAACTTTTGACGCACACCGCCGTCGCCGAACGCTTAATGGAAATCGGGCGTCAACTCGATGCCGCCCTCGACCGTCTGCGTTTTCAGGCGGAAGGCTTGGAGCGCGAAGGCGAACGCGCGCACCTCGCGCACGAAGCCGCCGAGCGCGAAGCCGCCGAACTTGATGCGACGCTCAAGGAAGTCCGCGCGCGGCTTGCTAATTTGATTGACGAACGCGAAGCCGCGACCGTCGCGGTCACAGAAGCGCGCGGGACGGCGCACGAAGCCGCAAACGCGCACTCCGCCGTGCAAAATGAATACGTTCAAGTGCGGCATCGCCTTGATGCTCTCGCCGAACTCGACAGCCGTCGCGCCCTCTATTCCGAAGCCGTGCAGAAACTGTTCACCGCCGCGATTGTTGATAAGAACTTCACGCATCGCGGCACACTCGCCGATGAACTGCGCGTCGAACCGCGTTATGAAAAAGCGGTCGAGACAATTATCGGGGCGTATCTTCAGGCTGTCATCGTGCCGACGCCGGACGATGCGATACGCGCTGCGGCGTGGCTCACGGCGAACGATGCGGGACAGGCTAACTTTCTCGTCGCGGGCTTGCGCGGCGCGAGTGGCGATGATGAAGTCTCCGCTAAACAGGCAAAGCGCGGGCGACGCGCGGCAACGGCGACGGGCAACGGCACATCGGCAACCGCCGTGCTGGATGAAGATGATGACATCGTAAAGACGAACGGCGCGGTGAACACGGGCGGCGAGACGAACGGCAAATCGTCGAACAGTAAGCCGAATAATAAATCGAACGGTAAATCGAAAGTTAAAATTGACGATGCCCCGCGTCTCGGTTTGTTGCTCGGCGCGTCGCCGGAAATCATGGATGTGCTTGAACGCGCGGTGCAGCGTGAGATGAACGCGCGTGTCGTCGCCTCGCTCGATGAGGCGATGGCGGAGTCGCTCGCCACGGGCGCAACCTGTGTCACTTTAAGCGGTGAGTGCGTGATGGGCGGTGCGCTCGTTCTTGCCGGAAATGCTTTGACGACCGACACCGACCGCGATGCCGGATTGCTTTCGTTCAAGCGCGAGATGCGCGAACTTGAAGTTCAAATTGCCGATTTGGAAAGCGAACTCATAACCGCGAAATCGGAGATGGATGCGGCGAATGCGCGTGTCGGTGAACTCGAAGACGCGGTGGTGTTGTTGAATGAAGTCGTCGGGCGTGCGGAACGCGACGTGGTGCAGTCGGAGATGAACGAGACTCGCTTGCGCGCCGACATCGAACGCGCCGCGCGTCACTTGCGCGTCGTCGCAGATGACACCGCGCGTCTTGCCGCAGAAATCACGGAATTAGAGGAACGCCGCCGCACCGCCGAGCGTGACGCGCAAGCCGCGCAGGAAGCGAGACAAGCCGTGACCGCGCAAGTCGCGGAAATCACAACCGCGCTTGCCGCGCGCCGTCGGGCGGCGGAAGGTGAAGGCGAGACTTTAAGCGAGACGCGCGCGGCGGCGGCAACCGCAGCCGAAAGACGACGCGCGGCGGCAACGGATTTGCGCCGCATCGAAGCCGAGATTAACGACCTTGAACATCGTCTCGAACGCTTCGCGGCGGAAGCCGAGACGGGGACGCGCCGCCTCTCCGAACTGCAAGCGGAACTCGCCGAGATTGAAGCCAACGCCGCAACTTACGATGAACAACAAACGGCACAGGAACAACTCGTCGAAGCGCGCACACAGGAACTGTTTCAGGCACGCGAACAAGCCGATTTATTTGCCGCGACGTTGAATGAACTTCACGCCCGCGCCGCCGCCGCGCGTGATATGCGTTCGGCTCTCGCCGTGAATCAAGCCGAAACATCGGCGCGGCTCAACTATTTGCACGAAGCGTGTATGACGGAACTCGCCGCGAATCTGGATGAATTGGCGAAGGTCGTTGATGACGAATCGAACGAAAACTTCGATGTCGCCGCCTCGCGTTCACGCATCGAAGAACTGCGTGTGCGAATCGAGAATCTAGGCGCGGTCAACATGATGGCACTCGAAGAACTCGCGGAAGCCGAAGAGCGTCTGGAATTTTTAGTTAAGCAACGCCAAGACATCATTGACGGCATCAACTCGACGGAAGAAGCTTTGCGCGAAATCAAACGTCGTTCGCGCGAGCGTTTCCGCGAAGCCTTTGAAGCGGTCAATCAAAACTTCGGTGAACTCTTTGCGGAACTCTTCGGCGGCGGGCGCGGCGAGATGACGTTGATTGATACGCAGGACATTTTGGAATCCGGGATTGACCTTATCGCGCAACCTCCGGGCAAGCGTTTGCAGAACGTCTTGCTGTTATCGGGCGGTGAAAAAGCGATGGCGGCACTCGCGCTTCTGATTGCCGTGTTTCGTTATCGCCCGTCGCCGTTCTGTCTGCTCGATGAAGTTGACGCCCCGCTTGATGAAGCCAACATCGGACGCTTCACCAAGAAAATTGCCGAGATGAGCCGTCATACGCAGTTCATCGTCATCACACACAACAAGCGCACGATGGAAGTCGCGCGCGCCCTCTACGGTGTGACGATGCAAGACGCCGGAATCTCGAAACTCGTATCGGCGAAGTTTGAATAAAAAGAAAGCTGTAAGAAGTGAATTTGAAAAGTAAGAAGTCGGTTCAAATCTCGTATTTGAGATGCGCGGGTTTGATATTACCGGCGGCGATTTTATGTGCCGCATACACGCTCGCGCCGTTCGCTTTCGCGCAATCGAAAGCCACCGCGCGACCGTCGGCTACACCACCGGAAACCCAAACGCCGGGCAAAAGCAACACGCGCGACGCAAGGCTTGAGCCTGTCAACGAACGTCGTCGAGATTCAAACGCAGTCAAAGAATTAAGCACCGATAACGCTTCAAACACAACATCAAATGTTGCCGACAATTTGAGTCCCGCGACTTACACTTACGAGTTCGAGCAACCGCAATTCACCGTCTCGAAGTTCCGCATCACACACGATGCCGAAGGCAAAGCGGCCGTCACCTTTGAGCGTCGCAACGAGCAAGAGCCATACATCGAACCCTTCACAATCTCCGCCGCCGCACTCGCGCGCATCAATGATTTACTCGCCAAACTCGACTTTCTAAATTCAACGGAAAGTTATCAAGTCGATAAAGATTTTTCTCATCTCGGCACGAGTACCTTCAATTTACAACGCGACGGGCGGACGCGCACCGCGACATTTAATTACACCAGAAACCCTGATGCCGCCGCGCTTACGACCGAATATCGCCGCGTCATGGATCAAGTCCTGTTCGTGTTCGACATCAATCTCGCGCGCACCAATCAACCGCTCGAAGCACCGGGCATCATGAAGCGTCTTGAAATTCTCGTCGCCCGCAACGGCATCTCGGACACAGGGCAAATCGCCGTCCTCTTGCGCGACTTGACGACCGATGAGCGCATCCCGCTTATCGCCCGCAATAAAGCGGAGAAGTTATTGAAGAAAATCGAAAAAATGAAGTTGTAAAAAGAAGCGAAGATTGATTCGTATAAACATAAGAGGCGCGACACGGCTTGGGAGTTTAGCCGCGCGCCTCTTTCGCTTTTTGCTCGTTGTGGCGGGCGGCATCATTGGCGAGTCGCGTCGTGTCGTCGGAGTCGGCGTGCGGGGTGAAGCGGACGCGGGTGATGCGGCGACCTTCGACGTGTTCGACGGTAAATCTCGCGCCGTCGTATTCGACGACTTCCGAAGGTGTAAGCATATTTCCGGCTTGGGCGAGCAAGAATCCGGCGAGCGTCGTGTAGTCGCTATCTTCCGGCAAGCTCAAATCCAGATGACGATTGGCGTCGCGCACTGCGAGCATCGCGTCGAGGATGTATGAGCCGTCGGCTTCGGGTGTGATTTGTTGGTGAACTTCTTCGTCGTATTCATCATTGATTTCACCGACGATTTCTTCCAGCAAATCTTCGAGTGTGAGAATGCCTTCGATACCGCCGTGTTCATCTACGACGAACGCGAGATGCTTTTGCGCGGCTTGCATCTGGGTTAAGACGTGACCCAAACGCGCGGTCGCGGGGACGAACATCGGCGGGTGAAGCAAGGCTTCGACGCTGAATGCTGTGGTGTGATGTTCGTGTGAGATGTGTTCGTCGAGGCTTTGCTTGCGGCTAAGAGTGGTGTCGGGGAGCGAGACATCGTTGTTGATATTCGGACGATTATTGGAACGCAAGAACGGGAAAATCTCTTTCATGTACAGCACGCCGATGATGTCGTCGAGTCGTTCACGATAAACCGGCAAGCGCGAGAAACCGGATTCGACAAACGCATGTTCCGTTTCCTCAAGCGTCGCGTTCACACTAAGGGCGACGACTTCGGTGCGCGGAATCATCGCCTCGCGCACTTCGGCATCGGTGAAGTCTAAGACGCGGTTGATGAGTTGTTGTTCTTCCGGTTCGATGTGACCGCTGCGGTGCGACGCATCAATCAGTTGGCGCAATTCTTCCTGTGTATAACTCGCGCCGTGTTCCGATGATGGGTGCAAACCGAACAAGCGCACGGTTTTCGTTCCCGCCCAATCAAGCACGCGAATCGGATAGGAAAAAGCTTTGTAGAAAAGCTGCATCGGCAGGGCGATAGCCAAGGCGGTCTGTTCCGCCTTTTCAAGCGCGACGGTTTTCGGAGCGAGTTCGCCAAGCACGATGTGGAGAAACGTGATTATCGTGAACGCGACGGCGAAGGAAATCGTGTGGAGTAGAGTTTCGGAGACGCGCCCGGCGAGCGGTGCTTCAAGAAGGCGCGCGACCGCCGGTTCGCCAATCCAACCGAGAGCGAGCGACGAGAGAGTGATGCCGAGTTGCGTCGCGGAGATATAAGCGTTGAGGTTATTAAGTAAATCGAGCAGGCGTATGGCGCGACGGTCGCCCGCTTCGGCTAAGACCGAGATGCGCGAACGACGCACGCCGACGAGTGAAAATTCAGAGGCGACGAAAAACCCATTTGCCAAGACGAGCAGCAAAACCGCGAGCAGGTTAAGAATTGTGAACATTAAAAGTTAATCGGAAAGCGTCAATGCCTTCGCGCGTAAAACGTAAAAGCGGGATGCTTTATTCGTCGCGCGGTGAAATCCCGAACAAGGATGAAAGATTAAGTTCATTCTCCTTTGCAAAGCAAGTCAAAGAATTCGACGATGCGATGTTCCGCCCAGAAACGGTCGCCGCCGGGTTCGGCGTGGGCGGCGATGAAACCGACGTGACCGCCGTGCGGTGGGGCGAGAAGGTGAACGTGCGGGTTGTCGCTTATCGCGGCGTTGGCGAACGAGGCGAAGGGGACGAAAGGGTCGTCTTGCGCGGTTAAGATAAGCGTCGGCAAATGAATGTCGGCGATGAAGCGCAACGCACTCGCCCGCGCGTAGTAGTCGGACGCATCGGCGTAGCCGAAGTGCGGGGCGGTGAAGCGTTCGTCGAAATCGCGCACGGTACGGACGCGGCGCAAGTTTTTGATGTCGTAAGTTTCGGGAAACAACGTGTGCTTATATTTCATACGTCGGCGCAAACTCGTGACGAAGCGGGATTGATAAATACGGTTCGACGGGTGTTCGATGCGTCGCGCGCACGCCGCCAAATCGAGCGACGGCGAGACGGCGCAAAATCCGGCGAGGGCGGGCGGCGCATCGTCGCCGTATTCGCCCGCGAGTTTTAGTACGACGTTGCCGCCCATCGAGAATCCGGCGCAGAAGATGTGATGTGAAAGTTTGTCGCGCTCCGTCAACTCCGAAAGCACGAAGCGCAAATCATGCGTCAAGCCGCTGTTGTAAAGCGTCGGCGTTAAGTGTTCGGTCGCCCCGCAGTTACGCATGTTCAAACGCACGACGTTGAACCCGGCGGTGAACGCTTTGGAAGCCGTGCCGAGCATATAGACGCTGTTGCTTGAACCTTCGAGACCATGAACGAGAATCAGCGTCGGGTGCGCGTGGCGTTCAGGCTGCCAGCGAATATGAGCGAGAACCTGCACATCGGGTTCGGTTTGAAAGTAACGCGCTTCGTCCGTCGTCTCTTCGCGCAACATGCGGCGATGACGACGCGAGAGAAAAGCGGCGATGGTCTGGCGATGCCCGCCGTGCCATAAACGCATTGGCACGAACGGACGCGCCGTGAGTTGGTGCTGAATCTTGTTTTGCAAAATATAGAGTTGTACGAAATCAAAGATGCTTGCGCGCGATGGCGGTATGAGTGGAGCGAAGCGGAATATGAGGCGTCACGATGAAATCAAGAGCGGCTTCGGGCGAACGACAGGAATCGAAGATTTGCGCGGAAGCATCGAGTAACTGTGGCACGTCGAGCCAGTCGAGTTCAAGAGAGCGGCGCAGATGCCGGGTCGCCGCATGGAAAAGTTTAACGGCGGGAAGGTGACGCCCTTTGAGACGATGAAGGTGCGCCCCGCTTAATTGAATCAACCCCTGCGCTGCGTGGCGTTCGATGCTTTCCCGCGCGTCCCGCCCGTCAAGCCGCATCCATAATGATTCCCAATCTTCGTGAGCCTGATAAAAACTTCCTTGATGAAACAGATCAATGCCGGTGATGAAGCCCGTGCGGACATGCGGAAATGAACGGGCGAGCGTGCGTCCGGCGTGAACAGGCGGCAGGTGTGCATCGCGGCTGGTCAGATAATCGTGCCAGATACGCGCCCAACCGCGCACGTTTAGGAAGCGTTCGAGGATAACGCCGGGCTGGTAAGAAACGACTTCATCATGTTTGCACGGCGTATCACCTAGATTACCGGGTAATTTCAAATCTGAAATTTCAGATTTGAAATGAATTAAAGAATCTACAAATATGATGCGGGCGGCGATGCGCGCACAGAGGTGTGAAGGTGCGCGTTCTGCGACGTGCAGGATGCACGGAATGTTTGCGAGTTCGAGCAGTCGGCACGCTTGCCCATCGAGGAAATGAAGTTCGTCAATCGAACGCAAACGAACGTGCATCGGGCGCATGTCTTCGTCAATCGTCGTCTCCCGTTCGCTCAATAGTGCGGCGTAAAGTGACGGGAGTCGGTTCGTCGAAATCGTGTGCCTAACTACGGGAACAAATTTTTGATTAAGAGTTATCACAATGCGAATCGTGAGTTGAGTATGTCGTGTCCTTAGCTGCGGCAGCAGCGGCAAGACGGTAGCCCACAGCGAAATGAAATGTAGCTGTGGGTCACAAAGATAGACAAAGATTTCAAGCTACGGTAGTAGCGACAGAAATCCCGCTTAGTAATCATTATCTGATTGATGTACGCATACGGTTGTCTTACGCTGCTGCCGCAGCTTGAAAATCTTTATTACTTCTAACCCACAGTTACGCTATCGCTTCACTGTGGGCTACCGACTTGTCGCTGCTGCCGCAGCTAAGGACATTAAGTATTCCGAAGTCCTTACATAATGCGCGTCGGTTCGGCGGGCTTGGGGTCGCCCATCGGCGGCAGCGTTTCCGGTTCGCGCACGGGTTCGGGTTGCGGTTCGTCTCCCGGAACAGGCATCGGTTCGGGCGTCGTCGGGTCGTCGGGCGACGGGAAAGGCGGCATGTCGGGTTCGGTGGTCGGCAGAGTTGAAAAGTAAGTTGTGTGAGTCATGTTTGAGAATCCTTAGAAGTCGGTTAGATGCGAAGTTGAATGTTAGATTCATTTGATTGCGGCTTTGATTGTGGCGACGACAAAATGAATCATCCGGTAGTTGATATGTGCGGGCAGTTCATCGCGCAAGGGGCGCAGGCGTTCCGTGCCGAGACGTTCGGCGGCTTCTTCGATAAGAGATTTGTCGGCGGGTGTGACGTGGGTTTCGAGGTCGAACGTCCGTCCCTGTTGAATGCATTCGGAGAGATGTTTTTCAATCGTCATGATGCCCAAACCGCGTTGCGCCGCGATGTCTTCGATGCTCATGCCGGATGTGTAAAGACGATAAGTTTCGTCAATCGTGCCGCCCGCGATTATCGGTTGCCGCGCGGTGGTCTGTTTGCTTATCACGCTCACCGCTTCAAAGTCGGGTAAGCGTAAAGCGACGCGGCGACGTTCGTGCATCACGTCAACGCCGAGCGGAGAAAGGGCGACGACGGGGAACGCGCCGCCCGCGACGTTTAAGCATCCGGCGACGATGAGGGCGTCAATGTACGCGGTCAGTTCGTCGTTTGATTTGCCGCTAAGGATGCCGTAAGTCGAAAGCTTGTCGAGATTGAATTGGGTGATTTTCTGCGAGCGCGAACCGCGCAGGGTGAGGGCGAGAACGCCTTTGCCGAAGCGTCCGTTCATGCGGGCGACGCACGCCAAGATTTTTCGCACCGTCAAAGTTTCCTCATCGCTCAAATCGCGCGGTTCGGTGATGCCGATGTTGTCATCGTCATCATCTTCGACGGTGAAGTTGTCGTAGTTTGATTGTGCGCGTGCGCCGCGTGCTTCGGCGGTGCGACGGGCGCGGTCGGTGCGCGAAGATAACGCGAGTTCCTCATCCAAGTCATGCGCGAACGGCGCGTGGTCGAGAACGTCAATCGTCGCGCTGTTCGTCGTCGTGGTTTGAGCCTTAGCGTTCTTCGCCGCGTCAAGACGTTTCGCGCTGCCTTTAGCAAGACAGTTGCCGCACCTGCCGCATTCAGGAGTGTATTCGCGGTCGCCGAAGTAATCGAGAATAAAGTCGCGGAAGCATTCTTCCGCGTAACAAAAGTTGATGACTTCGCGTAGTTTGCGCTGTTCAAGGGCGGCGCGGCGGGCGATGTCGTTGGCGTTGATGTTGAGATGCTTGACCGGACGCGCATCGAGCAGACGAATTAAGCGCGTGCGCGAATCGTCTGTGGTGCGCGCGAGGTGTCCGGCTTTTTCGAGCGTGACGAGCGCGCTGTTGACCGCCATTTCGTTTTTGAGGGCGGCGCGCGTCGCAATCTCTTTTGAAGTTAATGCGATGAGGTCGTCGCCGTAACGATTGGTCGCGGCGAGGGTTTCATACACGCGCTTGATGATGTCGGGCGGCGGGTACGAACCTTCTATGAAAAAATCCTGCGTGCGCTTGTCGGCGTAGTTGAAAAGCAAGACGCAATCGGACGGCAAATCGTCGCGTCCGGCGCGTCCGATTTCCTGATAGTAAGCTTCGATAGAGCCGGGCATTTGATAATGAACGACAAAGCGTATATCGGGTTTATCAATGCCCATCCCGAACGCATTGGTGGCGACGATGATTTGATTTGTGCCGGACATGAAAGCGTTCTGACGGCTTTCGCGCTCAAGGTCGCTCATGCCCGCGTGATAAGCAACGGCGTTGATGCGCGCGGCTTGCAGCTTCGCGGCGATGGCTTCGGTGGACTTGCGCGTTGAAGTGTAGATGATGCCGGAAGCCTTTGGGTGACGCGCGGTCAGAGTTTTGACGGCGGCGATTTTCTCGCTTTCTTTTTGCGTGTGGTGAACACGAATCGAAAGGTTCGGACGGTCGAAGCCGGAAACGAAAGCCTGCGCTTCGGTGAGTCCGAGTTGTTCGATGATGTCGGCGCGAACGTAAGGCGTCGCGGTTGCGGTCAAGGCGAGCGTTTGCGGGCGTCCGAGTTCTTCGAGTGCTTCACGAAGGCGCAGATAATCGGGGCGAAAATCGTGACCCCAAGACGAGATGCAGTGAGCTTCGTCAATCGCAAACAGTGTGACGTTCGCTTCGCGCAGGGCTTCCGTAAAATGACGATTGCGAAAGCGTTCGGGGGCGACGTAAATCATCTTGCACGCTCCGCGTCGAAGGTCGTTGATGCGGCGGCGTTGTTCCTCAAAATCAATCGAAGAATTAACGAACGTCGCCGGAAGATTGCGGGCGTGAAGTGCGTCAACCTGATCTTTCATCAACGCGATGAGCGGCGAGACGATGACGGTCGCGCCTTCGCGCATCAGGGCGGGAAGCTGGTAACAGATTGATTTACCGCCGCCCGTAGGCATCACGACGACCGTATCGTGTCCGTCGAGAACGGATTCGATAACGGGCTTTTGTCCGGCGCGAAAATCTTCAAAGCCGAAGTGTTGATGGAGTGCTTTTTGGGCGGCGGCGAGTGTCGTCATGGATAGGGCAATTGTACCGCAAGTGAAGAATTGAATCATTGATTCATCGGTTCATTGATTCAATGCCGGAATGAATCTTTTGGTGTCCGAATTTAATGAGCCGGTGAATCAATGACTTAATGAATCAATTCTTCACAGGGCTTGCGTCGCGTCGCTGCGA
Organism: Pyrinomonadaceae bacterium; assembly: GCA_041743485.1. Taxonomy (GTDB): domain Bacteria; phylum Acidobacteriota; class Blastocatellia; order Pyrinomonadales; family Pyrinomonadaceae; genus JANDLT01. The sequence goes on from JBGTMR010000153.1 coordinate 12,037, forward strand.
TTGCTTAATCTGCGGTGACAAGATGAATACAGGTGAACATAATTGGAAGGCGCGCACGAAGCGCGATTTGGCAATCGAAGTTTGGGAAAAACTTGATTGTGAGTCGGTCGGTGCGCGTGAACTCGAAGCGATACGGACGGCGATTGAAGGGCGTTTCGGAACGGGTGCGGTGGATAGTCCGGCGACGCTCGCGCGACTTCTCGCGGACGAAGGCGCGGAGCTAAGACACGCCGAGATTTTGGAACTCGATGTGCGCGTGCGCGCCGATGATCCTTACGAAGCGGCGTTTAGAAACGTCTTAAAGTTTGCGACGTTCGACGAAGCAATCGCGTCGCTCAAGCGGCTCGATAATCTGCGTAAAGAGTTTGCCCGACGCGATGATAAGGAAGGTTTGCGGCGCGTGCGCGCGAAGGTTTTGAAGGGTAAAGAGCGGGCTGAAATGATTGCGCGCAATCCGAAAGTTGATGAGCGCAAACGCGCCGAGAAGGAAGAAATCGCGGAGTGGTTCGCCGTGTGGTTAAAGCAACCGGAAGTGTTCGATGTGTGGCTTGAGCTAAGACGTGGAACGACGGACTTCCGCGAAAAGTTCGGTACTACATGCACGAACGCCGAACAATGATAAAGCCGTTCGCCGTTCGTGTTTCGAGAAGTCGGATTGCCTCACATCGCTTATGGCAGGCAAATTGCCCTTAGACATGATTAGCTACAAAATAGTGTCTGTAAATCAGACGATAAACGAGAGAAAGACGCAAGATGTGAGACAACAAGCGCAATGGCAGACTCGGCAACCGGGTTCAGCCGCCCGCATAGAAACATCACATCCGCGTTGAAACAGGAAACAGTTTATGGCAACCAAACAAGCCGAAGATACGGTAGAGACGTTTGAATCGGAACTCGGACTCGATCAGGAAACAATGGTCATTCCGGTTATCGAAGAGCAAGCGTTTATCGCCAAGCAGGTGGTCGAAACGGGCAAAGTCCGCATTTCCAAACGGGTCATCAAACACGAAGAATCGGTTGACGTGCCGCTTTTTCACGAAGAAGTATCGGTTGAGCGTGTGCCGATAAATCAATATGTTGATGCAGAACCGGAGGTAAGGCACGAGGGAAATGTGATGATTATTCCCGTCGTTCGAGAACAGCTCGTGATGCGAAAAAGGTTGATTTTGGTTGAAGAATTGCGGGTGAAGAAACAGGTTGTCGAAACGCATCAATCGCACAACGCAACTCTGCGAAGAGAAGAAGTTGATATTAGACGGATTGCCGAAAACGAAAAACCCGGTGATTAAACTTAGGTAACGCTGCCAACTATACGGGCAACACAGATTTACCCTGACGAGTAAAAGGGGAAGGAAAAAGACGATGAACAAAATGACACACACAGTAATCGGATTATTTGACAGTCGGAATGAAGCGGAAACAGCTTCGCAGGAATTGGTCAAAAACGGTTTTGCGCTTGAGAGCCTCGACGTTTCAAATACGAAGACGGGCAGGAAGACGATGGACACGCCGACGAACACAGGCAATGAATCGGTCGGCGACAGCATCGGCAACTTCTTTAGTTCAATGTTCGGGAGCGATTCGGCTGAAGCGAGAAACTACTCGGCTGCTGCCGGTCAAACGGAAGCTATTTTGACTGTGCAAACCGATTCATCGGATAAAGCGAGAAAAGCCGCCGAAATTCTTGACAAAAACGGTGCGGTTGACGTTGACGAACGTAATGCCCGCACACAACAAAACTCCGCGCAAACGGGTAAAACCGTTGAAGGCGATATGAAGATTCCGGTGATGGAAGAAAACTTGCAGGTCGGCAAACGCACGGTTGAAACCGGCGGTGCGCGTATCCGCAGCCGGATTATCGAAAAGCCGGTCGAAGAAACGATTCGTCTGCGCGAGGAGCATGTCACGGTCAATCGTCAGCCGGTCAATCGCGCCGTAACCGAAGCTGATATGGCGGCTTTCAAAGAAGGCGACATCGAAATTACCGAACGCGGTGAACAGGCTGTTGTGTCCAAAGAAGCCCGCGTGACCGAAGAGATTTCCATCGGCAAAAACGTCACCGAACGTGAACAAGTTGTCACGGATACGGTGCGTAGCACGGAGGTTGATGTCGAACAGCTTAACCAAGACGCGAGGTCTAAGAAAGCGAATAACTAACACTCAAATGAGGTTAGGTTCGCAAAAGCGGTAGCTTGAAACAAACTGTGCCGGTGTCGAATTTTTAAGCAATTCGACACCGGCATTTTATCAAACAAATTTTCATCCATCGCCGTCAGCCGTTAATTTAATGGTTGGATTGAGTTGCGCCGCGCTTCGCCCGACTTCCAATCGCGGTTCGCAAATCAAGCACCAATGACGCCGCCGGATGAAGCTTGAATATCATAAAAGTTGAACTACCAAATCGCGGTCAGGTTTATTTTCAAACCGGAAAGTTCAGGGTCGCATGATATTTCGGACGGACTTTCCAGCGTCTCAACCGCTTGTCGCGGGCGGTAGATGTGAACCCTTTTAGTTTTCGCGTCAATCAATAATCCGAGTCGCGTGCCGTTGGTGATGTACTCGCGCATCTTCGCCTGAAGTTGGTTTAGCGAATCGGTCGGTGAACGCAGTTCAATCACGAAGTCGGGGCAGAGCGGGACGATGCCTTCGCGTTCATCGGCGGTTAATTGCTGCCACCGTTCGGTTGAAATCCACGCTACATCCGGCGAACGAATCGCGCCGTTCGGCAAACGAAACAGCGTTGACGAATCGAAGCCGATGCCGTTTTTACTTTTCCTAATCCACGTTCCTACTTCGACTATTAACTCTAAGTTGCGGTTGCCTGTGAGTCCGCCGGTGGGTGGCATGATGATTAGTTCTCCGTTCGCGGATTTTTCAAATTGCAGGTCTTGGTTGAGATAACAGAGTTCGAGAAAATCTTCGTCGGAGAGGCTGACTAACGGCGGCAACGCGACACGCGGGAAGCCGTTGAAAATCGTCGGTTCGATTTCCGAAACGGTGGTTTCCGGTGATGATGTTTTAAGCATCGGTTCTTCAAGTAGTTTCGACATGTTTGTAATACTCCTTCACGCGCAAATCTCAATTTTCTCTTTGGCATCTTGTCCGGGATGCTCACACGGCTGCCAACTCCCACTGCCGGGCGCGCGCCGCTAGCTCTGTAACGTGTTTGTCCCAATCGTGGAGTGTTGCCGGGTCGAAGTCGGCTCCGTTCGACCACACGAGTGTGTGAACCTCCGGGTCAATACGAACTTCACTGAACACCGAAGGGTCACGCAAGGCTCCGTATAGCTGTCCGGCTAAGACCGGCTCGAAGTTGATAGTCTGTTCCGTGTCATCATTGAACCGGACGCGCAACGTGTAAGGGGCGGTGATTTGGAAGGACTGCACGCGGTAAATCGGATGAAACACTTTTACCTCCTGATAAATTTTATAGTGGTGCGATAGGAACGGGCAGTTGCCCCGCTTGAAGCAACTGCCAAGCAACCAACAACTCCTCTTCGTGTAACTCCGCCCACGCTTCCACGAATCGCTGCTGACGGCGCGGCAACAAGCCTGCGATTAGTTCGATGGGCGACACAGTATAAATTGCCACTTCATCTCCATAGTAGGCATGAAAGTGCGGACTATGATGCTGACCGCCAGCCTCCATATACATCCGTATGATGATGCCGTAGAAGCGACTGAGTTCAGGCACGTCTCTTGATCCTTTGTAAGTCTCGTGAAAGAGGTCACTCTATACCAACCAAAGTGGTCGAACCGCGTTCTCAATCTTCTTCTTCGACTCTGATGCGTCCTTCTGCTCGTGCCTGTTCGACGACCTTTTGCGCGATGTTTCCGGGCATCGGGTCATAGTGTGAAAACTCCATGTGGTATGAGCCGCGCGCGGCGGTGATGGAGTTTAAGGTTGATTGGTAATTGAGCATCTCCGACATCGGGACTTGGGCTTTGATGACCTGATTTTTCCCGCGCATGTCCATACCGGAAACGCGCCCGCGACGCGAATTTAAGTCGCCCATGATGTCGCCCGCGTTCTCTTGCGGGGCGACGACTTCGACATCCATCACGGGTTCGAGCAGTGTCGGTTTAACTTTTTCAATCGCGGCGCGAAGGGCTTTGCGTCCGGCGGCGCGGAAAGAATGTTCGTCGCTGTCAACCGTGTGGTATGAGCCGTCAACCAGAATCGCTTTGAAGTCCACGAGCGGATAGCCCGCGACCGCGCCCTGTTGAGCGGCTTCGATGATTCCTTTTTCAATCGCGGGACGGAAGTTTTGCGGGACGGAGCCGCCGAAAATCTTGTCCTCGAATAGGAAGCCCGCCCCGCGCTCAAGCGGTTCAAACACGACTTTACAATCACCGAACTGACCGCGCCCGCCCGACTGTTTCTTATGTCTGCCTTGTACTTCGGCGCGCGTCGTGATGGTCTCTTTGTAAGGAACTTTCGGCGGGTGAAGCGCGACTTCGACGTGATAGCGTTTGCGAAGTTTATCAACCACCGTTTCGACGTGCAGACCGCCCGAACCGGAAAGCAGAAACTCTTTCGTCTGCGCGTCGCGCGTGAAGTGAAGCGCGGGGTCTTCTTCTAAAATCTTGTGGAGGGCGACGCTGATTTTATCTTCGTCGGCGCGGCTTTTCGGTTCGATGGCGAAGCTGATGGCGGCTTCAGGGTATTCGAGTTTTTCATACACGATGGGCGAATTGCGGTCGCACAATGTATCGCCGGTCTGCGTCTCTTTGAGTTTGACGCACGCGATGATGTCACCTGCGGAAGCGGTTTCGACTTTATCGAGTTGCTTGCCTTGCATCGAGTTGAGTGTGCCGAGACGTTCGCTTGAATTACGGGTTGAGTTGAAGACGTTGGCATCGGTGGTGATTGTGCCGCTGATGATTTTCATGACGTTGATGCGTCCGGCGAATGGGTCGGCGATGGTGCGAAAGACGTAAGCCGAGAACGGTTCTTGCGGCGTGTAGCGACGTTCGACGGTTTCTTCACCGTCAACGTCGGCGCGCCCTTTTTCCGATTCGTGTGTGTCGGGGGCGGGTGCGTATTCGACGATACCGTCGAGGATGCAGGACAATCCGACGAGTGTGTTTGACGAAGCGGCAAAGACCGGACACAGCTTCGAGGCGGCGATGGCGCGCGAGATGTTCGGGATGATGTCGGCTTCGTCGAGGGTGCCGTTTTCAAAGTATTTTTCCAACAACGCATCGTCGGATTCGGCGATGACTTCGATGAGCCGCTCGCGTTCTTTGTCAATCACATCGCGTCCTTCGGTTGGGAGTTCAACTTCCTTCGGCTTGCCGTTTTCGTCGAACTCATATGCCTTGAGATGAACGACATCAACCACGCCTTTGAAGTCGGCTTCCTTGCCGATGGGCAGGGTGAACGGGACGATAGCGCGCGAGAAAGTGGAGCGCGCGGAGTCGAGTGCCGCACCGAAATCGGCGCGCTCTTTGTCGAGTTTGTTGATGACAATCATGCGCGGCGTGATGAACTCGTTGGCATAGCCCCAAGTTTTTTCGGTTTGGACTTCGACGCCGTTGACCGCATCCACGACGACGATGGCGCAATCGGCGACGCGCAGGGCGGGACGCGCGTGAGCGACGAAGGCGGCATAGCCGGGCGTGTCTATGAAATTGATTTTGTGGTCACGATGTTCGAGATGGGCGAGGGCGGTGTTGAGTGTGACTTTGCGTGTGATGGAATCTTCGTCGTAGTCGGTGACGGTTGTGCCTTCGTCGGTTTTGCCCCAGCGCGGCGTCGCGGCGGCGACGTAGAGCAGAGAACTGACGAGTTGGGTTTTGCCGGAATCGCCGTGACCGATGACGGCAAGATTGCGAATCGCGTTGGTCGGATAAGCCTTCATATCATTGGTTCGCCTTTCGGAAAATGATGATGAACGCCTTGCCCTGCGTGTGGCTTGCAGGAGTTGCCGGAAGTTGTAAAAATTAGTGCGGGACAGGCGTTCTGGTGAAGCCGTAATGTAACATAAAGCGGGAGTCTGGAAAGGCTCAATCGTGAATCGAAAATCGTAAATAGAAAGAAGTGTCTTTACGATTCACGAATTACGATTCACCTCTCTAACGCTTTCTCAGCTTTGGCAGCAATCAACCGATGATGTTAAATTGACGAAAACAAAAAACGATTATGAAGGGCGCGAACACCAGCGAGTATTTTCTTGTCGTCGAAGGTTCATACTTGAATGAATCCGAAGCGCAACATGCTTTACGCGATCCGTT
>JBGTMR010000154.1:0-12538 GCA_041743485.1 Pyrinomonadaceae bacterium
GCCGCACGGGTCGGAGGTCGGTATGACGCCTTGATAATTCGTCGTGTTATCGAAGACGTTGACCAAATAGGCGCACACGGCATTGGCTCTGCCTGTCCGGTTGGCGATGCCGACACCGCGCGTGCCGCTCACCGTCGTTTGAAAGATGTTGCCTGATGCGTTGTCAGTGAAGAGGATGCCGGATGCAAGAAACGGCGGCGAGTTGGTCGAACCCAACACTTGTGTGTTGGCAATCGTTGTCTTCGCGTTGTTCCTCACGGTTATGCCGAAACCGTTGTTCTCCAGCCGACAGTGTTCAATGGCAACGCGCGAGTCGCCGAAGATTTCTATCCCGCCTGCCGTCGCGTTGCGAATGGTCAAATTGCGTAGCACGACATAACGATTGGGTTGCGAGCCTATCACTATCACGGGCGGGACTCCCGCATCTCCTTGAGGATTGACGCCGTTTGTATTGGAAGACCCGCCGTCAAGCGTCGCCTCTATGCCCGGCGCGGCTTGTACGGTAATACTGCCGCCACTGCGATTGAAAAGCCCGATGTATAACCCTTCGGCGAAAGTTCCAGAGGTGACGACGGTAACGACACCGCCGTTTTGTCCCGAATCAACAACTTCGACGGCTCTCCTAAACGTGCCGTATATTTTATCGCCGTCTTCGTCTTCCGCCCCACCGATGCGCCCGTCGCCGTCATAGTCGCCGCACGTTCCGGGAGCGGTTGAAGTCGTCGCCGGGTCGCCGCAGTTACCTTCAACCAGCAGCGAAGTTTGCGCCGACGCACAGGTCACACCCAAGAAAAGGATGACGTGCGCGCAAACCGTGATGAGCAAGGCTGATTTTACCCGCTTCGCAGTATTTTGAGTTTGTGCTTTCATGTCTATTTCTCCTTATGCTTGCGATGCCGCAGCCAACGCGATGCCGGGTATCGCTAGAAGCGACACCAACAGAATTGTACGTTTCATCTTTGAACTTCCTTTCATTATCACTGCAAGGGTAAAGCCAATGAGCAAAGAGTATGCTCGTTGGACAAGCGATGAGGAATTGGGAGCAAGTTGATGAGGGGTAGCGCAAACTCTAGCATCGCCCAAAACATCTGGTCAATTCTTCACCCGCGCCCGCCACATCAAAGAAGCCATCGCCGTTCCGCGCCGCATCGTCCCGCGCATCGCCGCGCAACTCAAACAGGTTGTGACGCACGCCGCTTAAATGCCTTCTCTTTACCGACGGACGAAGATTCGCTTCCCTTTACACTTCACACAAATTCTTTGAGGGTGGGTTGAAACACCTGTCCATAGTTTCGTATTTCGCCATTGGCTCTGGCTTGACACGCCATCTTGAAGGCTTGTTCTTCGCCGAGCCTACTGACGGCGAACCAGCGATGGGTTAGCTTGCCCGCTTCGACCCAACTGGCAATCCACGCCGTTTTACCGCGCCGCACTCCACTGATGCCGCTGGTGTTGTTTTTCATAATCTTTTTGAGCGGATTACCGGCGTCGGGCAGCAGTTGAATTTCGCGTAGTTTCTCTTCGCGCCACTGCCGCGCTTTGGCGAGAGCATGTTCCGGGTCATCGCCTTCGGCAAAGACTTTCTGGTACTCGATGCCCTTAAATTTAATGTATGCCCGATAACCCTTGTTCGACGGATAGTGAACGCGATAGATGCCGCGCTCGATGCGGGTTGAACCTTTGGCGGAAGGCTGTTGTTCGGTTGTCTGTTTCGTGTGCTTCATGGTTTTCGGATTTGCCGTTATTTTATCATTCCTTAATCAGCCGGAAGAAACAGGCTCGGCGCGCGTTTTGCGGGCAAGCGTGGGTTGACTTTCCGCTTGATTGCGAACCCGCAATCAGGTGGGGAAACGCTCTGCCTGAAGTTCGTTCAAATCATCTCTCGCCCGCGCAAGCTTAATCCGGCAGATTGACCGCCTTCAATCAATTTGCCGCAAAATCCTTCTCACGCCTTTTTGTCTCCGGCTTTCAGAAGACACTTAAATGCAGTGTGTTTTCTCGTTTTCAATGAGAAACACGGGTGGCACGAACCTTGCCCAAGCGTTTGGTGGCGCACCCTCATCTATCACCCGCGCCGCCTGACCGAGATGCAAAGCTTCTCTAATCATTGTTGGAGAACAAAAGGATTTCACCGATGCCCAGATTCACAAATAACTATAAGCGCAAACTACTCTCGTTGCTTTTACTCTGTTCTCTCGGCAGCCCCATGTTGAGCATGGCGACTGTGAACGCGCAGAGCGACAAACCATCTAAAGAGAACTCGCCGTCCGCTCCCAAACCTGCAAAGGGAAAAAAGGAAAAAATCTCATCGGATTTGAAACCCGGTAAGAACTCATCAACCGTCAAGCCCGACGGCAACGGTAAGAACAAGACGGGCGAAGAAACGGTGCGTGTCATCGTGCAGTTCGACGGTGCGGAAGCTGCTAAAACTTTACGCAAGATGTCGGTGGTGAAAGGTCAATTCCGCCAAGTCTTGGAGAGTTTCGGCACGCAAGTCGTTGAAGTTCCGGTGAGTCAAGTCGAAGCCCTCGCCGAACTTCCCGGCGTGACTTACATTTCGCGCGACCGCCCGCTGGCATCAACCGGACACTTGACGATGACAACGGGCGTCAATGAAATGCGTTCGGCGGTTGCCGCCAACACGGGGCTTGACGGTGCGGGCGTCAGCATCGCCATTATTGATTCCGGGATTGACGCGACACATCGCTCGTTCGCCGAAGCACCCGCCAACGCCGCCGCCGATGTGACGCGCAAGCTAAACAATTTTGAAGGTACATATCGCGGCGATAATTACGGTTCGCGCGTGCGCGGATTTCTGATTGCGCCGTCAACCGGCAAGTACACTTTCTGGTTGGCGAGTGATGACAACGGCGCGCTCTACCTTAGTACCGATAGCGACCCGGCGAACAAACGTCTTATCGCGTCTGTTTCGGCAGCCACCAACGCCCGCGAATGGACGCGCGCTCCTTCGCAACGTTCGGTGTCGCTCGACCTCATCGCGGGCAATCGTTATTACATCGAAGCGTGGCAGAAGGAAGCGGTCAGCAATGACCATCTTTCCGTCGCGTGGCGCAAACCCGACATTATCGGCATGACCACCGGCACGACGCCCGAAGAAATCGTTCCCGGAAGCGTCCTCGCCCCCTTCACGGGCATGAAGTTCCTGACCCAAGAAGTTTGGACGAATGTTTCAGGAACAAGCATCGCCACGCTGACGGGTACGAGTCGCTTGGTGGCGAACCTTGATTTCACAGGCAAGAACACCGAGACGACCGACGACCCTTACGGACACGGTACGCACGTCGCGTCGCTTGCCGCCGGAAACGACAAGGTTTCGGATGCTTATCGCGGCATCGCTCCGGGCGCAAACATCCTTTCCCTGCGCGCTCTCGACGAACAGGGTAACGGCACGACCAGCAGCGTACTAAGCGCGCTCTACTGGGTTCTGCTCAACTCCAAGCAACACAACATTCGCGTTGTTAACCTAAGTCTCGGCGCGCCCGCCGTTGATTCATATAAAACCGATCCGCTGTGCCGCGCCGCGCGGATGCTGGTTGCCCGTGGCATCGTCGTCGTCGCGGCGGCGGGCAATGACGGGAAGACCGTTTTCGGTCAAAAGATTTACGGGCAAATCCATTCGCCCGGCAATGAACCGTCGGTCATCACGGTCGGGGCGAGCAACACTTACGGAACCGACTATCGCGGCGACGATACAGTAACGACTTATAGTTCACGAGGTCCGACGCGCTCGTTTTCGGAAGACGAAGCGGGCGTCATCCACTACGACCACTTCATCAAACCCGACCTTGTTGCTCCCGGTAACAAGTTAATCGCGGCACAAGCGCGAAACAACTTTATCCTCACGAAGGATTCATCTCTCAGCGTCGGTTATGACCAAATGGCGCACCGCCGGATGATGTACATGAGCGGCACGTCAATGGCGACGCCGGTTGTCGCGGGAACTGCCGCCCTGATGCTTGAGGCAAACCCGAAGCTGACGCCGGGTATGGTGAAAGCGATTTTGGGTTACACGGCGCAACCTATCGCGGGCTTTAACATGTTCGAGCAGGGCGCAGGTCAATTAAACGTGCGCGGCGCAATCGAACTCGCGCGCCTCGTGCGCGATGACATTGCTCCCGATTCATCATCCAGAACGCGGATGCTGAATGGGAGTCTTCCCAAGCCGCAAAGCTGGATTGCCGGAAGCCTCTGCCCGTGGGCGCAAGGCATCATCGTCGAAAGCACTTACGCGGGCGGCACGGCACTGATGACTAACTATCAAAAGATTTACGCGGGCGGCGTGCTGTTTGGCGACGGCGTAGTCTTGGGCGACGGCGTGGTCTTAGGTGACAAAAGCATCTGGTCTGACGGCGTAATCTTCGGCGACCACATCATGACGAGCAACGGAGTCGTCATGGGCGACGGTGCTAAATTCATGCCGCTCAACAGGCTGACGGGCGACGGTGTGGTCTTGGGTGACGGCGTGGTCTTGGGTGACGGCGTGGTCTTAGGCGACGGCGTAGTCTTGGGCGACGGCGTAATCATGGGTGACCGCAGCACCGCCGAATCCGTTAGCACCAAAGGCGACGACACACCGTACATGCAACCCTGACCGATTGACCCGAAAGCACGCGGACGATAATCGTTTTTATCGCCCGCGTGCTTTCGGAGTTTGAGCGGTCACTAGGTTGTGTTGAGATAAGAATAGAATTGATAAGTTGCCACTAGCTTTAGCTATATGCCGCGCACACCAAGATTCGGATTATGACAAGGCTTCATCTGCCCCTTTGAATGGCGAAAAGCTAACATTCTGCAGAGTGTAATGCTAAACAGAAATCGGTATCTTGGTGTGTTCTCCATATAGTGGGGTAAGTTTGAGAGAAGTAAGGGCTTTAGCCCAACGATGCTTGGGCTAAAGCCAAGTGTACAATAATTATGTATCGGAAATTTGGCTAAAGCCAATCTATTTTACAATCCAAACCACTAGCTAAAGCTAGTGGCAAGTGAGAAGCAACTTCCTTATCTCACCTGCAACCTACCCACCTTTCGCTCTTACCTTCCTGCCTTACTTTCCCTGCCCCATCTTCAAGCGGTTTCCCCGACTCATCCTCGACAATAAAGGGTCACAAACCTTGAATCGTCAACGCTTCTCCACACCATTTCTAACGACGATTATCATCGCGGGGGCGGGCGTATGCCTGTTCTCGCTTTTTTGGATGAAGCACACTTCGCAGACGGTGTGGACGGATGCGAACTTTTGGATACTGGCGGTTCTGACCGTCACCATCGCATCGCGCATCTCGATTCCCGTGCCGCGCGTGAGCGGTGCGATTTCCATTTCCGATACGTTTCTTTTTCTCGCCATACTGCTTTTCGGCGGCGACGCGGCGGTCATACTCGCCGCGATTGAAGGCATGAGTTCGACCCGCCGCGTAAGCAAACGCGCGCGGCTTTATATGTTCAACGCGAGTGTGATGGCACTCGCAACTTTCGCCAGCGTGTGGACGTTGCGACTCTGTTTCGGTTGGAACATCGCGGATTTACAAAACGATTTTTCCGGCAAACTCGTGATGGCGACGTGCGTTATGGCGTTGGTGCAGTATGCGGTCAACACCTCGCTTGTCGCCGTCGCCCAATCGCTTAAAATCAATCAACCTTTCTGGCAGACGTGGTGCAAGTATTATCTTTGGACTTCGATAACTTACTTTGCCGGAGCAGCGTCGGCGGCAATCGTCGCCCGCGCGATTCACGGCGTCGGATTCTACGCCGTCATCGTGGCGACACCGATTATCGTCATCGTCTATTTCACCTATCGCATGTATCTGAAGAACATCGAAGCTTCCGTTCACCAAGCCGAACAAGCCGAGCAGCACATTCTTCAACTTCAACAATCGGAAGAACGCTTTCGCAGCGCGTTCGATTTCGCCGCCATCGGCATGGCACTCGTCGCGGATTCCGGCAAGTGGCTGCAAGTCAATCGCAGCCTGTGTACACTCGTCGGTTTCACGGAAGATGAAATGCTGGCAACCGATTTTCAAAGCCTGACGCACACCGACGACTTGCCCGCCGCCCTCGCCGGAGTGCGCGGGCTTTTGCAAGGCACATCGCAGACCTTTCAAATGGAGAAGCGTTATCGTCATCATGACGGTCACGCCGTGTGGGTTTTGTGGAGCGTGTCGCAAGCCACAGACGCGCGCACGCAAGCCGTCCACTTGATTTTTCAAATCCAAGACATCACCGACCGCAAACGCGCCGAAGAACGTCTCCAACACGATGCGTTCCACGATGCCCTGACCGGCTTGCCGAATCGCGCCTTGTTTATTGACCATTTGAAAATGGCGATGAAGCGCACGACGCGCAATCCGAAATATCAATACGCCGTGCTGTTTCTCGACCTCGACCGCTTCAAAGTTATTAACGACAGTTTAGGTCACATGTCGGGCGACCAACTGCTTATCGAAATCGCCCGCCGTCTGGAAAACTGTCTCCAAGTCAGTGACACGGTGGCGCGTCTCGGCGGCGATGAATTTACGATTCTGCTTGAAGACATCGCGGATGTCAGCGACGCGATTGCGATTGCCGAACGCATCAAGCTGGAACTCGCGCGCCCCTTTCATCTATCGGGCAGCGGCGACGGCACGACGGGCAAACTACATGAAGTCTTTACGACCGCGAGTGTCGGCATCGCGCATTCCGGTCACGGTTACACGCGCCCCGCCGATCTACTGCGTGACGCCGACACCGCGATGTACCGCGCCAAGTCGCTCGGCAAAACGCGCCACGAAGTTTTCGACCCCGCGATGCATCAGCACGCCGCGAATCTGCTTCAGATGGAGAACGATTTACGCCGCGCCGTCGAACGTCACGAGTTTGTGGTTTATTACCAACCGATTATCGAACTCGAGACCGGAAAAATCGGCAGCTTCGAGGCACTCGTGCGCTGGCAGCACCCCGAACACGGCTTCGTTTCTCCGGCGGACTTTATCCCGCTTGCCGAAGAAACCGGATTGATTGTTCCGTTGGGTGAAATGGTTTTGCGTGAAGCTTGCCGCCAGATGCGCGCGTGGCAACGGCGTTTCGATTTGCCCGATAGCGTGACGATGAGCGTCAACCTTTCCGGCAAACAATTCGCGCAAACGGACTTGATGGGCAGCGTCCAACAGGTCTTAAAAGAAACCGGACTTGCACCGCAACATCTCAAACTCGAAATCACGGAATCCGTCGTGATGGAAAACATCACCACCGCGACCGAAACCCTGCATCATCTTCATGATTTCGGCATCAGTTTAAGCATTGATGATTTCGGCACAGGCTACTCTTCGCTCTCGTACCTCCACCGCTTTCCGGCTTCGACCTTGAAGATTGACCGCTCGTTTGTCAGCCAGATGAGCCACAACAACGAGAACACGGAAATCGTCCGCACCATAAGAATGCTCGCGCAAAGCTTGGGCATGGACATCGTTGCCGAAGGCGTCGAAACCCAAGAGCAACTCACGCAACTCCAAGCTCTCGGTTGTGAATACGGGCAAGGCTACCTGTTCTCAAGACCCGTCGCCTCAGAACCCGCCGCCGCCCTGCTCGCCAAAGATTACGCCGTCATGATGAACGACGCGCCACCTGTTCCCGCCGTGATAAACGCGGGGCAAGCGATAGCCGCTTAACCCGAAACTTTAATCTTTCAACATGGCGGCTTCAAGCATGGACTTGATTTCGCGTGCAGCTTCATCCGAAGCGTTCGCGGCTTGTTGTTCGAGGGCAAGTTTAAGAGCGCGTTTGCCGAGCAGCGCATAAACGCGGCGTGCATCAAGCGTTGTTTCATCGTGCGCGGCGAGGGCGGCGAGGTGGCTTTCAATCGTGTGACGGTCGAGGCGGGCGAAGCTTCCGGTCAGGGCGCGCTCCGGCGTGTGGACGGATAGATTTTGCATAGTGCTGTGAAGCAAAGGCAATAAAACTTTCTGCGCGGTCGGGCGGTCGATCCCGCACCGCTCCAGTAAATCTATCGCCACAGAAAACAGCGCGACGGTGTGACCGGAGGTGATAACGGCGGCGAGGTGGTACAAGGTTTTGTGCCGGGTGTCGAGTTGAAGAACGCGCCCGCCGATGGCTTTGACGAAACGCCGCGAGTGGGCAATCGCCGCACGGTCGCCTTCCAAAGCGAAGAACGCCCCGCGTAAATCTTCGCTTCCCTTGACCGCATCGCTGACGGAGATAAGCGGATGACATGAGCCGAGATGAAACTTGTGCGCCCGTAATGAATCGAGTTCGTGATGCGTCAGTGCGCCGCTCAAATGAACGGCGATTGGATGCTTGTCCGCGTGCGCGGAAGCAGGTTGATAAACGGCGGCGAGTCGGGCGGCGACATCAGAAAGTTTATCGTCGGGCGTGGCGAAGATGTATAAGTCGCACGGCGGAACGGCGGCGAGATGTGCCGCGTCAAAAGCGAGCGGGATGAGCGATTGAGGCGAATTTGTTATTGAGATTGATGTGTTCTCGATGATGAGTGTTCGCGCGCGGCGGGCGTTCTTCGCAGTGCGCGTGACGACGGCGGTGACGTGATAGCCAACGCGGGCGAGCGCGACGGCGATGGCTGTGCCGAGACGCCCCGCCCCGATGACGGCGATGCGCGGATTCGTTGAAAGCGTGACGCGGGCTTTCGTGTGTCGGTGTGAAATCGCGCGCGCGGTGTCGTCGTGCGGTTCGCGTTTAGTCAAGACGGTTGCTCTTTACGAAGTGAAGATGAATAAAGCAACCTGAATTGTAATGCGGATTACGACTTGAACCGTAGAGGCGAATCGCAAATCGTCAATCGGGGCGGTGTGTGACTTCGACGACTGCGATGTGCGTCGGCAATTCTTTCAGCCACTGCGTCAGGCGCGCGTGAAGTTCTTCGGGCGTTAATAGTTCGTGATTTTCGATGGGAAGCATGACGCGGATGGCGGGCGGCGAGAGGCACGCGGCGAGAGCCTGTTCGATGAGTTGAACTTCGCGGCGCGATAAGCTTTGCGCGGCGGCGGGGTGTTTGAAATTTTCGCTCAGGCGCGCGGCGTGTTCGGCGACCGAGTTGGTGCTGGCGCGGGCGAATTGTTCGAGCGCGAATGAGACGAACGGAGCGGCATCGCCGAGCGTGCGGTGCGCCGTCGCCCTGCCGATTTCGATGGACGACGCGAGTTCCGAAGTGAGTCCGGCAAAGCGGTGTTCACTGTCTAAGCGAAAGCCGCACACGCAGCGCGGAGAGGTTTGCAAAATGTGACGCACATCAACCGCGCAATGCGCTCCGCGCACACGCTCCCGCACACGCTCGATGTTTTGCCAGTGAGCGCGGTCAATCAAAGACAGTTCAGCGAGGGCTTCGAGTTCGCGGAACGGCACGGCGCGCGTCAATTCATCTTCGAGTTCGCGCCGTGCCGCGCCGTTCATCACCGCATCATGACGCGCGGCGAAGCGTTCGATGTATGCGGTGTGGAATTCCCGCCACAGCATCTCGAAGCGCGTGTGTGTGTGTTCGTCAAAGACACTGTGCGGGTCGGCGGTAAGCTCAAGTAGCGCGCGGTGCGTGTCGTCAATGTCACTGATACCTATCGGTTCGGCGGCGAGAAGATAGAGATGCGTTTGTTCGCGTCGCAGGAAATGTTCGACATATCTCGAAAGCTGCGCGAGTTGCGTCTGACATTTAGCGAATTTATCGTGTGAGTTGACGAACGCATCGGCAACGCGCTGCAAACCTTCTTCAAGCGAGATGTCTTCCGCGAGAGCGTGTTCAACCGCTTCGGCGGATGCCTCGAAACTGCGTTCGACGGCGTTCGCTAAATCGGCGGCGCGCGTCGTCAAAGCTTCGTCGGGAAGTTCCGCGAATCGGGACAGAAGTTTGTCCGCACGCCACGCGGCGAGCCATGCGGACAGACTTTCGCGCACGTTCTCGCGTGTCGCGGAATCGGAAATTGATTCGCCCTTCGGCGCATCATCAGGCGTGTCGGGTATTGTTTCTTTCGTTAAGAGACGCGCCCACGCCGTCAGTTCTCCGGCACTCTGAATAATCGCGGCGGGACGCGCGACACCGGAAATCGCGTCCCATTGGATGGATGATGAAAGCGTGCGGCGACTGATGCGGTCATCGCCGTGCGTCACAAATTCCAGCCGCCGACCGGCGACGAGAGCGGCGAGGACAAGACGTTGAATGTTTTGCCCGAAGCCGAACGGCGGGCGTTCCAAAACGGCGGCGACTTGCGCGAGCGGAACAATCTCGCCTCCGGCAACGTCCGACATCTGAATGATGTCGCGCGCCCAACGCAGACCGAGCAGGTCGTCTGCGGTCGTTGCCGTTAAGCTTGTGCCGCGTTGCACCGTCAAGCCGAGCGGGAGGGCGAAGGCGGCGGCGAGTTTTTGGACATCCGCGTCGGTGGTATTCGCTCCGCCGATGAAATCACGAACCAGCCGGTTGACGCTCAAATCATCGAGGAGTTCCGCGAACGTCGGATGCTCACGATAAAGATTATCGAAGCTTGGCGCGAACGTGCGGCTCAAAGCTTCGGCAAGGGTCAAAGCCGATTTCGCTTCGTCGCTCCACGCTTGTTCGCTGCGTGATGCGTGATGCGTGGTTGTGACGAGCGTGCCTTCGTCGAGATAGATGCGCGACCAGATGCGTTCGACTTGCGCGTGGGCGGTGGCGAGGGCGGCGTGTGCGGTGTCACCGAAAGCCGCAAAAAGTTCGGGGGCGCGTTGAAGCGTGATGAGACGTGACAGGGTTTGCCGCTCATCATCCGTCAACATCGCCGGACGCCACAAGACATCGAGCATCACGGGCGATTTATTGTCTGGAGGATGATTGTGTGGAAACCCGTTCGCCTGTTCCGTCTGACCGCAAGACGGAGCGCATACCGTCACGCGCCATTCAGCATGACACGGGTTAAGCGAAGTCTCGTTGTCTGATTCTCGATTTAGCGATGATGACAACGATGCGTTTTCGTCCCGCCACACAATCAACCCTTCGCGCTGTGTGCCGCGCCAAGTGAGGTATGCGGTCATCGCTTCGTCGCTTATCTCATCGCTTATTTCATCGTCCGTCTCGTTAATCGTCCCGAACGTCCAATCGTTGAAGCGCGATTGTGCCGCCGCGTGAAGCAGGATTGAGACGGCGCGGTGATCGGATTCGACTGTCAGCATTACGGCTTTGAGTTGCGCGTCAAAGCTTGAAGTCGTTTCGATGTGAAGACAATAACGCGGTTCGCGCGCGTCTTGGCTGCAATCGAAAGTGCCGTGCGGCGCGTCCGCGTAAAAGCGTTCAAGGGCGAGTTCGACGCGGGCGCGGGCGGCGGTGGTCGCGGACGTTTCGGGCGTCGGCGCACCCGTCACACCCGCATCCTCAAACAACATCGCGGCGCAAATCTCAACGGCGGTCGCACCGCGCCCGTCAAGCGACATAATGAATAACGCCTTGAGCGTCAGACGGGCTTCGAGGCGCGCCATGATGGGAAGTTTATTGATGCTCGTCCGGCACACTTCCTCGTAAGCGAGAAAGGTTTTTTCAAGGGCGCGGGCGCGGCGCAATTCGGTTTCGGCGGAATCGAAAACATCGTCGAGCGTGACGAGGGCGAGCGGCGGGCGTCCCGTCGCGCGTCCTGCGGCTTTGGCGGCGAACGGCAATAACGCGAATGAGGGAGCGTATAAACGCACGGCACTGGCGATGTCGGCAACCAGCGGGTGAAGCGGGTAAAGCGCGGTGAAACGCGGTTCGCTCCAGTTGAAACCCGGAACGTCGGCGCGCAAACCGAGATAAAATTCATGCAGAGCGGTGCGGGCGTTCGGAGTCTTTCGCAGAACGTAAGTATCCGCGACGCGAAACAGGTGTTCGGGGTCAAGGTAATCAATGCGAAACGTGCGCGCGAGGGCGACGTTGACGCCTTCGGCATTCGTGATGTCGTCGTCGAGAGCCAAGCCGATAAAGGCGTGCGCGGCGTGCGCGGCGTGGGCGAGTTCGGCAAGCATTTTTCCATCGTCGCGTTCGACGCGGTTGGCGCGACCGAAAGCCGTGTCCACAACGATAACGAGAGTCGCATCGTACAGACGCGACGCGGCGACGACGAGCAACGCCTGAACATCGCCCTGACTTTGCGCGAGATATTCTTCGGCGTCGCCGCCACACGCGCGTGCCAGCCCCGCCGCGACTTCTTCGATGAGCGTCGGCGCGCTGCCGCGTTCGATGCGGGCGACGACGTATCGCCGTCCGCTTAAACGCCGCGCGCTCAGGGCGACGTGGGCATCGGGAATAAGAGCGCGCAGTTCGGGCGCGGCGGCGATGGCGGCGAACGTTCCGAGCGTGTGACTTTTGCCGACGCCGCGCGCTCCGGCGAGGGCGCGCATCGTGTTCGCGGATGACGCGGCGTTCGCATTCGATGATGGAACGTGCGTCGCGTGGCGCGGAACTTCGGCGAGAGCATCGAGCCAACGCGCGAGCAAATCAGCGGTCGCATCGGTGAAGCGATACGCGGCGAGGGCGCGCGCGGGGTCGGCGGCAACATCCGGCACGAAATCGTGCGGTTGC
>JBGTMR010000155.1:0-6844 GCA_041743485.1 Pyrinomonadaceae bacterium
CCGAACCGCTCGATACGTTGCTGAATCTCCGCCACGATTTCCTTTAATGAAACTAGGTCGCTGTCGCTAACATGCTTGGCTAACACTTCAAATAAAGGCTCGACATCAGAACGATAATCGTAAAGTAAAGTCGCCACATCATTTTCATAAAGATTGACACGGGCAAAGTTTCCCTGCCGGTATAGAGACGGCAAAGCATATAGCTTGAGAATGATTAGTCCCTCGACGGTCGCACAAGGAATCGTGCGCTCAAGAAACTGCCCCCGCGCCGAATAACCCTGCTGTACTCGCGCGAATAACGGATTCTCCGTCAGCAATATATCAATCTGTAATCCGCCCAATTTCCCCCGTATGAAATCAGAATCTCGGCTTACAACCGAAATCTCCGGTAACTGTTCAAGCGAGGATAACGCCATGATAAGGTCAATATCTTCGGTATTACGCCCTTCAATATATTGGAGTAAAGCGATACCTCCGACGAGCAAGTAATCAACCTGACGTTCATCCAGCAAGGTAAAGAGCCGGTCAACGCTTTGAAGTAGATTGTCGCTGTTCACGGCATTATCACGCCATTTCTTGAAGTTAAAAACGACGGCATTTCTGACGACGTTACCGATGCTAAGGCGACTCTTGATTGTAGTAATTGTCATTTACACCTCAGAGAAATAACTTACAATCCCATTGACTCGCGCACATACTTCGGCGCGGGCGAACCGAAACTAAGCATCAAATCGTGCGCCTTCTTCATGTCGAATTGCTTGCCCATTTTCTTTTCATAATCGCGGCGAATGTCTGCGACCTCCAAACTTCCGACGTAGTAAGTCGAAAGTTGTGTGGATGAGAGATTGGCGCGCCGCCACTTGCCCGCCGCTTCGCCTTCTTCCTGAAAACCTTCGTTCATCATAAACGCGACGGCTTCCTTTTCGGTCATTCCGGCGGTGTGGATTTTCTGGTCAATGATGGCATTGATGATGACGCGCAACTTCATTTTCAGTTGTTGCATTTTCACTTCCGCCCCGCCGTAGCCCGCATCCGCCATGACTCTTTCCGCATAGACCGCCCAACCTTCGACGAACGTGCCGGAGTAAAACAGGGAACGCACAATCGTCGGAGCTTTGAAACGGTTCGCGTGCGCGAGTTGGAGATAGTGACCGGGCATCGCTTCATGAATCGTCAAATCTTCGAGCATGTAATCGTTGTATTCTTTGAAAAACGATTCGACACGTTCCGGCTTCCAATCCGAAGGCGTCGGCGAGATGGCGTAGAACGTCGTCCCGTTCTTCTCAAGCACGCCCGCCGCGTCGCAATACGCGACCGCCGAACCGCGACTGTATTCCGGCATGACGATGATTTTTACAGGGTCGTCGGGAACGGTCACGATGTTGTTGGCGCGCACAAAATCCGTCGTCGCCTTCAAAGTTTCTTCGGCTTTCGGAACGATGGTTTCATTGTTCGGGCGCGTCTCCGCGAGCTTATCGAGAACACGTTTATTAATCGTCGCGCGGCTCACATCTGCGCTTTCGTTCGGGTAAAACTTACGATAAAGCGGCAACGCGGTTTGATACATCTCATCTTGCGTCCGCTTCAAATCGGCTTCCGCGCGGCGCAAAATTTCTTCTTTCGTGAGTGGTGACGACAAAGCGAATTTTAGTTTGGCATCGAACTTCGCCGCCCCGATGCGGAAGTCGCCGTTTGAGCGTGGAAGCAAATCCTTTTCAAGCCACTTGCCGTAATCTTCAAGGGCGGCGACGGCGTTGGTGCGGGCGATTTGGAATCCGGCTTTGTCGTTTTGCGGCACATCGGCGGCGTACTTGTTCAGTTCTTCGCGGATAAGATTTATCGTGCCTTTGTTCTGCGTTATCGCGGTTTCGGTGAACACGCGCGGCGGATTTTTCAAATTCGCTTTCGCCGCCGCGACGACCGACGGCACGCCTTCCAAACGTCCTTTGAGATTCTTCAACCGCTCCGGCAACGGCGCGAAGTCGCGCGCGATGAGGGCGTAAATCGCACCGCCCGGATTGTACATAAGCGGGTTGGTTTCATAATCACGAAGCGTGTCGAGACTGAAAATTTGAGACTCAAGCCGCGACTTCAAGATTTGATAATCAATGCGATTGGTCTGGCTCAAACCCGTTGGTTTAAGTCGGGCGAGTTCCGCTAAATAGCGCGTCGCAAACTTGCGGTCGGCTTCGATTCCGGCGCGGCTGCGGTCATCAAGCCGCGCGTCGAAACGATGGTCGCCGAGTTCGGTCGCACGTTCGGGATTCTGCTTTAACAGTTCTTCGATATAAGTGCGGGCAAGCGTCTCGAATTTTCGGTTTTCCATGTTGGTATTTTGCGCGGTGAGCGCGGCGACGGGGAACGTCAACAATGCCGTCATCAACAAAATTAAAAAGCGTGTCATAAAGTGGCTTATCCTTTTGGGTGTGGTGTACCGTCGAAGTTGTTTAAGTTAGATGCGAAAGATTGTTGCAAACATTAGATTTCTTGCCAAAGTCCCGTAGGGACTGACTGACAATAGCCCAGCGATTTATCGCTGGGTGAGAGTCGGAAATTATAACCCAGTCCCGTAGGGACGACTGAACGGGTTTTCACTTGTCCCTACGGGACAAGGTATTTTGTTCGTCCTGTACCCAGCGATAAATCGCTGGGCTACTATCAAACGTCCCTGACGGGACGGGTTTCGCTTCATAAATCGAACAACTGCGTGAAAATGTCACGCTCGAACTACAACAAAAGGGAATCAAGAGATGTTTCGTTTCACCACCGCCGGAGAATCGCACGGGCGCGCGCTTGTCCTTATCGTCGAAGGGATGCCGTCGGATGTACCCGTTGATATTGAATTTATTAACAATCAACTCGCGCGCCGCCAGAAGGGTTACGGGCGCGGCGGGCGGATGAAGATTGAACGGGACACGGCGCAGATTTTAAGCGGCGTGCGTCACGGCGTAACTTTGGGGTCGCCCGTGGCGATGATGATTGAGAATAAGGATTGGAGTAATTGGACGGACGTGATGAGCGTCGAAGCGGTCGAAGTCGCGCCGGAAAAATCTCGCGTGCTGACGCGCCCGCGTCCCGGTCACGCTGATTTAGCGGGCGGTCAAAAGTTCAATCAAACGGATTTGCGAAACGTCCTTGAACGCGCATCGGCAAGGGAAACGGCGGCGCGTGTCGCGTGCGGGGCGTTGGCGCGGTTGTTGTTAAAACAGTTCGATATAGAGATTGCGAGCCACGTCGTTCAACTCGGCGGCGTGCCTGACAAACCGCTTTATTTGAGTTGGAGCGACATCGTAAATATCAACGACGATGAGCCGTTACGATGCGGCGACGCGAACGCGCAAGCACAAATGGTTGAACTTATTGATAAAGCGAAAAAAGACGGTGACACGCTCGGCGGCGTGTTTGAAGTCGTGGTCAAAAACCTTGTCGCGGGTTTGGGGGCGCATACTTCTTGGGACGCGAAGTTGGATGGACAATTCGCGGGGGCGATAGTTTCGATTCCGGCGGTCAAGGCGTGCGCTATCGGTGACGGTTTCGAGATTGCGGGTGAAGCGGGTTCAAAAGTGCATGATGAAATCACGTTCAACCGCGAAGATGCGACTTACGCCCGCCGCACCAACCGCGCGGGGGGACTGGAAGGCGGCATCACGAACGGCGAAGAGTTGCGCGTGCGCGGATACTTAAAACCTATCGCCACCTTGCGGACGCGCTTGGCTTCGGTTGACATCGTGACGAAACAGGACAGCCCTGCCGGATTCGAGCGTTCGGATACAACCGCCGTCCCCGCCGCCGGAGTCATCGGCGAAGCGATGGTCGCGCTGGTTTTGGCGCGGGCGATGCGCGAAAAGTTCGGCGGCGATTCGTTAGGTGAAATGAAACGCAATTTCGACGGATACAAACAACAGTTGAGCGAATACTAAAAGCAGTTCTAAATCCCGAAGTCTGGACACGTTTTCGTCCCGTCAGGGACGCCCGATAATAGCCCAGCGATTTATCGCTGGGTACGGGCGCACAACGAACGTCGCAGTCCCGCAAGGGACGGCTGAAAAGGGGTGAGCATGGCACATTCATTCGTAAATCAACTTCTACATTGTGTCTTCAGTACCAAAGAACGGCGTCCCTTCATCACGCCCGATTTACAAGCGCGTCTTTATCCGTGCATCGGCGGCATCGCAAATGAGAACAAGATAAAGTTGATTGTGGCGGGCGGCATGGCAGACCACATTCATCTGCTCGTATCGTTGCCGTCAACGCTCTCCATTGCGAAGGCGATGCAACTCGTCAAAGGCGGTTCATCGAAATGGATTCACGATACATTCGCCGAACATCGCAGGTTTGAGTGGCAAGAAGGCTACGCGGCGTTTTCAATCGGCACTGGTGATGTTAGTCGCACCGTTGCTTACATCAACAACCAAGCCGAACATCACAAGCGACGAGATTTCAAGACGGAGTTGCTGGCGTTTTTGCGAAAGCACGGGATTGAATACGATGAGCGTTACGTTTTCGATTAGTTCAGCCGTCCCTGACGGGACTGCGGCGCGTTTAATAACGATGTCCCCAGCGAATAATCACCCGGCTATTATCACAGCGTCCCTGACGGGACAAACAAAGATGTCCACACATCGTTCTAAGCGTCCTGATGTATGGATACATTCCCTTGTCCCGTAGGGACTGACTGACAATAGCCCAGCGATTTATCGCTGGGAGATTTGTTAGAAATTTCCCTAGTCCCGTAGGGACGACTGAACGGAGTTTCAAGTGTCCCTACGGGACACGGCAGGTTGTTCGTTCTTTACCCAGCGATAAATCGCTGGGCTAGTATCAAACGTCCCTGACGGGACTGCGGCAGAACATTCCCGGCGATGAATCACTGGGCTATTATCATGGCGTCCCCGACGGGACGAAAACGTGTCCAAATTCAGCTTTACATTCCAAATTCAGCTTTACATTCCAAGTTCACTCTTTCAAATTTCATAAAAATGAATCATCTCGAAACTTACCTGACGGATTTGCGCGACACGCGGGCGACGGGCGAAGCCGTTAAGGAGACATCTTTTTACCCGGCTCTCTCGACGATGCTCAATGCTTACGGCGGCGAACTAAAACCTAAGGTGCGGTGCGTGATTAACATCAAGAATCGCGGGGCGGGCATTCCCGACGGCGGTTTGTTTAGTGGCGAACAGTTGCGCGGGAATGACGCGGAGCAGATAACGAACAGCGCGAATTTCGGCGGGCAGATTCCGGGGCGGGGTGTTCTGGAAGTCAAAGGGGCGGGCGATGATGTGGATAAAATCGCGGGGAGTGTGCAGGTTAAAAAGTATCTCGACCGTTACGGGTTGGTGTTGGTGACGAACTTGCGCGAGTTTGTGGTGACGGTGCGCGACGCGAACGGGGCGGCACGTTTGCTTGAGGGTTACGCGCTGGCAGCAGACGAGAAAGAGTTTTGGGCGCGAATTAAAAATCCGCGCGAGTTTGCACGCGAACATGAATCGCGGTTCGATGAATACATCAAGCGCGTGATGTTGATGAGCGCGCCTCTGGACGCGCCGGAATCTCTGGCGTGGTTTCTGGCGAGTTATGCGCGGGATGCGAAGGCGCGAATCGAACAAGCGGAATTGCCTCAGTTGGCGACGGTGCGGACGGCGTTGGAAGATGCTTTGGGTTTGCGTTTTGAGGGCGAGAAGGGCGAAGCGTTTTTTCGTTCGACGTTGATTCAGACGCTTTTTTACGGTGTGTTTTCGGCGTGGGTTCTGTGGTGCAAAACGGCGGAGGGACGCAACCGCGAGAATCGTTTTGATTGGCGATTGGCGCAGTGGACTTTGCATGTTCCGGTGATACGGACGTTGTTTGAATTGGTCGTGACGCCTTCAAATGTGCGCGGGTTGGGGTTGGAAGAAGTGTTGGCGTGGACGAGCGACGCTTTGAGTCGTGTTGAGCGCGTAAAGTTTTTCGAGCGGTTCGAGGAAGAACACGCGGTGCAGTATTTCTATGAGCCGTTTCTTGAGGCGTTCGACCCGGAGTTGAGAAAGTCTTTGGGTGTGTGGTACACGCCGCAGGAAATCGTGGCGTACATGGTGGAGCGCGTTGACCGATGCTTACGCGAAGAGTTGGACATCGAACTCGGATTGGCGGATGAGCGCGTGTATGTGCTTGACCCGTGTTGCGGGACGGGGGCGTATCTGGTCGAAGTCTTAAAACGGATTAAGCGGACGTTGGACGCGGGGGGCGGCGACGCTTTGACGGGCGATGATTTGAAGCGGGCGGCGATGGAGAGATTGTTCGGGTTCGAGATTTTGCCCGCGCCGTTCGTGGTCGCGCATTTACAGTTGGGTTTGCAATTACAACAGGCGGGAGCGGCGTTGAAAGGCGGCACAAACGGCGAGCGCGTCGGGGTTTATTTGACGAACGCTTTGACGGGATGGAGTCCGCCGACGGAGCCTAAGACGAAATTGCTGTTCGCGGAATTGGAACAGGAACGCGACGCGGCGGAAAGCATCAAGCAACGGAAACCGATTCTCGTCGTGTTGGGCAATCCGCCGTACAACGCTTTCGCGGGAACGAGCGCGACGGAAGAAGGCGGTTTGGTGGAAGCGTACAAGGAAGGTTTGAGCAAAGATTGGGGAATAAAGAAGTTTAACCTCGATGATTTGTATGTGCGGTTTTTTCGTTTGGCGGAGCGACGCATCGCCGAGCAAACGGGCAAAGGCATCGTCTGTTTCATCTCGAATTTTTCGTATCTTAGCGACCCGTCGTTTGTGGTGATGCGGCAAAGATTTTTGAGTGAGTTCGATAAGTTGTGGTTCGATTCGTTAAACGGCGACAGTCGTGAGACGGGCAAGTTGAC
>JBGTMR010000156.1:0-2654 GCA_041743485.1 Pyrinomonadaceae bacterium
ATAAAATCATCGAACCGAAGAAGAATTTGAACCTTCGCGTTGTCTCCGGCGCGCCGGAGCATTACGACGTTGCCGACATACTTCCATCGGACGACGTGCTAATCGCCACCTTGCAAACCGTCACTAAGGCTTACACGCGGCGGCATCCGGCATTGATGAAGTTCCTCAAGGCTTCGGACGGCAAACTGTGCGTCGTCTTCGATGAAGCGCATCACTCGCCCGCCCCGACTTATGCCAAGTTCCTCATGGATTTGCGTCAGGCATATAAGAACATGCGTCTGCTTGGATTGACGGCAACGCCTTTGTACGCGGACGAACGTAAACAAGGCTGGCTGGCGAAGTTGTTTCCGCAGAAGATTATTTACGACGTGAGTGCGCGCAAGTTAATGGCGGCAGGCATCTTGGCGAAGCCCGTTTCGGAAACTTATGCGACCGACGTGTCGCCCGATTTCGACGAACGCGAATATCAAAAGTGGATTGACACTTATCAGGATTTGCCGGAAGACATCATCACCACCCTTGCTGAAAACCGTGAACGCAACGCGATGATTGCCGACACCTACGTGGAACATCGTGAGCGATACGGCAAGACCATTATGTTCGCCGACCGCTGGCATCAATGCGAACAGTTAGAGGCGTTGCTCGAAGCGCGTGGCGTGCGCGCCGGTTCGATTTATTCACACGTTGGCGGCGAGCCGACGAGCGTTGCCGAACGCAATAAGCGCGACAAGGGTTTCAACGCGAAGATGTTGGACAAGTTTAAGAAAGACGAACTTGACGTGCTTCTCAACGTGCGAATGCTGACCGAAGGAACGGACGTTCCTAAAGTCAACACCGTGTTTTTAACGAGACAAACGCCAAGCCGGATTTTGTTGACTCAGATGGTCGGGCGCGCACTGCGCGGACCTAAATTCGGCGGAACAGAACAGGCATTCATCGTCGCGTTCACCGACCAATGGAAACAGCAAATCAACTGGGCGGAGTATGACGACATAATAGACCGAGACACTGACGACTCAATCATCCCACCGTCTCCTCGCCCGCCGTTGCAACTTATCTCGATTGACCTCGTGCGCCGGTTGACGCGACAGATGGACAGCGGCATCAACATCAACGCGGGTTCGTTCGTGTCGCTGATGCCGCTTGGTTGGTACATCGCGGAATTTCAGGCAGTCGTCAAAGGCAGCGACGACATTGAGAGCGTGTCCGAGCCAGTGATGATTTTTGAACACGAACCCGGTTTTTATAAAAGGTTCATCACACACTTGCAAGAGTTCGACTTGGAAAGCCTCGCCTCTGAAAATCTGGAATTCAGCGAAGTTGAAACGGAACTCGCGGAGTGGCAAAGCCTGTGTTTCGGCGCGGATGACAACACTACGCAGATGGAAGCTTTGGACGTGAGAAAAAATTTGTTTCTGCTAATGCGTCATCTCGCGCAGAACGACAAAATCGAACCGCGTTTCTTTCTCTTCAAAGAACGTGAAGAACACGACCTCGATGCCATCGCTGCGAAGTCTATCGCCGCCGAACATGGTCCCCGCGCCGCGCAACAAATCCTGCATACGGAGTATCACCGCACAGACCGTTTCTGGCGCACCATATATCCGAATTTCGGCTTCTTCTCGTCGCAATACGACGGATGCGTGCGGCGCATTTTAGATGTGGAATTAGGAAACATACCAATCGAACCGCCCTTTATACCGGGAGTGATTGATGACCGCGAATTGTCAGAGGCGGTTAAAGAGCAAGTTAAAAAGCGCGACCATTTTGTTTGTCTGTGTTGCGGCGAAACCATGAAGAGACGTTTGACGATTGACCACATCGTGGCGGCGTATTACGGCATCAACAACTCTCTGGATAATCTGCAAACGCTATGTGAAATTTGCAACCGTCACAAAAGCATCAACGAACTCAATTTTCGGATTAACAAAAACTACGCGCTCAACTCTGCGCCCGATTCGTTCCCCGATGTCGCGCTCCCGATTGGAAATGCCGGAAAGCCTGAAGAATGGGAAAAGTATTTGCGTCGCAACGTCAACTTTTTCTATCAATGCGCCGCCGTTGAATCTGTTCGCATCGGCAGACGAGGAGTGAATTTATACGAATGGCAAATCAACCTTTACGAAGGCAACAGCCCCGCGTGGCTCAAACCTCATTTGGAAAACTTGGTCACGCGAATTAACATCGCGCGCACCGCCGGAAGATTTAAGGCGATGCAAAGCATCACCGTCACATCCCCTAACGAGCCGACTCGTCATAATCCGTTGTCTCGCGTGAATCGTTGATGGCTGCAAGGCATCACCATTAAATCCCATATTGAACCGGAAACTTCGCACTTTGCGACGACATGAGCGATGAGCAAACATACGCCGCGCAAGCAGATTGCCGTTGCCGACAAAGACGGGAAAGAGAGTGAAGCCAAGCCGCTTCACTACATCATCCAAAATCTCGAACAGGCTTACGGCACGCCCGTCAATTCTGACAAGTCCGATGCGCTCGACATGCTCGTCCGCATCATCCTGTCGCAAGCCACAAGCGACATCAACAGTGAGCGCGCTTATACCGCACTCAAAACCCGCTTTCCGACTTATGAAGGACTCATGCGCGCACGCTCCGCGACGGTTGAGAACACGATTCGCTCCGGCGGTTTAGCG
>JBGTMR010000157.1:0-21357 GCA_041743485.1 Pyrinomonadaceae bacterium
GCCAACATCAGCGGCTACTCGAGCGCAGCGGAAAGAGTTGACTGCGAGACGTATCGTGAGACAAAGCAAATCAACATCGGGCAGCACTGTTGAGCCGGTTCAAAGCTTACTCTTCAGCAACGCGATTTGCCTTAATGCCGAAGGGCGCGAATCTCTCAAAACACCATAATGAACCTTATCAGCCGTGATAATGAAAACGCCGGAGATTTTACTCTCCGGCGTCTATACCTTGCGGCGAACGATAGGCGACAAACGGCAAGATTTGAACGCTTTTTCAACTTCACAAGAATCTGCGTCCGACCGCAAGATGTTGTGTGATGAATTATCGTCTTAGTCCTTGCATGGTGATGTCGCCGACCAAGCCGGTTCGACCTGAGTCATGGACGTGAGTCCGTATCGTGTTGACAACCACATCCCGCCCGTCTCGCGTTCTCGCACCCTTCATAAATATCTTCGTCGCGTCACCCTCGCCGATGTGAACCTCCAGCGTCTCGACCGTGATTTCTATTGGACCTTGTGCAGCAGATGCGACTGGAGCCGCAGAGGTCGGCAAGGTTACGTTGAAGACGGGAGCGGCGGTCGGCGCAGAAACATTGAAGACGGGAGTGCCGCTTGTTTGAGCCACGCCGTCTGCATATCCCGGAACTCCCGCCGCGCGCATCGCGCCATGCCCACCGAGAAGCGCGCGCTGTTGTGGGTTTAGCACCGTCTCATCGCCTGTAACTCGAATCAAGCGGTCATCTCGCCGGTCATACACACCCGGCATTCGACCGTTGAATTTTGTCATCTGACTCAAATCCGTTTTGAGTGAACCGCCGTCGGCGAAGCGAAGCATGGTGCGCGAGTTGTTCATCGCCACGAATGCGCGCGACACGTCGCCGCCTGTTTGAAATGTTGGAATCAGCCGCGCGGCGATTTTTGCCCGTGCGTCTTGAGAGTCGGCGGCGACACGGATTTGAGAGATAACGGAGTCAAGCGCGGAGACATCCTTCTGGGCGATGCCCCTCGTTTTCTTGTCTTTTAATTTACCGACTTCTGTCAGGTATTGGGCGCGAATCTGCGTTGATTGACTTATCGCACCCGCGCCGTCGAGCCGGTCGTTCTTTACTTGGCGCAAGATTTCGTTAAGCTGGGTAAGCGAGTCGCCTTTGATTGCGGTGCGAATTTTTTCTTCTTCGCGTCGCTTCTTGGAGCGTCCGATGAAGTACGCGCCGATCAGTGCCACCGCCGCACCGACGCCGAGTGTCGCAGCACCCAAAGCAAGACCGCCGCCGAGTGCCGCACCGAGCGTACCGGCAACAGCACCGGCAGTTGACCCGGCAAACGTGCCTGCACCGATTGCGCCGATGAGACCGGATGCTAACCCTCCCGCAACCAAGCCGCCTGCGCCGCCCAAGACGGTGCCGAACTTGGAGCCTTGACCCAAACCCGCGCCGAGGCTCAATCCAAGCAAGGGAGCGATAGCCGCGAATTGCTGCTGTGCCTGTTTACCGAGACCACCGAACCTGCCGCCCGCTCCGGTTGCACCTCCGACGCCGATAGCACCACTGACCGTGCGCGGACGTGTAGCGGCGGCGATGGCTTGCTCAGTGTATGACTGCGGGGTGCTGAGTCCGAAAGTGTTACTGCCGGACAAGTCGAAGCCTGCTTGCGTGCGACCACCGGCATTGACGATGTTCGGATTGAAGGAAGCTGTGCCGCCGGGGCTTCCGATGTTAAAGCCTGACGACCGGGCATTGCTGTGCTTGCCGCCGCCCAAGCCTAAGAAGCTGCCGATGGTGTTCACCAGTCCGCCGCCCCTGTTGTTACTTCCACCTCCGAACGATAAACCGCCGCTTTGCTGCCCGCCGAACAACTGCCCGAAGGCTTTGTTGAGTGCCAAGCGGACGAAGCCGGAAATCAAATCCTTGATGAGGCTTCCGGCGGCACCCAACTTTTTCGTCACCCGGTCGAGACCGCGATCTATAACATCGTAACTCGACTTGATGATGCTGATTTTGGCGTCGGAGAACACATCCGTCACCGAACGCTGGCTGGCGAGGAATTGTAAGACTTTCGCGTTCGATTGGTCGGCGTGAAAGACAGTACTGTCAGCGATTTTAATTTGCGACGCGATTATCGACTCGCGCGCTTGGATGTCGGCTTCCTGCACCGAACGGATGCCTTTGAGCCACGCCAGTTCGTAACGCGCGGCTTCAGTCGCCGGATCGCTGTTCGCAATCTGACCACGCAAGCGAAGGATTTCCTCCTCGACGCCGACTTGCGATTGAACATCCGACAATCGCGCCCTCTCACCGGCTTGGCGAAGCGTCTCCGGGTCGCGGGCGCGATACTTGGCGAGTAACCCTTCGGCGGTGATGATCTGGTTGACGGTGTTCGTCGCGCCGCTTACGCGATCCTCGTCGGCTTTCTTCTGTATGCGACTGACATACACGGCATCGCGCTCGCGCGCTTTCGTGAGGTCGGATTCGAGAGCCTTGATGTTGATCGAAGTGTTGTAGTAATCGATGCGCCGCTGGTTGTTCTGCGCGAGCAGAGTACCGGCAACATCATCATTAAATCGCTTGGTGTTCTCGGTGACATCGCGCTCCAGTTTCTCCTGATCGAGCAAAGCAGCCTTCGCCGCTTCAACGCGGTTGCGCGTCGAGTTCGTGATGGCGAGGTTGTTAATCTCGGCGCGCGCGCGGTCTCTGGTTGTACTCGGCGTCGTGTCGGAGACACCGAAACGGTCGTTAGTTTTGAAGCTGACCACATCATCGCCGGAGGATGCGGCTGATGTACCAACCCTTCGCGCGCGACGGGCGGACTGCGATGCCGTCAGACTTTCGGCATCGCCAAGGACTTGCTTGATGCCACCGGCAAGCAACGGCGCGATGCCGCTCCGCCGCGGGTCAATCGGCTGCCCGTTCGGAAGCCTAACCTCGAAGTGTAGATGCGCGCCTGAAGAAGTGCCGGTGTTGCCGAGCGTGCCGAGTGCTTCACCCTGCGCGAGCCGAGAACCGACGGATGTGAGAATGCGGTCAAGATGCGCGTAGCGTGTTTCGCGCCCGTCGTCGTGTTTGACTTTAACGAGGTTGCCGTAGCCACGCTGAAAACCGGCGAACGTCACATCGCCGTCGAGAGCCGAACCAAGCTGGCTGCCGCGCGACGCATGGACATCCGCTCCGGGGTGAGAGTGACCCGGACGCGGCGCGCCGAAGTTGTGTCGTTGCGCGGATGAGAAACCTATCGCGGTGAAGTCGAACGCTTTATTGCCGAAGGGTTGCGCCGTCGCGCCGTCGCCGCCTGCTTGCCGGGTACTTCTAAGTACATCCAGTATCTTCTCGACGTTGCTGTTAAGGCTTTGAATCGGCGTCAGCGTCGGGTTCTCGCGGGCATCCAGAAAGACTTGAATGTCTTGTCTGATCTTCGTCTCGGCTTCCACGCCGCCTTCGAGAATCGCCCGCTGTAAATCCGACTGGATAGCATCGAACCGCGCCTGCCTGTCGGATTGCAGACTCTCCAGTAATAACGTGTTGTAGGCGCGCGTCTTCTCGGCAGCTTGCCCTTCGGCGGTCAGAGCTTCGCGTCGTTCGCGTGATGCGACGAGGATGTCGGCAGTCAACTGTTGCTCTTCGTTTCGCCGCTCTCGAACGATTTGGGTGAGTTTGATTTGAGCGCGCGTTTCGGCGTCGACGACCGGAATCAACTGCGTCGCGGTCGCCACGCTTAACGCTTCGACGGCATCACGCTGTTCGTTCTTGGCATTGGTGAGCGCATCATCTACGCGCTTTAATTGTTCGAGCTGCTCGATGCTCGCGCGCGCGCCGCGTGCCGTTCCCGGTAGCGGCGCGTCAAGCGGTAATTGCAGGTCACGGCGCAGGGTGATGATCTGCTCAAGGTCGCGCTTCAGCCTCTCGCGGTCTTCGACTTGAATTCGCAAACGAAATTCGCGCGAACCTGTTTGAAGAAACGAGCCGATGTCTTTGTTCAACTCTCGAAGCCGGTCGGTAAGCTGCTCGAACTCGGATTTGATTTTCCGCGCGGCGCGTCCGCCGATCTTTTCAAGTTCGCCGATTGCTTTGCTGTTGCGCTGGACCTGCTGCTCGAATTTCAAAGCTTCACGGGTTATTTCCTGTTCGCCGAGCAACTGCCCACGCAAGCGCACCGCATCGTTCGTACTCCCCGCTTCCTGCGCCGCGACCTTGCCTCCGAACTCGCGCACCTGCTTGATGGCGTCGATGTTCTCGGAAAAGATTTGTCGCGGCGACTTGCCTGCCGCCGCTTCCGCGTAAAACTTTTCGTTGAGTTTGCCCTGCAAGGCGGCGAACCCCGCGCGGTTGATCGTCAGGTTGTCGGACGCAAGCTTGAGTTCCTTGATCGCGTCCGTCTGGCGTTGAATGGCGAGCGTCCCCGCGTCAAAACCTTTGGCGGCGATGACGTTCTCATCATTGAGTTTCTTGATTTGAGCGCGGGCGTTTTCCACGTCCTTCGCCGATGCGCCGTTGGCTTGCGCGAACTGCAAAGCCGCTTCGGTCGAGACGTTGGAAACCTTTTCAAAGTCAAGCACCGAGCGCGTCAAGTCGGTCGTCGCTTTGTGAGCGATGGCTTGCTGAGCCGTTCCCGCCGTGCTTGCGGCGAGTGCCTCGGCTTTGAAGCGGTCGATGCGTACCTGAGAGAAGGCGACCTCATCACGCCCGCTGACGGCGGCGCGTGACGATGCGGAGTTATAATCGGCTTGCGCCTGATTGACCTGCTGGAGAGCCGCCGCTTCCTCTTTGATTGCTTTGATGAGTTCGCCGACACGCCGCGACCCTTCCGCCTTCAAAGCAAAGTCGTTCGCGTCGGCAAGTTTTCGCTTCTCCTCCGCGAGGCGCGCAGTCTCCGAAGTTTCATCCTTGATGAGCGTGACGCGCGCCCGCGCCGCCGGGTCGAGTTCATCATAGATGCGCTTCAGGCGCGCCTGCTCGTCCGCCGTGCGCGCGACGCCGCCCTGCAAGCTGCCGAGAAAACCGGCTTGTTCACGCGCCGCATCCGATTGTTTGCGAATTGCCGAGACTTGATCGTTTGTAATCTCCGTCAGTTTATTTGACTCGCGCGAATAGCTCACGAGCAAATAAAGGATGCCGCCGACCGCAGCGGCGAGCGCAATCCAACCGCCTGCGGCGACGAGCAGCGTCGTGTGCAGTCCGGTTGTGAAACTTTGCAAGGTGAACATCGCTGACCCCACCAACTGAAGCGACGTGATGAGCGTCACGATGCTCGTGCCGAGCGTCGGCAAGACGGACGTGTTGATGGCAATCACGGCGATGCTCAAAACACCTATCGCGGCGGCGAGGGCGAGCACCGAGCCGATGCTGCTACCCAACACCTCGAATACAGTCACCAAGCCGTTCATCGAACCGCGAACGAGCGCACTTTGCGTAATCGTGTCGCCGAGTTTCGCAAGAAAGATGTTCTGCGCGGTCGCGGCGCGCGTCGATGCGCCCTGATAGGTGTCGAGCAGACTCGCGGCATCGCCGGTCTGCGCGGCGGTCTCTTTCAGCAAGCCTTGGTACAGAGCTTCGCGCGCCGCCGCTCCCTTCACCTTGTCGGATAAGTCCTGAATCTGGAAGCCGCGCTCTTTGAGAATCACGCTCAGGTTTTTAGTGACACCGGCGTTATCGACGAGGATGCTGTTCTGGTTCTTGATGCCTTCGGTCGCGCTGGAAATCGCCTGACCGAAAGTGAGCGCGTTCTGTCTTCCAAAGGCGGCGGTGTCTCCGAAGCGTTTGATTAAGGTGATGGACTCTTCAAGGCTAAAGCCACTGGCGATCAAGTTCTTGACGGACGTGGCGGCATCACCGACGCCGAGCAAGCCGTTTCTCACCAGATCGAGGTTACGAACGCTCGATGTCACATCCGTAGGATTTAAGCCCAAGTTGCGCGCCGTCGATTGCACCCCTTTGTAAGCGGATTCAATCTTCGACGACATCTCAATCGCCGTGTCAACGATGTACGAAATTCCCTGCCGGAAACCACTCGCCGCCCGCAGACCGAGGTCAGCGAAGAAGTTGGCACCGAAGAGACGGCTAAACGACAGCGCGCTATTCTGCGCCGCGCGTTCAGCCTGTTGTTGCATCAAGCTGAAACCGGCTCCCGTGCCACGCGCCGCCGTCTGCGTCGTCGAACCCAACGACCCAAGCGTCTTGTTAAGATTGGTCGCTCCGCGCTGAACGCCTGCGGTGTCCAGATCAACCGAAATAGTGACGGCGTATGTTCTTCTCATTTGCCTTACCCTTTACTCGAAAATGTTAGCGCGCCCGCTGCCGGAGTCGTCTGCTTAACTCAATGTGGTCTCCCATAAAAGCCCAGTCGGAAGCCGTATTGCCTTTGTCGTCCACGGCTTTTACGTCGGCACCGGCGTCAAGCAGCATGTTTATGATTTCGTCGTCACCGCCGCTCCACGCCGCATTCATCAGCACCGTCAGTTCAGTGCCGCCGCGTGCGTTCACGTCGGCTTTGGCATCGAGCAACATCCTGACGACGGCGCGCCGCTTGTCGATTGACACGAAGTCGGTGAGACGACCATCGTTTTTGCGCGAAGGCACGCTGACCGCCGAGTACAAGGGCGGATTTCCCTTCCACTCGGCATTGACATCGGCACCCGCGGCGAGCAGCTGCCGGAGATTGTCCACCTCACCGGCGAGCGCGGCGTTGTGCACGTCCCTGACGCGAATGTCTTCCGGCGAATCACAGCCAACGAACAAGATCACAAAAGCCAACACCACGAGACCCGTTAAGTTTTTCATGTCACTTACCTCCCGAATCCTTCGGCGGTCTTCTTGCGATTTCATCTTCGACGCGGCGACGTGCTGCCGTCGCCGCCCGGTAAGCCGCCATTTCAAAAGCAGTCAACTCCGACAACTCCAATCGAAAGCCTAAGTCGTGTAGCTCTCGAAGCTCTTCGGCGGCAGCGACCGCCTTGGTCAATTCGCGCGGGGTGTTCTCCGGCTTCGTTACAAATAAACTGCACCCCGCGCAAACCTGTTCGACGGTTCTACCGGGCATCCGCGCGAGCGGTCCGTCACGCGAACATTTGACTTCACCCGGACACTGGTTGCCGTCTAGGTCGGCGAGACGCCTTAGTCGCTCCTCGTAGAAGTCACCTAAGGCGTCCGCTAGTTTCCCAAGTCAGCCTCAAGGGATTGAAACAACCGTGTCACGACGCCGTTTTTGAACACGGCACTGATCGCCCTCAAATGCTGGCGGTCGCTGGCGTTCACCGCTTCACCGCCAACCATCGCGCCCTCGACGCGCTGCACGAGCGCGTCGTACATGTCGGCGATCACGCGAAGGTTCGCGCGCCGTTCTTCACGCACCACGCCGCCGCGAAGCACGACCTGCTTGGCACTCACCGCCTGACGCCGGAACTTGCGATGTTGTTCTTCAGTGGGTTCGGTCATCGTGTGCCGGATGACAAAATCCGGCGGCTTGACCGTGCCGTCGGCGCGGCGACCACCGCCGATTTCCTGCTGGATGACCCACTCACGACTCGCGCCGAGAATGAACGCCGTCGGCGTCGCATCCATTTCACTTTCAAACGACGAGCGGTACAGCCCGGAGATAGCCGTGCTTTTGTGGCGCACTGGAATAAGCTTCTTGAGTTCGGCATCAACCGGAATCGGTTCATCGGAAGATTCCCTGCCGGAGAGGACATATCCGCCCTGCACGCTCTTAATGATCTTGTCGTAGAGCGCGGCGTTAGCGGCGGCGTTTTCCAGTTCAAAAGTCTGGGCGGCATGTCCTTCGACCTTTCCGGCGTCTTCCGTAATAAACGGCGAGGCACGCTCGCGCGAATCCTCTTCGTCGAAACTCGGCTTTCGCAGGAAGTGGGTTGCCCATACAGGCTCAACCGCTTCGGGAAAAAGGTTGATGCGTATTTCGAGCGTCTCGGCGTCGAAGGGATAAAGGTTTAATTCTTCTTGCGCCGGTGCATCGGGCGGCAAGGCTTCCTGCACGATGGCGGCAGCGGTTTCTTCAGTGATTCTAATTTGTTCTTGCATAATGTTAGTCCGTTTCCTCGTCGTCGTTTTCTTCCTCTTCTTTTAACTCCGGCAGTCCTAAAGCCTGTCGGAATCGTTTAATTGCAGCGCGATCTTTCTCATCCTGCTCGATAGCAAACTCCATTGTCTGGAGCGTGCGTCTCGGCAAGGAATTCAGGTGGTTAATTGCACCGTGTGATGTGACCTCGGCTAGTACGCGATTCATCTGGCCAAACGCCCGCCGGTCACGCGCCGACATCTGGTTATACATCCGCATCAGTTTTGCGGTCGCCGGGTCAATATCGAATTTTCGATGGCTCATAATTTGGTCACTTGTCACTGGCAACATCCGCCGCCGTATCTATCAATTTCCCACTCAAAACCGTTTTAAGTGAACTCATCACGTTTGCTTCCACAACTGCGTTTCGAGTATCTGTACGTCTTTGACGGTCAGCTTGACCACTCCCCTCTAAACCGCATCATCTACACGTATTTGCGCCTATTTTTCGGTTTTTTGCTCTGCTCTTTCGTCAAGGATTGTCAAAGGTCTGGTCATCCTAAAAATTGGTGTAGACTCGTCAGTTACTTGGCTCATATCGCCCCGCCTCAATTCGACCTTTCAATTCGATTACATGACGCGCCATGTTTGAACCGTCGGCAATTCCGACGCGCGAACTCGCAACACGCTCGCCAGTGCCGCTTCGTCGTTTTTGCCCCGCGTCACCCGCCGCTCGTAGAATCCACCCATCTCTTTTGCCGCTTGCTCTAAAACAGCCAGCATCAGGTAATCATTGCCGCGCTCTTTCGCTCTTTGAAGTATCTCGGAGAGCTGCCAAAGCCTGTAGACCCGGTGAGCGAGTCCGATGTTCGATACGTCTATCGTGTACTGAAGTCGGGTAGCGTAAAACAGCGCGCGATGTTCTTCGGCGAGTCTTTTCGTGGCAACGCCCTTCGTCGGGTCATAGTGCTCAATAGCTTGGCGGCTAATACTCACCCCGAACTCGGCTTTCATTGCATCCGAAACTTCGCTTGGCGAGTCGAAGCGCGCAAGCGACTGCACGATGAATAATTGATGTTCCTTTTTAATCTTCGCCATAGTTGAAATCGTCAAGGCACTGTCAAGGCAAAAGCGTCAGAGACCGTCTCTGTGGTGTCATCAAGACGAGGCATCCGCACTGTCTGATCCTTCATCCCCGGCGACTTCGACCAGCACACCGCTATAAAGTTTTTCGAGCACCTTCGCGGTTTTTGCGACCAAGACGGGTTTATCACCGGCGATCCAGACCTCGCCGCCGGGGTGCGCTGGGTTCTTTTCCCAGAGCGCGACCTGCGGGTTTGACTGGGGGTGCGCGATTATCGTTTCGCACTCCTACTCTTGCCATTTCTTCCTCTCGCGGCGGGAGTGTTGATCGTACGGTGATAAGTTGGCAGTCAGCCCGCCGAGCAAAGCGTTCGCGCTGGGTTTCGGAAATTTCATAATTCCCATTCATGTTCTCGTGTCTCCTTAAAAGTTGTGCGATTTCCGGTTAGCAAAAATCCTGCTCGCTTCATGCCGCGAGTTGGCGGTAAGCCTCATTGATGCGCTGCATTTGTGCCGTCGAGCCGCCGTGGTCCGGGTGGATTTTTTTCGCCAAAGCAAGGTAGCTCGCCCTCACCACTTCAGGTGGTGCCGTGGGCAAAAGATGAAGCACGGCGAACGCATCTGGCGCGGTGCGCGGCTTCGGCTCCGGTTCGGTGTTTGCTTCGTCCAATTCTCGCCAAGCGATCTCCACATCGTGCGCCGCTTGCATGTGGCTCACCCAGTCATCCAACCGAGGACGGGCGATCTCCGCCACGCACCACATGCGATTTTCTGCATCGTACATGCGCCATTTCGCAGGAACGTTGTTTTTCAGCCGTTCAATCGCATCCATGAAGGTTTCGCGGTTGGAGATTTTCAGGGTGAACCAAAAGTCACCGCCGCGATCAATGAAGATGGTGATGCTTGGCGTGGTCATACACTCACCTCCTGCCGCCGCGCTCGTTGTTCTGCCAACCACGCATAAAAATGTCCGTGATCGTTCCACGCGGCTCTGTCCGCTTCCCTTTCCTTCATGCCGCGAGTTCGCATCAACTCGGCAGCGCGTTTAGCTATCGAAGCTTCAAAGAATTGGTATGCGGCGGCTTCATCGCCAAGATCAAGCGGCGACGGGTCGTCAAATTCCGTCAAAATTTCGGTAGATTTCCGGTGAATTTCCGGTGAATTTCCGGCTCGCGCCGAAGGTTCGTGTCGCGGTTCATCGGTTAGCGGACGCACATCATCAAGCGGTGAGGCGGCGACCGTCGGCGAAGGTGCTGAAAGTTCGTCAGGCTCTAATGACTTGCCATTCGCTTCGTCTCGTATCGCTTCGGCTTCGGCTATTTCGTCGGCGGTTGGCGGGTCGTCAGGTTCAAATTCATACGTCAATTCAACGGGCGGCTCGTCATCAAAAACGACCTCGAAAACCTCAAAATCCGCATTTGGATCAATGTTTTCGCAGGTGGAACTTTTCTCCACTCTGTGAAGTTGGTCCGTTTCGGCGGGTTCGACTTCCATGCGTAAAGTGTCTTGGGTCGGTGCCTTGGGTCGGCAGACTTCCACAGTCTTAATGCTTTGGATAGTGGAAGTCTGCACACTTGAAATTCCGCCGATCCTTTTAATCTCTGCCAGCAAGGATTCGATTTCAGCTACCAGCCCACCATCAACCCATGCGAGTGAGCCGTCCAAAGGTTGGAGATTTGTCGCGTTTGCAAGATGTGTTCGCGCCCGACTGATTTGTCTGTGCATCAACTCGGTTTCGCTTGGCGTAGCTGTTCGGCGGCTACTCGTGTGCGGCGGCGTGTCCGGTAAGCTGTGGCGGAAATTTCGTGAAGCGGTCTCTAATGCCTTGCCCGGATTGATTTTCCATTCCGGCAAGTGCTGTGCGTCAAGCTTGATATTTGCGGCGCATGTTCCGATATTCACTTTGTACTTATGCGAATGGTGTTTCATGTTCGCATCGGTGTACGAATCTTGAATCTCGATGAACGTTTTTTTGTGCTTCGTTTCCCATTCTAAAAATTCTTTGCGTTGTATCTGCACCCACTTTTTAGAACGTCCGGCGTGCCTTGAAACAACCTCATCCGTCACGCCGAACCAATCTGTACGGTCTCCTGCGATGCCGACAACCACATCAATGAATTGCCGGAACTGTGGCGGGCATCTGACGCCCGTTCCCGCCAGAAACAGGCTCAAGGCATCGGTGGTGTGCGCGAAGTCGCCCAAGAGACGTTTAACCCGCACAGCATCGTGCGTTGCGTCCTGTGTTTCATCGCCTGAATCTTCGAGCGTCGCAGCATGATCAAGAGCATCATCTGATGCCGTTGCGTTGCGGAGAACTGCTAACCTCGCGCGCTCTTCGTTCGCACGGTCAAAGCGTTTGAAGTCGGCTTCTCTCAGGTCGTGGAAGGGTTGTGCGCTCATGATGTGACTCCCTTCGCTGCCGCGAGAACATCATCAAGTCCCTTGCCTGCGCTCGCGTCCCACACTCGAACCGACACGCTCAAACCCGCCGCGCTTAAGTTCTGACGCATCTTCGTCATGCCGCGCCTGACGGCTTCATTCGTTCTGTAATCAGCGTCATAAGCCACTGCGACGCGGCGAAGCTCCGGCAAAGCGCGCCGCAAGTCCACGCCGAACGATTCACCGAACGTCAACACACCGGCGACGCCGCACACCGCTTCGCCCGTCAGTTCAGAGATGATCGAAGATTTTAATGCACCTTCCGTGATGACCATCTCGCCCGTCGTGCGAGCAACATCAACACGGGTGAAGTGTGGCGGTGCGCCCGGCGATGCTCCGTCCGGTTTGTCTTTCGACGACAACCAAACGTACTTCGGCTTGGCGTTCGCTTCATCACGGCGAATCATCAAGCCGCGAATGCGCTCGCGTGTGTCGCACACCGGAATGATGATTCCCTGATTCCAAGTGCCGAAATTTAATCGCCACTCATCGCCGCTCCGATAACAACCGGGAATGCCCGCCAGATCATATTTGTGGGCAAGGGTGCGGACGATGTTCGCTGCCGCCGCATCGTTCGGCGTGCTTCGATAGCCGTGCGCGTCAATCGCGTCGTCTGATAAGCCTCTGTGATTTAAGTTCTCGCGGTGGACATCGAGAAGCGAGAGATGATGAAGCAGGTCGGCGAAGAAGTTGGCACGCTTTTCAACATCGTCGCGCTTCGGTGTCTGTTTCAGCGGCTGCGGTTGGGACGGCGGGATGTACGACATGAAGTCGTCGCGCAAGGCGTGCAAGTAGCCGCCGTTGCGCGTTGGCTTGTCGGACCGGACGCGCATACAGATTCGCGCCGAACCATCGGCGCGAATGCTGCACCAGTCGGGCTTGCCGCATATTTCGCAAGGTTGGCGACGGGTTACGTGTCGGAGAGGCGAGCGAAAAGAAGTTGATTGTGGTTGAAAATTTGATTGGTGTGTGTGATAAGATTGATTTTGCATGGTGAAATTGCGCTTTCACTGTGTAGGTCTGCTGCCTCTGTCGGTAAACAGAAGCCAAAGAAAAGCCGCTCCGCTTGTTACGGAGTGGCTTTTCGCTATTTATACCGTTTTCGCTTGCTGTGCTTGCACGGTGGCGCGGCGCATGAAGTCGGAGACCGCGACCGTCGGCAGCAACAGTAGACGCCCGACGCGGTACGCCGGGGCGAGGTCGCCGCGCTTCACGAGGTTGCGGATGTGCTGTGGGGTGACGCCGAGTTCTCGTGCGACATCGCTGACTTTACGATAATCGCCGGATGCGGCAGAAGTGTCGAGCATGGGTGCAATCTCCTCTTCGGGGTTGCGCTCGACGTTGGCGGGAACCTAAGATATAGGAATGCCGCCGCTGTCAAAGCGCGGTTGTTAATCATTGAGCGCGACCTTATGTCTTCTCAAGGACGGTCGCGCTCTTTGCTCTGTTGGTGAAAGACTACACTCTATGGCGGCGGAAAGCAATAGGTTTTTCCGCCGCTATCTTAAATACTAAACTTCTGCTTTTTGGTAACGTTCTTTGACTCCTTCCCAAGACACGCCCATGCGGGTTGTCCAGTCGCGTAGCGTGCGGTCGCCGACGCCCAGCTCTTTTGCAATCTTCGCCTGTGTCGCTCCCTCTCCGTGCTTTTGTATCGCCTTCATCAACTGGAGTTCTGTGAACTTCGGTTGTCCCCGCGTCTCGGCTTCAAAAAAACCCATCGCGTCTTTCAAAACTTTCACGCCCTTATTCGTCGGATCGTCATGCTCGAACCCGAGCACCTTGATGATCGTGCCGTGCGAGTGCCACCAATGTGCTTGAATCTCGATAGGACTTTGGTCGTGGCGCACGCGACACCCGGCGAAGAGTATCGTCTCTTTAGGAGTGCTGTGGTACCGCACGCGACCTAAGAGTGTTGCCTCTACGCGCGTGTCTCGAAGGAAGAAAGGGTTGCCGCCCTGCGCGCTCGGCGCGTGTCCGACACTGAGTCCTATTAAGTCGAGTTTGAAATGTTTGAACTTGTCCGTGAAGTATTTGCCGGTGCCCGGATGCCCTTTGTACAGGGTGATCCGAAAGTGGTCGCCTTCATTGGAGAAGGGTACAATCTTGTAAGGTCTGTTCTCGCTCTCCAGTGCCTGCCAAAACTTGCCTTGGCGGGGGATGAGCATATGGTCTTCCGGCTTCGACTCACGGAGTTGAATGTCGCGGAACAGTTCCGGGTTAGTGCAATAAGGGCATTGAGTGTCGTTCATAACTTTTTCACATAAGCATCGAGGTCGGTGCGCTTCACCCTGTAACCTCTGCCGGTAATCTTGGTCTTTCCACCAGCCAGCGTGACTTGTAGCATTTTGAATTAAAGTTCCTATCCTGCTTCTCTAATCCGCTCGTGCTTACACCTCGCCACACCCTTCCCCGCCCCGCCCGGTTCATAGAAGCCCGTGCCGTGACAATCGGGACATCCACTTACATCTACCGCTTTCGCTGATTCAACGGGTTTGAGAAACTTGGAAATTAGTTCGTCGGCTTCCCCGCTCCGGTGAATCTTCGTCGCGTAACCGCCGGGATTGGTAATGCCGTCCGCTCGAAGACTTTCAGCATACCTTCGGCACTCTGCCAAGCTGAAACGAGACGACACCCGCACACCCGCTTCTGTGTTGTGTGTGTTCTTTAATTCTTTGTGTTTAATGGGTGTAGATTCTGTACCCCGTCCAGAATCTACACGGGGTACAGAATCTGTATGGGCTGCCGTCGGCTGAAGCACTTCAATCAACATCCCTCGTAGCAACGGATTCCGGTTGCTACTGTCCGTGCCGAGATGCCGGATGTAGCCCTTCACCACAAGGCTGTTGATGTTCACCCGCGCTTGCGATCTGCTTATAGAACAAGCCTTTGCGATTGAATCAAGGGTTACGGTGGTGCTTCCCTGCCGGAAGCCGTGCGTGCGCGCGACGAGGTATAAAAGCACATAGCCGTCGCTCGGTTTGAGGTGCGGCATGATGTCATATAGGAACTCGTTTGAGAGTCGTAAATGACCTTTGCGGGGTACAGAATCTGTACGGGGTGTAGATTCTGTACCGGGTACATTCTGTACGGGGGTATTTCGGTTTTCTGTACCCCGTACAGATTCTGAGCGGGGTACAGATTCTGTACGGGGTATGATCGGCAGCGGTTCTCCCGTCACCTGTGGTTGTGCCATCGGCGGGGCGACAGGTTGTTTGAGAAACTTATCGAAGACGGCATCATTCGACGCCGCGTCTATCTCGATGTCCTTCCAAGCGTCGCCGTACTTGCGTCGTTTCTTCTGCACCGATGATCTCCTTCGCTACTCTCAAATAATCAACCGCACCGCTTGCCGTCGGGTCATAAGTCGTAATCGGTTGGCGCGCTGCGAATGCTTCCGCCAGCCGCACGTTCTTGTGAATCGGCGGCAAGGTGAAAGACTCGAACTTCTCTTGTATCTGCTCGTGGATGTCACGCGCCAAATTCGTGCGCTCCAAGAATGTCGGCAGGGCGTACATCCGAAGAGAATGCCGGAACTCGGTGACGATCTTCTTCAACGTCTGCATCAGGCGGGGAACCGCTTCCCATGCTTCCGGCTTGCACTCAATCGGGATGATGACGGTGCGCGCGGCGGCGAATGCGTTGATCGTGACGAAGCCGAGATTGGGCGGGCAGTCAATTACCGTGTAGTGATAAGCTTCCGCCGGTAAATCTTCGAGCGCGAGTGACAGTCGATGTTCCCGGTTGAACTCCGAAAGCAAATCAACGTCAAGCGATGCCAGCCCCAAATTCGACGGTACAAGGTCAACTCCGGCGGGAGTCTGGATGACGCACTCTCCGATGACTGTGCGCTTCATCAGCACGTCGTAGATGACGCGCCCGTCCGTGCCGTAGGCTCCGGTTAAGCACCGCGTCGCCGTGCCTTGAGCATCGAGGTCGATAAGCAAAACGCGCCTCCCGGATTGCACGAGGGCGGCGGCTAAATTGACGGCGGTCGTGGTCTTGCCGACGCCGCCTTTTTGATTTGCGACCGCGATGACGTTCATGCCGTCTGCTTCTTGTGTGTTACGCATATTGAATTATCGGTACAGGTCATCTACTCGTCATACTTGCTCAGATACAGCTTGCCGTCGTACTCAATCACTCCGAGACGCACATGATCGAGCCAGCCGCGTCGTCCAAGCACGTTGCGCCCAAAGTCCTCTTGTCCCGCAAAGTAAATCATCA
This sequence comes from Pyrinomonadaceae bacterium, assembly GCA_041743485.1. GTDB lineage: Bacteria > Acidobacteriota > Blastocatellia > Pyrinomonadales > Pyrinomonadaceae > JANDLT01. The sequence goes on from JBGTMR010000157.1 coordinate 15,751, forward strand.
CGTCAAACGAAAATCCCAACGTCAGAAGCGTTAGCGCGTGACCGTAAGCCTTGAATGTTCCCGTCGCCGTGCCGAGCGTTTCCATCTGTCCGGCTTCGATGTCCAAGCCTAACAACTCGCCGTAACCGCGCTCGAAGATGCAGAAACTCGCACCCGTATCAACACTCGCCGTTAAATCCACCTTGCTTTGTCCCGTACTCAGAGTGACCGGGACGGTGATGCCGTCGCGCGCCTCGGCGGTGCTGTAATCGTGCGCTTTGTCGAATCTGAGTTCATGCGGCACGGGCGTCACCATCCTCCGAACGGTAATCTGTCGCTCGGCTTGACCCGCTTGATGTAGGGAACCGCATCGCTCATCGCGCGTGCCGCAAGATAAACTTCGCGCGCGTCTATGCCGTGCGCGAGCAGACGGTCGCCGTCGAGCGCGACCCACTGATTTAGGTATTCGTCTCGGTGCTGTTCAATCCATGCCCGTTCGCTTTCGTGCGTGCTGTACGAACGAGCGGGCGTGTCGTCTGGTAGGGAGTCTATCAACGCTTTAACCTGCGCCCGCTCGTCGGGTGAGAGGGCGGGCAGTGCTTCGAGTATTTCCGTGACGCTCATTATCTTTGCCTTCCTTGTCCGCTTTCGCTTGCCGCTTTTCGGCTATGCGACGATCTTCGTTCTCCGCCCATTCGCGTGCTTCCTGCTCCATTTTCTCAAGCACCTCCCGCGAAAATCGTCGCTTCTCTTCAGGTGAGGAATTGGGTATTGGCATCGCTTCTTCCCACCTTTCTTGATGACTAACTACTCGTCGTGCTCTTATCCTTGAACAGTTCACGGAAGCCGTTGCCGTACATCATCCGTGCGAAATCTTGCGCGATTAGTCGCTTGTCGCCGCATCGCGCGCACGGCTTCAATGATGAAGCTTGCTCATGTCCGCACTGCGTGCAGATGTAAGCGGGTGCGCGTCTGGTGTCGGTGGTCGTGGTCACTGTGTCTCAAGTTCCTGTGCTTCGTCACGATCATCCAGTAACTTCGCTACCTGTTCGTCACGAACGCTGTGACCCTCACGTTCCGTCCACTCTCGCGCGTCGTGTCGCATCTCGGCAAGGTCATCGAGTAACTCCGCTTGCTCTTCTTCGCGCGTGGGTTCGCCGCTCACGTCTTGCCGACCTTCGACGCTGCCGACTCCTTCGCCTTCTTGCCGTTGGCATCAATAGTGACGAGTCCCCGCTTGCGGTCGCGCTTCTTCTGCCGTTCGCGCGCATCGTCTTCGACCATCCGTGTTGAGGGTTGCGGTGTTTGCTTGATGGTTTTGTTGTTCATTTCTTCCCGCCTTTCTTCGCCGCACTTTTGCGAATCGTTCCCAACTTCTTATCCGAGCGGGTGTCTCTGCCGTCACCGTTTCTGACGGTTCCGGGCGGCATCCCGTGCTTCTCTTCCAACTTCCCGACGGTGATGTCACTGCGGTCTTTGCGTACCTTCTTGGTTGCCATGTTGGTTGCTCTCCGGTCAGGTCAGGAACTTGAGGTCTTAAACTTTTGCAGGATGCGTGTGTGCTCGCGGGCGGCTTCTGCCTTCGCCCACTCGTCGGCTTCTTCGCGTCGGATGTAAGTCTTAGTCCCAAATCTGCGGCATGGCAGCGGATGCTCCGAGCGATAGACCCACCTCATCACGCCCGCAACTGTCAAACCCAGCTCATCGGCGAATTTATCAATAGGTGTCCACGTTCGGGCATCAGGTGACTGCGGTTGGGGTTCGATGGGCGTCTCTGCGATAACAAGCGCAAGAACTTCATATTTGGCGCGGTCAAAGATGTTCTCAATTTGGGTTTTCAGCGCGCTGTTCATACTTTGCCGGTCTTATTCACCGCTTTGATTGTCTTGCGTTTTGTCATGCCATTTGTTGTTGACGTAAGTTCGGTTTTCGGCACCGGGCCGGGCTTTGGTTTCGTGAAGTTCCTTGTGTCATCTATCGGAATAACCCAGTAATCGCCGCGCGGATGCTCAACCCGATGTGCGTTCGGGAATCTTCCTTGTTGACACCACAACCTTACCAACCGCTCCGATTCGCCAAGTTGCGTTGCCGCTTCCTTAGTTGTCAGTTCGCTCTTGTTCATGAGTCGCACTCTACCGCACGCGGAAAAAATAATCAAGAAAATCTTTCCGCACAAGGTAAAAATAGCTTGACAATCTTTTCCGCACGCGGTAATATCTCACACACCGAAAGCACACTACGAAACGGAGACCGCAGACCATGATTCAACTCACATCAATCTCGAAACTCGAAAACGCCATCAACAAAGCACGCACCGTCAAGCCCCGCGTCCATGTCGTCAAGTTCGGTTCCTACACCGTAACTAACAAGACGACGGGCGCAACCTACACGGTGGAATGTGAGAAGCGAGAAGGGAAGCGGTTTGCATCATGCACATGCAAAGCCGGTGAACGTGGTCAAGCTTGCTATCACGTCGCCAGTGCGGTCTCCGTCCACATACAACTTGCGGCAGAACGCGCGGCGTTGAACTTCTAAACGAAACAAGCCGCGCCGGATGCTCGATACATCCGGCGCGGCTTTCACCCTTCAACTTATGAGAAGCACGAAAGGATTAGAGATGAGTTTTAGCAAACGATTCTACGAACAGCAACAAACGGCGGACGCTCCGGAAACCCGGTTAGCCTCCGTCAATCGCCTCATCAACCGCGCGTATCGAACCGCGTGTGATGACGAGCCGGACTACGAAGCCTTAGACACCATCGCCCGCACGCTTCAGCAAGCACGGCGGGAGTTAAACGCTCTCGCCATATCAATCGGCATGGTCGAAGGGAAGGCGGTGCGTCATGGATAAAGCCAAACAACCAACCACACAGCCCACGCCGCGCCCGCGTCGCGCACAGATTCCGCGTCATCAACTTCACCGCGCGGAATTTATCGAAACCGCTCTGCGCTGCTATCCGACATCCGACAACCTCGCACTGCTTTCAACGCTTTTGATCGAACTCTCGAACGCGGCGGGAGTGTGCGTCGATCATCCGGCAATCGTTCGCACGTTCTACAAAGAAGCAATTCACGCCCTGCACACGCAGCAGGAACACGCCCGCGATGACGCGAAGCATACGACGCTGTTGCTTGAGGAAATCGCCACCGTGAGTAATGCGATTTTCACTTCACACGGGCGCGACAACAGCGAGCCGAATGACGAACTGGCGGCAGTCTTCGCCCGTCACGGACACAGCCCGTCGAACGAAACATCGCCCTTCGCGCGCGAAGTGGCAAGGCTCAATGCCGTTCACAATGCCGTTCACAATGCCGATGATGATGCCGATGATGATGCCGATGATGACGGCGATGACTTCGGTGATGATGTGGACGCGACTCCCGGCGACACGGCGAACATCGCGCCCGTGATTGACCTTCAATGTTGGCGGGAATCTCGCCCGCGTCCGCTTCACAACTTGATGTTCGCCGCCCGCGTGGAAAGCGAGGTGACACACCGATGACATCCACACACAAAAAATCCCGCTCCCGGCAGAGCATCGAGACGCTCGACTTGGTTGCCGTTCAAAAAGGCTTAGAGCGGCAAGCCGATGCGGTTCTCGCCTTCACCGGCTCCGACGCGCCGGACTTCATCACCGATGCGGTCAATGACGCCATTGACGAAGCGGCGCGGCGCACGGGCTACCCGGCTCCGACATACGAACCCGAAGAGAAGGACACGCGGCGTATTCTTGCCAACCTGTTTTCACAAACGCGCTTCCTGAACTTGCGAACGCACGACACGCACGCCGAACTCGCCCGACTCATCACGGCGGTGCTGCGCCATCCTCTACTTCCCTCCGGCGTCTATGACGACCTCTCGCGCTCCGTCGTCGAATTAAGCACTCACAAAGCTTGGGAAGACCGGCAATACGTCGAAGCTTTGCTTCGGAGCCACGCGAGCGAAAGCGAGGTGGCAAACTGATGAGCGCACGCCAACCTATTGCACTCGTTATTAAAGAGAACATTTCGATTCCACTCGCATGTGAAATCGTGCGTCAACTTCCGCACGGTTCAACCATCTCGAACGGGAAACATGTCGTGTGCCGCAAGATGAGCGCGGCGGAATATCGGAAAGCCAAGCGCGAAATTCGTCACTGGACTCGCAAGCCTGTTCAGGTCGAGACCGTCGTCGAGCAAGAACCGCTACCGCCGCCTGACCCTTCCGTCCAGCGCGAACGCTTCGGCGGGTTCGACACTTGGGCGGAATATGAAGAGCATCTCCGTCAACAGCGAATCGAGCCGAAGCAACGCCGCCTCGCTGAAACCGAGCGCATCGTCGCCGACTGGCATGGAGGAGGCTACAGGCTTTTCTGCGAGTTGATGGAGCGGGCGACAAACGGCGGGATTTGCCACTCACATTATGCGCGCATCTTGCTTCCTGTGTTTCTCGAAGTGATTGATACGGAGGAGTCCTTCGAGGCGGAAGTCAGACGAACCAAGCGACGGCTCAAACTTGCGGCGAAAGCCGAGAAAGATAAAGCGCGAATGCGGCGCGCCGAGGGGTTGAAGCACGGTGACTCAAAACGGAATTGAGTGGAATCAGAAGCTGCTGGTGTTAGGAAGAGAAGCGGCGACGTTCGGGTTATTCCGAACGTCGCCGCTTTTATGTGCGCGATGTCGTTCATCCCGAAAATTCACCCATCCTGCTCATCGGCGTAGTCGCCTATTTCATCCAACGGTTTCAACGGTCCAGACTTACTCACCAGATTTTTGAGCATATCAATAGTATCTATGAACCGTTGTGGGTTTATTCCTTCTCGTGCTGCGTCACCCGGCTTCATCGGCTCCACAATCTCCATCGCTAATTGTAGGCGTTGACTCACTGTGAAGCGACTTTGGATGGCGGCAAGGATTTGAGAGTAGCCCGGGTCCACATACACACGCTGTTTGAAGCCCAACTGAAGTTGCTGAAACTCCTGCCATACCGTCTGTAATTCGTTAATGAATTCTGCCATCGACTGGCTGGTTACGAGCGCGTGCTCAACGTGCTGCAAGGCTTGTTTCATGCTGTAGACGGCGAACTCCGGCGGTATGGGATAAGAGGCGCGCTTGAACGCTCCGGCGACGCTTGAGCCGACGGCGAGAGCGATCTTCTCTATACTCGACTCTCGTGGATGGTCATGACCGTTCTCAAGGCGGTTCCACTGAACACGCGACATCCCGGCACGCCGCGCTGCTTCTTTCTGTGTTATGCCTCCTGATCCCTCACTCTGACGCATTAAACGAAGCCAAATCCCGAAATCAAGCGATAACAGTTTAATCCCGTCGCCCACCTCCTCCAGTTCTATCCTTCGTTCTGTTTCTTTTTTCACCCGCTCCTGTGGTTGCGGTGGAACTGGCATGAATTGATTCCTCCCTGTTTTAATCAAATCCAATCGTATCAATAGTTTAACACGTTAGGTTACTCCTCTATAGTAGCTTCCTCGCGTGGCGGACGTGACCTTCGGTGTAAAGGACAATCACGTTGACGCTAATCGTGAATCGAATTTACCGGGCAAGGGAATTTAGCGTTGATGAGAGATGGTAATGACTACCCCACGCAAACGGGAAACACGTCGAGCGTCGCTGAGGAATATCCTGTTGTAA
>JBGTMR010000158.1:0-2534 GCA_041743485.1 Pyrinomonadaceae bacterium
ACGGCGGCACGTTCGGCAAAGTCGTACAGACTTCGCGCCTGACGTTGTTGCTCGATTTTCGCGCGACTAAAAGTAATGACCGCCGCGCATTGCTCGCCTCAATCGAACCTTCGCAGCCGCGTTTGTATTTGACCGACACGCCTTTGCGTCAAGCGGAAAAAGACTCGTTCACACTCTCGCCTTTCGCTCTCTCACTCCGCAAACATCTCGCGGGAGCGACGCTCGAAACCATCACCAAAGACACATCCGACCGCATCGTCCGCTTCGCCTTCATCAATCAAAGCGAAGCCGGAGAGACGTTCACACGCACACTCATCGCGCAGCTTACGGGACGTTCCGCCAATCTTTTCCTGCTCGACGAACACAGTCGTATTCTCGATGCGATGCGTCCGACGGACATCGCGGGAGCGCGTCACGGCGAGACTTACGCCGCGCCGATTTCACCCGTCATTCAAAGGGACGAAACATCGTCGGCACATACATCACCGCCCAAACCGCCGCGCCCAACGCTTGCCGAAACCGTTTCCGGTTTCGACTTTTCGCCGTCATCCGCGCTCGAAAAACACTTTACCGAACAAGCCCGCGCCCGCCGCTTCGACTCACGCGCCGCCGCCGCTCTCACCGCGTTGCGCCGCGAGATTGCAAAGCGGAACACTTTGCGTCGCAACCTCACACGCGACCTTGCGATGCACGGCGACCCCGCCGCGCACAAACGCGCGGGGGATTTATTGCTCGCCAATCTCGCCACCGCCGAACGCGACGGCGGGCGTGTTCTGGTCGTTGATTACTTCGCAGACGATGCTCCGACGGTTGAAATCGAAGTTGACGAAAACTCGACGCTCCAAGAAGAAGCCGCCCATCGTTTCGCCCGTTACACCAAAGCCAAACACGCCATCGAACACACGACCGCGCGCCTCTTAACGATTGATGCGGAACTCGAATCCCTCACCGCACGTGAAGTCGAATTTGAGCGTATCATCGCCGCCCGCGACGATGCCGCGCTCAATGCCTTCACCGGAACGACGCCAAACAAAGCCGCGACACGCGCGGGCGAACACACCACTTCGAGACCGAAACCCAAACCCGTCGCCGCGAAAAGTCATCGCGTATATCGCTCATCCGACAACTACGAAATCCTCGTCGGGCGCGGTGCGCGGTACAACGACGAACTGACGTTCAAAGTCGCACGCCCGCATGACCTGTGGCTGCACGCCGCCGATTATCCCGGCGCGCACGTCATCATACGCAACCCCTCGCGCGGCGAAATTCCTCATCGAACTCTAACCGAAGCCGCGCAACTCGCCGCCTTAAATTCCGAAGCCAAAAACGATTCGCGGGTTTCTATCAACTACGCCGCCCGCAAATTCATCTCGAAACCGAAAGGCTCGGCTCCCGGCTTGGTGCGCCTCTCAAGCTTTCGCACGTTGCTTGCCGAACCACGCGAGAGCGGCGAACGTATCTAAACTTTACGACGCTTTGAACTTTGTTGTGTGAGAACTTACCATCTCCGCCAAACATGCCACACACTTTTGCGAACTCATGTATGTAAAGTAAGCCAATCGTTTTGGAAGCGTCCTCTTGTTCACTTAATATCAAATCTGAAATCTCAAATTCGTCACCGGCTTTACTTTTATGACCACCGACTACTCAAACTTCACCGCACCGATTGAGCGTGCCGCATCCGACTTTTTCGACCGCATCGCCGACACGTTCGCGGGTAAAGCTTCAACTCTACGCAACGGCACGGAACACCAAGCCGTCACCCTGCCGCGCGACCTTTACGCGCACCACGATGTGCAAACCGAATGGTGGTATTACACCGGACACCTTCGCACAGAGTCCGGCACGCACTTCGGTTTTGAACTCGTGTTTTTTAAGCGGCGGACAGACCTCGACCGCTTCGGCGTCGTACCTTTACGCCTTATCGCCAACCCGATTCACTTCGCCCACTTCGCCTTGACCGAACAGGAATCGAAACGCTTTCACTACGAACACCGCAAAAGCGCGAACGGACAGTTTGACATTCCGGCGACGTACTCGCCGTCAAAGTATCTGCTCAAACTCGGCAACTGGTCAGTCCGCGAGGCGCACGGCTTGCATCTCCTTCGCGCCTCGACACAGGACGGCGTGTTGTTTGAAGTCGCGTTAAAACCCGCCAAGCCCGTGACCTTAAACGGCGCGAACAACGACGGCGTTTCCTTCAAAGATCACGGCGAAGCTTCGCGCTATTTTTCATATACGCGCATGGCGGCGGAAGGCACGTTGACACGCGACGGCAAGACGGAAGCCTGTACGGGCGCGGCGTGGATGGATAGAGAATTCGGAACGTGGACGGCAACCGAAAATCAAAAAGGTTGGGACTGGTTCAGCATTCAATTCGACGATAATACGGAACTCATGGTTTACCACATACGCGACAAACACGATAAACCTTCGCCATTCTCATCCGGTTCTTACGTTGACCGCGAAGGGACGCGCACGCATCTCACGCCCGAAGATTTCCAACTCACACCGACCGGATACTGGCGCAGTCC
>JBGTMR010000159.1:0-5963 GCA_041743485.1 Pyrinomonadaceae bacterium
GCGATGGCGCGCGGTACGGGAACCGACCCGATTAACGATACCCAATCGGAACGCCGTCCCAAGACACGCCGTGAACGCGAAGGCGGCGAAGGCGGCGGTGGTGAAGGCGGCGGTAATCGTGATCGTCGCGGCGGACGAAGCGGCGGCGATAATCGCGGCGGTGGAAGCGGTGGCGGTGGTGATCGTCGCCCGCGAAGGTAGAGCCAGGTAGCTGGCGAGAAGCTTCGCTAACTCCGAAGGCGCAAAAGGCAAGATTTCAAATTTGAAATCTCAAACCGGATAAAATTTGAAATCGCAAATTCTTTAGAGGTGCAAATGTTATGTTGATGCCGAAAAAAGTTAAGCACCGGAAGCAGATGAAGGGACGCATGTCGGGTGTCGCAGTACGCGGCAGTTCCATCAGCTTCGGTGAGTTCGGCTTACAGACTTTAGAACCGGCGTGGATTACCGACCGCCAAATCGAAGCCGCACGTATCGCCATGACGCGCCACATCAAGCGCGGCGGCAAAGTCTGGATTCGCATGTTTCCCGACAAGCCGATTACCAAGAAGCCCGCCGAAACCCGCATGGGTAAAGGTAAAGGCGCGCCCGACCACTGGGTCGCGGTCGTCAAGCCGGGCAGAATCTTGTACGAGATTGAAGGCGTTGATGAAACGATTGCCCGCGAAGCTTTAAGACTCGCGGCGCAAAAACTGCCGGTTAAGACGAAGTTCGTGACGCGCGCAGACCAAGAAGGGGGTGCGGTGTAATGGCAAAGAAACGTGATGAGATGGAACGCTTGCGCGGGATGTCAACCGAAGAATTAAACGATGAAGTGATACGTTTGAAAGAATCCCTGTTCCGTTCGCGCTTCAAGCTTTCACTCGGCGAAATGGATGCGGTCAAGCGTGTCCGCAGTGAACGCCGCCAAGTCGCACGCATTCAAACGATGGTCAAGCAACGCACAAGCGAACAACAAGCGACAAGCTAGATAAAGCAACAGCGTAATTTTTAGAAAGAAATTCTGATGGCTGAAGATAATCAAGAAGATCAAACGAACGAAGTCGCCGCCGAAACAAACGGTGACACATCGGCAAACGTCGAAGGCATGAGCGCGGCGGACTCCGTTGCGGACGACAGCGCGCAAGTCGCGGCGGAAACCACGAGCGGCGAAAACTTGGCGCACAGAGTCGGGGCGAACATAGATTCGCAACCCGGCAACGCATCGGGTACGGAAGCGGGCAAGCGCAACAGTCGCGCGCAGCGTATCGGCATCGTCTCGTCGGACAAAATGGAGAAGACGGTTGTGGTTCGTGTTGACCGCTTGATAAAGCATCCCAGGTATCGTCGTTATGTGCGCCGCACGTCGAAATTTATGGCGCATGACGAACAGGGCGCGACCATCGGCGACAAGGTTCGTATCGTCGAGACCCGTCCGTTATCGGCGCGCAAACGCTGGCGCGTCGTCGAGATTGTTCAGAAAGCAGAAAAGTAAGGAGCAGTGGTCAGTGGTCAGTAAGATTGAAACTTGCCTTTCGCTGACCACTGACCACTGACCACTGACCACCGCGAACGGAGTGAGCAATTATGATTCAAATGCAAACGGCACTTGATGTTGCCGACAATTCAGGCGCGCGGCGCGTGAAGATGATTATGTCCATCGGTGGTTCGACCGGAAGGATCGCGGGTCTCGGAGACCGCATCAAGGTCACGGTCAAGGAAGCCTCGCCGGACGGTGTGGCGAAAAAAGGCACCGTTTATTCGGCAGTAATCGTCCGTACACGTAAAGAGGTTCGACGCGCCGACGGCACGTATATCAGGTTTGACCAGAACGCCGCCGTGTTGATTAAAGATGACGGCACGCCGGTCGGCACGCGCGTTTTCGGTCCTGTCGCACGCGAACTGCGCGACAAAAATTATATGAAGATTATTTCACTCGCGCCCGAAGTTATATAAAGGGTGAATACTGTTTTAAGAGTGAATCATAAAAGGTGGTAATGAAGATGGCGGGAACGAAGCGAGCGAAGATAAGCAAAGGCGACCAAGTTATTGTCATCGCGGGACGCGACAAAACAAAACGCGGGCGCGTGCTGGCGGTTGACCTGACTAGAGGTAAAGTTAAGGTAGAAGGTGCTGCAATCATAAAGAAGCACACTCGCGCTAACCAAGCGAACAATCGCGGCGGCGGAATCATTGACATGGAAGCGTTCATAGACATCTCGAACGTCGCGCTGATTGACCCGCAAACGGGTAAGCCTTCACGCGCGCGTTACGATGTCGGTGAAGACGGCTCGAAAACGCGCGTGGCGACGGGCAGCGGTCAGCCGATAAACAAGTAAAGACGGTTTTCAAAGAATCGTAAAAATAGTTCCGCAAGCGCAAAACATAACCGCGAGACCGGAACGAGGAAAAGCGAGAAGTTAAAGTTATGCCAGCACGTTTGAAAGAACGATACACGAAGGAAATCGCTCCGGGTCTTGCCCGCGAGTTCGATATAAAGAATCCGATGGCTGTGCCGCGCATTGAAAAAATCACCATCAATATGGGTATGGGCGAAGCCGTCGCCAACGCGAAGATTCTCGATGTCGCATCCGAAGAATTACGCTCCATCGCCGGACAGAAGCCTGTGGTGACGAAAGCGAAGAAATCAATCGCGTCGTTTAAGCTTCGCAAAGGAATGCCGATTGGCGTGATGGTGACACTGCGCGGCGACCGTATGTATGAATTTCTCGACCGTCTTATTTCGGTTGCGATTCCGCGTGTGCGCGACTTTCGCGGCATATCACCTAAGTCCTTCGACGGGCGCGGAAACTATACGCTCGGCGTGCGCGAACAATTGATTTTTCCTGAAATTGATTTCAACAAAGTTGATAAAGCACGCGGCATGAATATCTCAATTACGACGACGGCGCGCAACGACGATGAGGCGCGCGGTTTGTTGCGGGCAATGGGAATGCCGTTTCGGCAGTAGGTTCTAAACTGTAAGATTCAAAGCAAACATTTTTTATGGCAAAGACATCACTTATCGCAAAATCGAAGCGCACCCCGAAATTCTCCGCCCGCGCTTATTCGCGTTGCCAGCGTTGCGGGCGTCCACGCGGATACTTACGTAAATTTAAGTTGTGCCGCATCTGCTTCCGCGAACTGGCGTTGCAAGGACAGATTCCGGGCGTTGTGAAATCGAGTTGGTAGAAAACTAATGATGAGCGATGAACGATGAACTATGAATGCTTACATCAAGCTTGATTCATCAATCATTACTCCGCATTCATCACTGGAGCTTTTATGACTGATCCTATTGCCGATATGTTATCGCGCATCCGTAACGCAATCGCGGCGAAGCATTCGCGGGTTGATGTTCCGACATCGAAATTGAAATTAGAAGTCGCGCGCATTCTCAAAGAAGAAGGCTTTATCAATAACTTCGTCGCTAAAGGCGAAGGCGTGAAGAAACAGATTCGCATCTTTTTACGTTACGACACGCGCGGCACATCAACCATCACCAGCCTCGCGCGCGTCTCGCGTCCCGGTCGCCGCGTCTATATGGGTTCGCAAGAAATCCCGAAAGTTCTCGGCGGCTACGGCGTCAACATCGTCTCAACTCCTCGCGGATTGATGACCGGCAAACGCGCCCGCCGCGAAAACGTCGGCGGCGAAGTTTTGGCTGAAGTGTATTAGAAAGGAAGCGATGAGTGATGAATGATAAGTGATGAATGTCGAACATAACCTTGCCACATGTTTGTTCCGGTATTCATCACACATCACTCATCACTCATCATTTAACACTATGTCTCGTGTAGGAAAAAAAGTTATCACCGTTCCCAAAGGCGTGACGGTACAAGTGCGTGAACGCGAGTTGGAAATCAAAGGCTCAAAAGGCACGCTCAAAACTCCCGTTCCCGCAGGTATTACCTTCAAATTAGAAGGCGACCAACTGCAAGCCGAACGCGCGTCCGACGATTTGAGCGCGATGCACGGCTTGGCGCGGGCTTTGGCGAACAACGCGATTGTCGGCGTGACCGAAGGCTTTAAGCAGGAAATGGATTTGGTCGGCGTCGGTTATCGCGCCGAAGTGCAAGGGCGCAAAGTCAATTTCTCGCTTGGATATTCGCACCCGATTGAGTTTGCTCTGCCGGAAGGCGTTGAAGCGAAAACGGAGCGCGTCCCGACCAAAGCTTCGATTCAGCAGTATCAGTTGACGATGACCTTAACGAGTATTGACAAACAGAAACTCGGTCAGGTCGCGGCGGAGATGCACAACTTGCGAAAGCCCGATGCTTATAAGGGTAAAGGTGTGCGTTACGCCGATGTCCAGTTGAAATTGAAGCCGGGCAAAACAGGAAAATAATGAACGATGAACGCGAAACGATAAGAGAGTTTGATACTTCATCACTCGTGGTTTCGCACTCATTGGTTTGGAGCAGTTATGGCAAATAGAGATAGAGCAGGAATCCGGCGTGCCGTTCACTCGCGCATTCGCCGCAAAGTTTCAGGCACCACCGAACGCCCGCGTTTAGCGATCTATCGCAGCTTGAACCACATTTACGCGCAGGTGATTGACGATGCGAACGGTGCGACACTGGTGTCGGCATCAAGCGTCGAAAAGGATTTGCGCGGCACGACGGGCGGCAACATCGAAGCTGCCGAGCGCGTCGGGCGCACCGTCGCCGAGCGCGCAGTCGCCAAGGGCATTCAGCAAGTCGTGTTTGATCGCGGTGGTTATGTTTATCACGGGCGCGTCAAGGCTTTGACAGACGCGGCGCGGGCGGCGGGCTTAAACCCGAACGAACAACAGCCTTCCGAAAGTGAAACAGCGGAAGAGACCGCGCCAACCGAACAGGCATAGTTTCGATAGACACAAGTAATAAGCACAGTTTTCATCGAGAACCAAAACTAAATTATGAGGCAACCAAGACAACGCATTAACGTCGCCGGACTTGACTTGAAAGACCAAGTTATTTCCATCAACCGCGTCACGAAAGTGGTCAAGGGCGGCAAGAACATGAGCTTCGCGGCTCTCGTCGTTATCGGTGACGAATCCGGTCACGTCGGTTTCGGGACAGGGAAAGCGCGCGAAGTTCCGCAGGCAATCAAAAAGGGTATCGAAGCCGCGAAGAAGAATATGATTCGCGTGCCGTTGATTGAAAAGACGCTGCCGCACCAGATGATCGGTGTCTATGGCGCGGGGCGCGTGCTGATGAAACCGGCGGCGGAAGGCACGGGCGTTATCGCGGGCGGTGCGGTTCGCGCGATTATGCAAGCGGTCGGCGTTCACGATTGCCGCGCTAAAATTCTCGGCTCGAACAACCCGCACAACGTCGTGCGCGCGACATTCGACGGGCTGCTTAGCATGAAAGACCCTATGGAAGTTGCGCGTCTGCGCGGCAAGCAGGTAGAAGATTTATAAACGTAAGTCGGAGACTTACGAACTTAGAGAGACAAGACTATGGGCATCTTGGATAAAATTACGGAAGGCGTTACCGATGTCGCATCGAAGATAGCCGAAGCTGTCACCGATGTTGTCGAAGCGGTAACGACGAGCGGCGGTGAAGACACCGCCGCACAAGCGGAAGGCAAAAGCGATTCCGGCAAAGCTGCGGGCAACGGAGCCGTTACGAACGGAACGATTCGCATTCAGTATTACCGTTCGGTAATCAGCACGCCGAAGACGCACAAGCAGATTGTCCGCAGCATCGGCTTGACGAAACTCAATCAAATCGTCGAACGTCCCGACACGGATTCCATTCGCGGCATCGTCAAAAAAGTTCCGCACCTGTTGCGGATTGTGGAGTAAAGATCATGGTACTTAGCCTTAATAATTTGCGCGCGCCCGAAGGCTCGACGCACAAAAAGAAGCGCGTCGGTCGGGGTCCCGGTTCGGGCTTGGGTAAAACCGCCGGACGCGGTCACAAAGGACAGAAATCTCGTTCCGGTTATTCATCGAAAGTCGGTTTTGAAGGCGGTCAGATGCCGCTTCAACGTCG
>JBGTMR010000160.1:0-3096 GCA_041743485.1 Pyrinomonadaceae bacterium
AGACGACAAAAGTTCGATGCCGCCCATTCCGCATCTGAGCGACCTGCCCGTCTATCAGCAGCGGCGCGAGTTGCGGCAACTAATCCAGAAAGCGACGTCGCGCCTCGCCGGGCTAAGCGGCGTGCGCCCGTTCATCATCCATAAGGAGTGGATTGATGTGCATGGCGGTAGTCGTTCGGAAAAGGCGAGCGTCACCGACCTCGAACGCAAGCTGGGTTGGATTACCCGACGCATCCGCGAAGCCTACCGACGACGACCAAGGAATTCATCAGCGTCCATGCACTAAATCAAGTACAGAAGAGAGGTCACCGCATCTAACCTGCGGTGACCTCTCTTCTGTATCGGCTGGATGGGACACTTATTCGGCTGTTAGTTGTTCTCAACATTTATTACGTTAGCTTTTGTCGCAACACTTTTCGCATTTACACCCGTCGAGAGAAACGTCAGGATTGTGAACGCAATAGTCGTTACGACCACACCCATCAATCTTTTCATTGCACCCTCTTCTGAATTCATTTTGTATTGCCAACCATCGCACCGAGATTGTTGCTACCAGATGTTCAAAGTCACATCGCGGTGACCTGTTCCGTCGGGTGATCTCCTTACAATACAGTTCGCCTTGAATCGGCGCATCAGTTTACCCAACGGCACGTTCCACAAAATGAGCGAGCCGTCTTGACTCGACGAGAGTAGATAAGATGAATTTGCCGAAAAGCATAAATCGAAAATGTTATTCGTGTGACCGACGAGGCGGCGGATGATCGTGCCCGATTCTACGTCTCACACCTTGATCGCTCCATCGCCTTTAAGGAAGCGCTTCGCCGACCAATCAACTGCACGCCCGAACATCGCCGCCGAGTCTATTGTGCGGTTGCGGCTAGGCTTCAACGATTTGCCGACGCACACCCTGCTGTCCGGCATGACCTCGCCACGCCTGAGATCAACCGTGCAGTTGAACAGATTGACGAGGCACTCGTGTTGTTCATGGAAAGCAAGTGCGAACGTGAAAAGGTAAGCATGGCATTTGACGATTACGAACGCTCTTTACTCGAAACGACGCGACGGCTTCAAGCCTCAGCGAATCCGTTCGGCATCCAACCGTAACCTCGAAAACCAAATCAAATTATCCGAAGCAAAATACATACATGAACGACTCAATGAAGCTTGCCAAGCTATGGATGACGCTTAACGAGATCAAAGAACAACTCGATAACGTGGCTATCCCATTAGGCATCCATCTGGGCTTGGATGATCCGGACTTGATAATCGCGATGGAAGAACTCTCAACGAAGATCAATGTTCATTCCGATAAGTTCAGCTTAATCGCTCAAGCTCGTCGCTTGGAAATTAAGAAATAGCAGGATGCTGATAATCTCCGTCTTCGATCATCAGGATTAGCGAAAGATTCACGCTTTACCCATTTTGCTCACCGGCTACGCGGGAGTTATCACTGACCACCAAGAGAGAGGACAACATGGAAATACTACACACGATTGAAGTACCGGAAAGCGGCGATCACAAGGTCTCCGCCGCACCAGATGAACTTGCGATTAAACGACTTTACGAACGTCTGCGCGATGAAGCTGATGAAGGTGAAAAGTTGATTCAAATTACTCCCGCGATGATTACGGAGCGCGAGTCTCACTTCGGGATGGGTGAGTTTTACGCCCGCTATCGGTTCATCAAAAATCCGGCGAGCGAAGGCACTGGCAAGCCGTCTGAATGTATGTTTGAGACTCGCGGCGGGGAACTCGCATTCGTCCACCGACAACCGCCTGAGCGGATTTGGACGCTGATTGAGGAAGACGGTGTGTTATGGCTCACGGCAGGTTACGGGGTTGTCAACCGCCTCGGCTACTTCGTTACTGAAGAAGCATGGCAAGGCGCGGAAGAAATCTACCTCTACGGTGATTGATACTGATTGTTCTATCCGCCAAGAAGAAGCTCGCCACCAACGGCATATCTATCGTCGTTTAAGAGTTGTTCCTGCACCCCATACCGAAGGGATGGTGTAAAATAACCGACATGGAAAAATTGGTTGTCGATAAAGACGGTAAAATCACGATTCCACCCGATGTGCTTGCCAAGCGAGGCTTGCGTCCCGGTGATGAACTGGAACTCGTCGAAGCGGCTGAGGGCTTGCTCGTCTATCAATCGGGCGTTGACGAGAAAACGGCGGACTGGTGGGACAACTTGAGTGAAGAAGATCGGGGCAAAGCGCAAACTGAGGCGCGACGCTATGAGTTCTCAAGCGAAAACGAACGAGATGCTATTTGGAATGAAGCCGCCGAGTCACTAGAAATGGAAGCGGAGGGGGACGAAATTGACCTCCCCGCCAAGTAGCGTATTATTCGACAAGGGCGTGATTCGCCGCGTGTACGAACGCCGCGTCCGTCTCGCCCTCGGCGAATCGCCGACGCTACTGCAAGTCGAAGCCGCCAACGCTTACGCCCGCCTTTCCGCAATCACGACCAATCTTTACATCACCGAACAGACGGCAAACATCCTGCTGCGGCGCACTCCTTCTTTTGCCGCGCCGTTATTAATTGATTTACAGCCGTTGAAGAAGGGACGCTACCTGCGACGATGGGCGAGACGTCTGCGTGACTTTGCGTTTTCGCCTGAAGATGCCATCGTGCTGGCGTATGGTAGTTTCGGCGTGAATCTGACTGTACCCGGTGTCGGTGCCGAAGCTGTGGTGACGGCTGACTTGAAGATGGCAGCGCGTTACCAAACTAATTTCAGTGTCATTGAACTTCGCTTCAAAAGTATGATTAACGATCTTGGTAGCGGCTACTCAAACCACAGCCTGCCACAGGTATTGACGACTTCGGACGTGCTGACAAAATTCTAATCCGCACAAGGTCGGAGATGTTAAAGGGAACGCACCCGTCTTCCATCAAGCCTTATCTCTGCAAGCCATCAACATAATCCTTTGATGTTCGCAATCCGGCTCCGGTAAGTCGGGCGACTCGCCTGACGGCTTCGACTTTGTTTCCGGCGGCGACGAGTTCAAGCAACTCTTTCCGAATCGTTGAAGGCAGCGTGATAGCGTCGGTTCTTTTATCGTAAGGGTAAAGCGGCGTGGCTTTGTCT
>JBGTMR010000161.1:0-7654 GCA_041743485.1 Pyrinomonadaceae bacterium
GCGTGTCCGTCAACGCCGTCGTCGAACCCAAGTGGTCAGTCGTGAAGTAGAACGTCCCGGCAGGTGAGGATTGCCGCAGCTTCTCATCCACTCGCAACCCGTTGAGATACTCCGTCACGCTGCCGTCGGGGTTCAAGTCTCGCACCACCTCCGCCCCGTCATAGACGTACCGCGTCGCCGCTCCGCCATGTGAACGCTCCACTCGTCTGCCTAAAGCATCGTACTTGTACTCGACATCCGCATGTCCCGGAACTATCACCCGCGTCAACCGATTCTCCGCGTCCCACACGCCCGACGCACCCGACCGCCACACAAGGTTGCCGTTTGCGTCATAAGCAAACGTCAGCCCGCTCCCGCTCGTCAACCGGTTGAACGGCTGGTAGGTGTGCGATGTCGCGCGATTGCCCACCGCATCATATGAGTAAGACTCGGCGGGTTGCTGGGAGTGTGTGGCGGACGTGAGCCTATCCGCCGCGTCGTAAGCATAAATGTCCGTCGCGTCGCTCACGAAGCTGCTCGCTTGCGTCACATTCCCTATCGCGTCGTGACTGTACGCGGTGCTGGCGTGAATCAGGGTTATGTTCGGCAGCCCCTTCATATCCGACAGCCCCGTCAGTCGGTCGCGGTTATCGTAGCTGTAACCGGTGACGACGCCGTTCGGCAGCCTTCGTTCCGTCAACCTGTCCACCGCATCGTGCCGGTAAGTGACCGCCAAACCCGCCGCGTCCGTAATCGAAGTCAGACGGTCGAGGGCATCGTACCCGTAGGTCGCAACGGTCGCGCCGCCCAGCATCAGCGAACTCCGGTTGCCCGCCGCATCGTAGATGTAGCCGATTGTCTGCCCCCACACATCAGTAGTAGTATTTACCCGTCCGATGTCGTCATAGCTCATCGTCACCGAACCGCTGGCGTTCGTCGCTTGGGTCAAGCGTGACAGATGGTCGTAGGCGTATGTCGCCTGCGTCGCGTTCGGGTATGTCACGCTCGCCAAACGATTGAGCGCGTCGTAATCATAGACGCTCGTCACGCCGTTATAATCCGTCCGACTCACACGATTGCCCACCGCGTCGTAAGCGAACGTCTGCGTGTGACCGCCGCCGTCGTCCCGACCACACGCCCTAAAGCGTCGTGTGCGAACGTGTAGCGTTGATTGATGCCGTCAACCACCGCCGTCATGTTTGAACGCGCGTTGTACTCGTAAGCCGTCTCTTGCAGCATCGGGTCAATCGTCTTCGTCAACCGATTCGCCGCATCGTATTCATAGCTCGTGACGCGCCCCGCTTGGTCAATCCGCTTCTTGACGTTGCCGCCCAAGTCGTACTCCGTGCGTTCTTCCAAGCGCGTCGCGCCGCTCGTTGCCGCCGGATAAATCGTCTTCACCAAACGGTCGAAATCGTCATACTCGTAATTCGTCGTGCGACCCATCGCGTCCGTCATGCTCGTCCGATTCGACATCAAATCGTAGCCGTAAGTCGTCGTCTTGTTGTCGGCGTTCTTCTCACTCGTCAAACGGTAAGCCCCGTCATAAGCGTACTCGGTGCTGTTCCCGCGCGCATCCGTGACCTTCGTTTGCCGCCCCGCCAAGTCATACGCAACCGTCACGAAGGTCGCATCCGGTCGCGTAACTTTATTGACGCGCCCCGCCGCGTCGTAAGCATAAGTCGTCGTTTTGCCGAGCGCGTCGGTCATGCCCGTCAATCGCCCACGCGCGTCGTAAGCGGAATCGGTTATGCCGCCCGCCGCGTCCGTCTTGCGTGTCGGATTGCCGCTCGTGTCGTACTCTAAAGTCGTCACCTTCGCTCTCGCATCCGTCGCCGTCAACAACAATCCACGCGCGTCGTAGGTAAAAGTCGTCGTATTGTTCAGCGCGTCTTTCGTGGTAAGCAAATGCCCCCGTGCGTCGTAAGTATTTGTCGTCACGCCACCCATACGGTCGGTCGCGGTCAACACCTGCCCGAACGAATTGTAAGTATAGGTGGAAGTTCCGAGTACGTCCGTTTCCGTCAACCGATTGCCATGCGCGTCGTAGGTATATGCTTCCGTGTGACCGAGCGCGTCGGCTTTACCCGTCACGTTAAGCCCATTGCCGTAAGTCCAAGTCTTGGTTTGCGAACCGCCGCAGCTACACGCGCCTTCGACGCGCGTCACGACATTGCGCCCTCTGCTTTTGTCGAAGAAGTATTTCGTGACGTGTCCGAGCGCATCCGTCACATCCGTTTCGGTGTCGCTCACATAATTGAGCGTGTACTTCTCGACGACGCCGTGCTTCTCCGAAGTCAACGCGCGTCCTTGCGAATCGTAGGCGTGCGCTTCAATAGTGTTGCCGAGCGCGTCCGTCACCAATGACAGCACGAGTTTCGGCGAAGAGACGTAAGCGAATTGATACTTCGAGCCGTCCGTGTAGGTCACGGATTGCAACTCGCCGTTCGAGCCGTAAGTGTACGTTGCAATCGTACCTATCGTGTCGTTGATCGAAGCGGTGCGTCCGCTTGTCGGATCAATCGTCAGGTTGAGCGTGCGCCCGAACGAATCAGCAATCGCTATCAACTTGCCCGCCGCATTGTAGGTCAGAGTGGTTTGATTGTTGTTTCGGTCAGCGAGAGATAGAAGCTTGCCGGTCGGGTTGAAGCGGTGAATGCTTCCATCGGTACGAGTCAACGTAAAGCCGCCATCGGCGTTCTGGACAAGTTGGTCGTGAAAATCCGGCTGCATTGGCGCAAACGTGTTACCCGCACGGCTGAAGCCGACCGCTCGACCGTCCGGCAGGTATAAGCGCAGCAAGCCCGTATCACCATAGACCTGAATCGCTTCATCATATACCGTCGTCCAGCCGCGCCCGAAAAGTCCGGCGCGTGGTGAGACGCTGTTGTAAGTACGTGTAATTTGCAATGCCTCACCGACGCCGGGCAATTGGTAATCGGTTTGTTGTAAGTACATGTTCCCGTTCGTGACGTTGATAGGTTCACCGACACGAGCGTTGCACGAGGTCGCACCGACATTTTCGCCATCGTCGAGAGCGACACCGACAAAATTGGATGGATGCGATATGTTGTTGCTATTCGCCCGAACGTAAAAATAATAAACGTGAGAAGGATCAAGAGAGGTGAGAGAAATCTGCGCGGTCAAAGATGTTACGCCCGGGTTGGCGTACCAGCTACCCATAAATATCTCGCCATTGTTTGCCGTAGCGTCAACCATGAACAGCGGATAGGTGGGGTAAGCGTGAGCAACCACGTCCCATGTCAGGGTTAATTTGTGTTTTGTTGGCGGCTTGAGCCTTCAATACCGGATAACCGATGTTCGGTGTTGTTGCCGAGACAATATTGGATTGGTGAGAAGTGTTGCCGTTGTGTGCCAGAACATAGAAATAACGAGTTTGGTTAGGTCCGAAGTTACCAAACCTCCTTGTTAGAGTTGTGACATCGGGATTGCCGTGGTAGGCATCACCCATGTAAACGAAACTGCCGCTCGCGCCCGTATTCGACATGTACACTTGATAAGTCGGTGATGCCCCGTCAACCACGTTCCATGAAAGCGTAATGTGACCAAAATCTGCCGTCGTTGCCGTTGCTGTCAGCGTTGGGTAGCCGAAGTCTGGAGTTGTCGCCGACGCGATATTAGAGGGGACGGATGTATTGCAGCCATATGCCGTAACATAGAAGTACGCGGTTTCGTTAGCATTGAAGCTGCCATACTCGGCGGTTAAAGAAGTGACACCCGGATGAGCATAGCTGCCACCCATATGGACAAAACTGCCACTCACACCGGTCCGCGACATAAATATTTGGTAATTAGGATTGTCTGAAGCGACGACGTTCCATGTAATGCGAATCTTGCTGAAACTCGTCGCTGTCGCCGTTAAAGAAGGAGATTGGGGCGGTTGACATTGAAGCGCGCTTGCCGTCGCGGAAAGCCACAGCATCAGCAAAAGGCTCAATCCGGCAATCCAGATGATGCGGCTAGAAAATCGGGTAACGCAATGACAAACTTTAGGCAAGCGGGGATGAAAGCGAGGCATAAAGAGAAGACTCCAGTTTAGAAGAACGAGAAAAGCCTTGACCTATACGCAGTAATGCGTCGGCATGAGAAATTTGCTGGTTAAGGACGTAAAAACCGGATGAGACTTTCGGACATCTAACGGGGCAACCATCGAATTTTGTGCGTGGAGATTAAGCTACCGATGAGAGGGTGTCAAGAACTTCAGTTCTGTTCTGAATTAAGAGAAGCGAGAAATTCCCGTGTGCGTGCTTGGATATTTGAGTTATCACTTAACAGCGCACCGATGACGGCGACGGAGTTTGCTCCGGCTTTCAATACTTCTTTCGCACGTTCCATATCAATCCCGCCGATAGCCACCAGCGGCACACGCGCACGCATCGCATCGAGAGCGGCACGCACGCGGCGCACGCCTTCAAGACCAATCGCGGGGTCGGGATTACCTTTGGAAGTCGTCTCGAAAACAGGTCCGACGGCGATGTAATCAACAAGGAAATTAGCGGCGGCGATTGCTTGCGCTTCGTTGTGCGTCGAATAGCCGATGATGAATTTCTTACCGGACGCTTTTTCATTAACCAGCCGACGCGCGGACGAGGGCGGCAAATCGTCCTGACCGAGATGCACGCCGTCGGCTCCGAGTGCGAGCGCAATATCAACGCGGTCATTGATGATAAGCGTCGCTCCGGCAGCGCGTGCGATGTGAACGGCTTTTTGCGCGTCTTCGTAAAACTCACGCGGGCTTGAATGCTTGTCGCGCAGTTGAATCAGACGCGCCCCACCCGCGATGAGTTCGGAAACCTGCGCGGCGTGCGAGAGATTTGTGAGTCGTGCATCAGTGATAGCGTAGAGTTTCATTGTAAGCAGTGGTCAGTGGTCGGTGGTCGGTGGTCGGTTAGAAAAACCGGAGCATCAATCCTGATAACTATTGTCCGCTTTTCATCTCGTCTGACCGCTGACCACTGACCACTGACCACTAAAAGATTGTGCGCCAACTATCGCCGCTTTTCCACGCGAAATCGAACCGCTTGCTTCCGGCTTTGAAGTTCACGGTGTTGATTTGTTCGGGGTACAACTCGAAGAACAAACTGTTGCGCGCACGCGCTCCACTCAAGCCTTCAGGCATCGGGGTTTCAATGTAAATCCAGACGGAATCAACTCTGGTTTCGATGCCGACCCATTTGAATTTCTGCGTCTCGCCTTTAGCGTTCTGAATCTCGAAACGGGTTTGCAGGTAAGCGAGAATCGGGGTCGAAACATCCGTTGTTTTGTCGAGATAGACGGCGCGTTTATTCGCGCGTGTTAAGGCGAGTTCCAAATCATCGGCGAAGACGCGGACGGCGATTTCGAGCGTCTTGGTTTCGTCGTTGTATTCGGCTTGCGTGAGGCTGACGTAGTATTTATGCGCGGCGACTTGGATTGATAAAGGCAAACTTACCAAAAGCAAAGCGAGAACGATGAGGGTAAGTTTGCGCGCGGGTTTATGAATGAATGACGAACGCGAAGCCGTTGGTGGCTTCGCGTTCGTGGTAGTGCGTTTGAAAAACATTTCGACGGAAAGTTTCATATTTCGGGTTTTACGGGCGAGGTGTTGCAGTGGTCGCGGGCGGCGTGCCTTGTTGAACGGGTACGGCTTGCGTCGGTTGCGTTACGGGTTGCGCGCTTTCGGGTTGTTTGCGCTCAAGGCGTTGCATCGGACTCGGCGGCGGCGGTTGTTGCTTGAACAGTTGGAAGCGCGAACGCACAGGGCGTTGCGGGAAAAAGTTGTTCGATAAATCAACGTCCGCCGTCTCAAGACGCGGGTCGAGCGTGACGGTTTTGATTTCCTTCGCGGTCATCAACATCTTGGAGACTTCGCGGTTGTTGTATCGCCAGATTTCCGCCGGAATGCTGATGATTTCCGATGAATTGTCGGTGTATTCAACGCGCAGGATTATCGGCATCACGAGTCCGCCGATGTTCTTGAAATCCATGATGTAGAAGTTCATCCCCAAGTCCAACAGTTCGCGTTCACGCGGAGTCAAACCTTGAAGGAAGCGTTGATACTCGTCGCGGTCTTGCTGCGTGACTTCGAGTTCGTCATAAGAATTATAGAAGTCGCGGAGCGTCGGAAACTGGTCTGTGCGTTTCGGTAAGGCGCGGTTTCGCTCTTGTCCTAAAGTCGTCGGGCGTGCATCGCGTTCCTGTTTTCGCAAAGGTTTTTCGATGTCGGGGTTGCGCGTATCTATGCGGAACAAACGGATGTTTTCAAGCGAGATGTCGGTGTGGTCGGTGGTGTAAAACCAGCCGCGCCAGAACCAGTCAAGGTCTGTGCCGGAAGCGTCTTCCATCGTGCGGAAGAAGTCCGCCGGTTCAGGACGCTTGAACTGCCAGCGTTGCGCGTAAGTCTTAAACGCATAATCGAAAGCGGCGCGTCCCAAAATCGTTTCGCGCAAAATGTTAAGGGCGGTCGCGGGTTTCGCGTAAGCGTTGTTGCCGAACTGCAACAGGGATTCCGAGTTGGTCATAATCGGAACTTGTTCGTTCGATGCCATGTATTCGACGATGTTTTGCGGCTCACCTCTGCGCGAAGGATAGTTCGGCTCCCATTCCACTTCGGCGAGATATTGAAGGAACGTGTTTAAGCCTTCGTCCATCCACGTCCATTGCCGCTCATCGGAATTTACAATCATCGGGAAATAGTTATGCCCGACTTCGTGGATGATGACGGAAATCAGACCGTACTTTGATTGCGCGCTGTAAGTTCCGTCAGGCTGCGGGCGCGGTCCGTTAAAGCAAATCATAGGGTATTCCATACCGCCGACGGGACCATTAACGCTTATCGCAATCGGGTACGGATACTTGAACGAATAGCGCGAATAAACATTGAGCGTGTGAATAATGCTTTGCGTCGAGAAGCGTTCCCAGAGCGGGTTGCCTTCCTTAGGATAGTAGGACATGGCGAGAACGCGATTGCCTTCGACGTTGTGACCCTGCGCGTCCCAGATGAATTTACGACTCGATGCGAACGCGAAATCGCGGACGTTATCGGCTTTGTAAATCCACGTCTTGGTTTGTGGCGCGGGCGTGCGCGTCTTGTTCGCACCGTCGGCTTCGGCGGCGCGTGCTTCGTCCGGCGTGACGATTAAAACGGGTGTCGTCGCGGCGCGTGACTGCTCTAATCTTTGGCGTTGGGCGGCGGTTAAAATCTGCGTCGCGTTTTGCAATTCGCCGGTCGCGGCGACAACGTGGTCAGCCGGAGCGGTGATTTCAACCTGATAATTACCAAACTCTAAGGTGAACTCGCCGCTGCCTAAAAACTGTTTGTGTTGCCAGCCGTTGACTTCCGTATAAGCCGCCATGCGCGGAAACCAGTGGGCGATTTCGTAAATGTAATTGCCGTCGGTCGGAAAAAACTCGTAGCCCGTGCGCCCGCCGAGTTTGCGTTGGTCGTTGATGTTGTAGTTCCAATCAACCGCGAACGAGAACGTCTGACCGGAAGCCAAAGGGCGCGGCAAATCAATTCGCATCATCGTATCAACAATCGTATAACGAAGCGGTGCGCCCGCTTGCGCGTTGCGTCCGCGCGCACTCGCTTCGCGCACACTCGTTATCTTATTGCCGCCGTCGAAATCGCGGCGCGCAATCAGGTTATCAATCGTCGTGAACGGCACGCGCTCCA
>JBGTMR010000162.1:0-23231 GCA_041743485.1 Pyrinomonadaceae bacterium
CATCGTTGACGACGTTGCCGTTGCCCGTCACCGCGTTGTAGAAATCGGTATAAAGTTTCGTTTTCTCTTCGTCGGCAGTCTGCGCTACAACCGCAAATTGACCTGACGGCGAGACAGCTGGCAAAACGAGCGGAGTGATTGCCGTCGCCGCCAGAAGCGTCATCAATCTAAATTTGTTTTTCATCGAAAGCGTCTCCTTCAGGGAACTTTTATCTAAATCTTGCCGGACATTACTTACCGGACATAACAATTCATTTCAATTCACTTTTACCGAACCGGGGGAGGTGTGTCAGAAATCGTTGTGAAGCATCATTAGCGTTTCAGATGCGAACACATTTTCCCGCGTTGCCGCGTTATCAAAGCACAGTGAAGCACTAATCGTGCCGCAGGTGGGGTGAAAATTGAAAACAGCATTTTACACAACTTCAGGTCTTTACCCTGTTATCGCTTTTAACGCTGTTGCACGTCATGCGCTTTCGACAGCGAATTTGCGTGTCATTTGGTACATCGCTCATCACAAAATCTGCGTGGCATGTTGTCCCGGTGAATGATTTACGCCGGACGCACACCACGCAGATTTTAGAATCAAGCGGACAAACAGGACTTTGTTTGTAGAATATGACTTTCCCATTATTTGAGATTTGAAATTTGAAATCTCAGATTTGAAATTTGAAATCTCAAATGACAAAACAAGAAAACTAAAGAAACCACTCGGAGTGAGAAAGTCCTGTAGAATTTAGTTTGTCGGGGCAAACGGTGTGACGCGGCGCGGGCGTTCTCCGTTTTTGCCGAACTTGCCGCCGGGTGCAGTGGTCGTCGCATCGGGAATTGTGGCGGGTGCGACGGTGGTTATTGGTTGTGGTGCGCCGTTCAAAGTATTCGGCGTCGGACGCGCGACGGGTTTTAACACGGTACGCACGCCCGATTGATTCGTACCCGAAGTGTTGTTATTGGGAGTTCCGAGCGCATCAACGCTTGCCGCCGCGTCTCCTTCGGACTCTTCGTCGCTAATCGCCGCCGCCGCCGCCGCCGGAAGTTTCGGGCGCGGCGTAATCGCAAGCTGCACAGGCTTCGCATTGGGATTGACCACGCCGAAGCGTGTGTTGAGACTGCGGAAAACATTTCCGGCAACTCCGGCGGCAATCTTTCCGCGTTCGCCCGAACCTTTGAGAACAACCGTCACGGCGAGGCGCGGGTCTTGAATCGGAGCGACGGACGTAAAGAGTCCGACCCATGTTCCGTTGTCAATGCACGAACCGGTTTTGCCCGCGATGGTTTGCGTCACATCGTAAGCGCGTTTGGCAGTTCCGTAATTGACCGCCCCGATCATGCCGGGCTGAAGACGCTGCATCGCGTCTTTCGTGAACGTCAGCTTGCGGCGCACTTCGGTTTTGAAATTCGTGTCTTCTTGCGGCGTGCGCGGCAGATGCGGTACGAGGAGTTTGCCGCCGTTGGTGAGTGCCGATGTCATGTTTGCGAGTTGAAGCGGCGTGACGGCGAAATCGTCACCGTGCGAAGACATATGGTTGACGGCGTAACCGGATTTGAAAACCGGAACACGTCCCGGCGATTCGTTCGCGTGATTGATTCCGGTCGCTTCACCCAAGCCTAATTCGCGTGCGGTCTTCATCATCATCTCGAACCCGACGCGCCCGCCGACGTTCTGAAAATAGACGTTGTTCGAGTACGCGAGTGAATCGGTCAAATCGAGACGATAACGATTGCCGCCCGCTTCGATTGTTTCGGCGGGCGGGATGACGTTGTAGGTGAGTCCGGCGAGACCCGTCACGAGTTTAATCGTCGAACACGGTTTGAAGCCGCGACGTATCGCCCAATCCTGATTGACCGCCGCATAGACGCGCCCTGTCTGTGGATTCATCACCACGATTGAACCCGCGTGATTGCCAAGCGCACTGACGGCGGCGCGGCGCACTTCCATATCTTCGCCCGTCGTATCGTCGCGCGTGATGTTAGCCTGCGTTTCATTTCGCAAACCTTGGTCAATCGCGCGAATCGCGGCGAGACGCGCGAGGCGTGCGATTTCGGCGCGGCGTATCGCTTCGCGGCGTTCGGCTTCGCGGCGCGCAATCTCCGCCCGACGTTCGGCGGCGCGGCGGTTGGCTTCCGCGCGGCGTTCGCGCGCCGTCATCTTTTTATTCGAGGTTTTATCTTTCGCGTCACGGTCGGCTTTGCCGCGCTTCGCGGTATCTTCGCGCTTGTCCCGCCTGTTTTTCTTGTCGTCAGGCTTATCATCACGGCGCGCGTTCTTGCCGCGCTTGTCTTTCCTGTCGGCGTCGCGCTCTTTAGCGGAGCGTGATTTGTCCTGTTTAGCAGTTGCCGTTTTCTTCGCGCCGGACTTTTTACTTTCGGCTTTCTTGCTCTCAACCTTTTTACGTTGCGCGGAGGCTTCCGCCTGCGGCACGGAAAGATTGAAACTCAAAGCCAAGATAAAAGAACACGCGACGAACAAGCGCGCGGAAGCAAAAACTTTTGACATCATGTATAAACCCCTTCGCTAAACATCAAGCCGATGACACAAGCGCGGGCTTGAAAGCCCTTTCAGACGCACTTTCTACCTTGCCACTTAAAGTGACACTAGAGGTGCGGCGATGAAGACAAAACTGCATCAAACTCAAGGTTTCATTTAACAAATTTCAGAATCAACATTGTGCTTTTAGAAAGCGGTGAGGAGCGCGTCAGGGTGTGAGGGGCGCGCCCGATGTCTCCCGGAGAGATTGCGTGGAAGACAATGCGAAATATAACATCGGACTTCGACGGCGGCAACATAATTTTGCACATTTTTTGAAACACCTTTCAAAACTTACGTGAACCTGCGCTTTTAATCTTAAACTTTGAGGAAATTCAGACCATAAGTGTTTCATCACCTAAACAGTTTTCGCGTTCGCTTGTTGCTCGTTCTGGCGGCGTTGCTGGTGGCGACGCTCGGCGTGCAGTATCTAATCAACTATTATTTCGCCAAGCGCGTGGCGACGACCATCGGTGAACAGGAACAGGCACTCGCCATCGGCATGAGTCTCGCGCTCGAAGGCGTATCATCGTCGCAATACCTGAACGACATCAGGGCGCGCCAACAACCGGAGATGCCGCCGGAACTAGCCGACCGTTTAATCAACATCTTGATTGTCAACGGCGACGGTTTAATCAAGGACAGCCTCGACCCGCGCTTCCAACCGGAGACATTAAACGACGGCAGCGTGCGAGAATTTCGCTTATCGGAAGTCGCGTTGCCGCCGCTCGTTGATGCCGGACGCGCGACACAGGAAATCGCCGCCTTACTTGGCGAAGATTTTGACCGCACGCCGCCGCAGGTCGGCGTCCCGCGCGCCTTCCCGGTTCGCACCGAAACCAACAAAGGAACGACTTACATCATCGTTGTTCTCGGTTCGCCGAACACACCCGATGCGGCGGTATTTGAATCGGCGGCGGCACTGCTTCCCGCTCTCTTTGTCCTGCTTCTCGCCACCTTTGCCGCCGCGTTTCTCGTGTGGCGATTCACGCGCCCGATTGCCGATTTGTCGGAAGGTGCGCGGCGCGTCGCTGCCGGAGATTTCAGTTTTCGCGTTCCGGCGGAATCACGGCGCGACGAAATGGGCGCACTTGCCACGAGTTTCAATCGCATGATTGAACAGGTCGGACACACGCGCGAACTGGAGATGCAGGTTCAACAGGCTGAACGCTCGGCAGTCGTCGGGCGTCTCGCATCCGCCATCGCGCATGAAATTCGCAACCCGCTCAACTACATCAACCTGACGCTTGACCATCTTCGGAACAGCCTCGCGCCGGAAGACGCGACGAAGCGCGAAACATTCAATCGTCTTGCCGGAAATCTCAAAACCGAAGTCGCGCGCATCAACGCGCGCATCTCGGAGTTCTTAAACTACACGCGCCCGTCGCGCCTCAATCGTGAACCGCTTGATTTGCGTCAGGCACTCACCGACGCCCTTCATCTTGTCGAAGCCCAAGCCGCCGAAAGCAATATCACGACGCATCTCAACGCACCCGATGATACGCCGCCCGTTCTCGCCGATGCGGACGCGCTCCGCTCGGTCTTTACCAACCTGATGCTCAACGCCGTGCAGGTTATGGAGTCGGCAAAGCACGGCGCGTTGATTGTCACACTCACGCATGACACGACGCACGCCCACGTCCGCATCACGGACACCGGCGAAGGCATCGCCCCCGAAAATATTTCGCAAATCTTCGAGCCTTACTTTTCGACGAAAGAAACCGGCACGGGACTCGGCTTGGCAATCGTCAAGAAAGCGATTGACGATCACGGCGGCACAATCAACGTCGAAAGCATACCGGATGAGGGTACGACGTTTGTGGTGAGTCTGCCTCTGGCAGTGGGCAGTGGTCAGTGGTCAGTGGTCAGTTGAAAACCACTTGTCCACCTGTGAATTTCTCACATCCTCTTGCGTGGTCATTAGACCTCTTGCAAAAGTCCCGTAGGGACTGACTGATAATAGCCCAGCGATTCATCGCTGGGAGAAATGTCGGAAATTTCCCAGTCCTGTAGGGACGACTGACCGGAGTTTCAAGTGTCCCTACGGGACACGGCAGTTCATTCTGTACCCAGCGATAAATCGCTGGGCTAAAATCAAACGTCCCTGACGGGACGACTTTTGCAAGAGGTCTATTAGTTCAGTTAAAAACTCCCGAAACTTTCAAAGTCCGTTTGAAAACAGTTTCGACTCATTCTTACTGCATCCAACGAAGTACTTAAACTACAATGCTTTTTACTAACCACTGACCACTGCGAAAAACCACTGACCACTGGAGACATACATGGCACGCAAAAACATTCTCGTCGTTGATGACGAGAAAGCTCAACGCGAAATCTTGGAAATAATTCTGGCGGGCGAAGGCTATAAAGTCACGACCGCATCGAGCGGCGAAGCGGCACTTAAAATCGCCCGCGAAAACCACTTCGATCTCGTTTTAACCGACCTCAAGATGACCGGCATTGACGGCATCGAACTTCTCTCGCAACTCATCTCTTACGATTCTTCAATCATCGTCATCCTCTTGACCGCGCACGGTTCAATCGAATCCGCGAAGGAAGCTTTACGACGCGGGGCGTTCGATTATTTAGAGAAGCCTTACGACCGCGAACAACTTCTCAACGTCATTCATCGCGCGCTCATGAAACTCGAATCGCTCGATTCCGACATCGTTTCCGCGTCGCCAGAAATGGAAGCCGTCAAGAAGATGATTCTCAAAGTCGCGCGTTCGAGTTCGACCGTGCTTATTCGCGGCGAGTCGGGGACGGGCAAGGAACTCATCGCCCGCGCCGTTCACAATCAAAGCCCGCGCGCCGCCGAAATGTTTCAGGCGGTCAACTGCGCCGCGATTAACGAGAACCTTTTAGAGAGCGAACTTTTCGGACACGAGCGCGGGGCGTTCACCGGAGCGCACGCCGAAAAGAAAGGTCTGTTTGAAGTCGCGGATAGAGGGACTTTGTTCTTGGATGAAATCGGCGAACTCGACATCACCATGCAGGCGAAACTTTTGCGTGCTTTACAAGAGCGCGAGATTCGCCGCGTCGGTGGCACACGCTCGATAAAGATTGATGTCCGCGTCGTCGCCGCGACCAACCGCGACCTTCGCCAAATGGCATCGGACGGGCGTTTCCGCGACGACCTTTATTATCGCCTCAACGTGCTTTCGATTGACGTGCCTTCACTGCGCGACCGACGCGACGACATCCCCGTTCTCATCAACTACTTTCTTCGCAAACACACGCGCAACACTTCGCGCCTCATACGCGGACTCGACGCCGGAGCGCGTCGCTTGATGGAAAATTATTCGTACCCCGGCAACGTTCGACAACTCGAATCCGCACTTGAGCGCGCGATTCTATTTGCTGAAAGCGACTTGATAACCGTCGAAGATTTGCCGTTAGAGATTCGTCAGGAAACACGTCCGGCGGGTGAAAGCAACTTCAAGCTTCCCGCCGAAGGCATCGCGTTTGAAGAAGTCGAACGCGGGCTTATCATGCAGGCGATGGAGCGCACCGACTATAACATCACGAAGGCGGCGAAACTCCTCGGCGTCACCTTCCGCACGCTTCAATACCGCCTCGATAAATTCGGCATCAAACGACCGGACAAACTCGGCGCGGACGACGGCGACGATGACGAAGAAGTGACGCAAGCCTGAACCGAAAGAAAACTTAGTTAAGGAGAAGTTATGAACGAAGATACGACACGCGATTTGAACAAAGCATCATTTGAAGAACAGGTGTTGGCGCGGCTTGAAACGATAGAACGACGCTCGGAAGAACGCTTCGAGACTTTGCGAACTGAAATTCTTGAGGTGAAAGTTTTTATCAATCAATTAAATTCGCGCTTGACCACGCTTGAAGAAAAGGTTGACCGTCGGCTTCAAGAGACGCGACCGATTTGGGAGAACGTCTTGGCGGAAGTCAAACATATAAATAAAAAACTCGACATCTTCGCCGCCGACACTTATGAGATGCGAACCGACTTCGCCATGCTCGACAGGCGTGTCACGGAACTCGAACGCGCCCCGCGTTAATTATCCGCGTCAAGCACTGATGACCGAATCGGAAGCGTCATTATGAACATCATCGAAACTCTCGGCTTAGGTCTCGGCGCGTCGTGGCTGTCCGGCGTCAACCTGTACGCGACGGTCGCCGTACTCGGCTTGCTTCAACGCTTCGGGTGGGCGGAACTTCCGGGCGGTCTCGACGCGCTCGCCAATCCTTACGTCATCGGCGTCGCCGCTTTTCTCTATACGATTGAATTTGTCGCCGACAAAATCCCTTACGTTGATACCATCTGGGACGGCGTTCACACCTTCATCCGCGTTCCCGCCGGAGCCGTTCTCGCCCTCGCCGCGACGACGAACTTAAACCCCTCAATTCAAATCATCGCCCTTCTCATCGGCGGCGGACTCGCCCTCTCAACACACGGCACAAAGGCGACGGTGCGCGCGGCGGCAAACACCTCGCCCGAACCGTTTTCAAATTGGGGACTTTCGCTTTTTGAAGATGCGTTCGTCATCGGAGCGGCGGCACTCGTCACACAATATCCAATCGTCCTGCTCGTCATCATCGCCATCTTCTTAATCATACTCGCGTGGATTCTGCCGAAAGTCGTGCGCCGTTTGCGCCGCATAACTTCCGCGACGCGCAACTTCTTCGGCGGTCAATCGCTCAAACAAGCCGCACGCGAGAATCCGTGAAAGTAACTTGGAACATCGTCGCCGTACTCTGTTTATTCGTCGCCGCCGCGCTGTGGGTGATGAGCTACGTCAATGGCGCATTCGTCGTCGCCGCGCTCGGCGTGGTGGCGTGGTTTCTCAATCAACGGATGCGGTTCAAGGTTGTGCGCGGTGAATATGAAGCATCACGACTCAAGCTTGAGGATGAAAGCGATGAGGTGAGAATCGAGGGGGACGCACGCGAACTAGATGCGCGCGAAGTAATCGAACGAAGATAAACTAAGGCACGCATCAGGCGCATCGTTGAGTGGAATGAAGCTAATAAACTTTGATTTAGAGCATCCGTTCTCTGGCATAGCTCTCGAAGGGCTTGGGCATTATTGGGATTTGCACAATTTCGCCGAGTTCCTCGGCTTCAACTTTGGTGTGCCAAATAATTCTCTTTCTTTGGAATGGGATGCTTCTTCCAAAGAAGGTAATCCTTGGGGTGATACTGGGAATAAAGCTAAAGGGTGCAAATTGGTTTTTCGTAATCTTGCGTTTCTGAAAATGTCGGGACGTAATGACGAGATGCCGTTGTCCGAGGATTTATGTTTGTCCGAAGTATCGAAAGTAATCCCGGAAATGACCGAGTACCGCTATAAGCAGAAATGGGTTGAGAGTGAAAAATTTAATTTACTGTTTGAGTTTCAGAGCGGACGGACTTTAGAAATTGGCGCGGAAAGCGTGGAATTGCAGAGCCTTACATGACCGCCCTGCGTCTAACCATCCGATAAATGCGCGTGCGGCTTAATTCCCATCGCTCGCTTTCGGGCGCAGGGTGAAGGCGATGCGGTAAATCGCCGCGCTCTCGATTGTCACGTCTTTGGTTTCCGTTTCCGCGCCGTTGGCTTTAATCGTCACGCGGTACGTCGCCGGTTCGGGCGCGAGGCGAAACGCGAACTCTCCGGTCAAGCCTGTGACGCCCGCGTTTAAGCGTCGCGCGTCGCCTTCGCCTTCGACGCGCGCGATTTCGACGCGCACGCCGGGAACGCTGCGCCCCGCTTCGTTGAACACGCTGCCGCGCACAAAGGCGAGTGTGCCTTCATCTATGGGAAGTTCGAGAGTGTCGCGTAAGGAAACTGTTTTTCCGCTTTTAACCGCGACGTTCGGAATCGAACCGACGCGCAAGCCGGGTTTGCGAAACGTCAGCGTGTAAGTTCCGATTGGCAAATTATTCACCACGAAATCGCCTTTATCGTTTGTCGTCGCGGTCGCCACTTCGCGCTCGCCGTCCAGCACGGTGACGGTTGCGCCGCCGACCGCTTTGCCGTTTGAAGTCGCGCGCACCTTCCCTTTTATGCCGCCCGCACCGTTCGTCTTTTGCGCGACACCGATTGTTGACGACGCGCCGACGCATAGCACCACGACGCACAGAACGTATGCGACCTTGTTCATAATTTTATAAATCTTCAAGTTATCACTTTCCTTTCGACCTGAAGCTTGATGCGCGGGCAAACGCTTCGTGTTGCCTTTGTTATCAAACTATATTGATGCTCTCGTGGTGATACGAAATGAGACAAGATAGTAGAACGGAGGTAAGCGGAGGCACAACGGAGGTCAACAGAGGATTTGTAGTATTCAATTTCAAATGTTCAGATTTTCTATTCCTCTGTTCGCCTCCGTTTCACAACACTTTTTATGAGCCTCAAACCCAAGTCTGCTTGATTGCGGCTATGATATAAATCATCAACCCGCCGCGCCGGAAATATATCTTATGACGAAATCTAACCGCACTTTAAGTTTGCCCCGCTATGTTTCATTCATCATTCGGGCAGCGTGCGTGTTGCTTTGTTTGAGCGTTATATCACACGTCGCCGCGCGCCACGCGACGGCGCAAACCAAGCCGCCCGCCCCGCCAATAATTTCTGGTGATGAGAACGATGTCATCGAAATTGATACCGACCTCGTGCATCTCGACGTGACCGTAACGGATGCAAACGGAAAACTCGTCACCGATTTGCGGCAAGGTGACTTCAAGCTTTACGAAGACGGAATCGAAAAGCCTATCGCGTTCTTCAACGTCGAACAGCGCGGCGGCGCGCGGCGTCCCGTCGCCGTCGTCTTCGCCCTCGATGTTTCGGGCAGCATGACGACGGCGGAACTCGAACGCTTGCGCGGCGCGGTCATCACGTTTGCCGAACGCCTCAACCGTGATTCATCGGTGTTCGCGGTGATGAGTTTCGGGATGCGCGTTCGCGTGCTTCAAAGTTTCACCAACGACATTAAGAAAATCAATCGCGCCTTCGACCGTTTGACGCGCGACCTCGAAGGCTTATCAACGCACGCTTACGACGCGGTTGATGATGCCGTGCGCCTGCTCGCCCGTCGCGCTCCCCGCACACGCGCCCGTCAGCCTGTTAAGCGAGTCGTCCTCGTCGTCACGGACGGTTTTCCGGTCGGCGACACGGTTGCTCCTGCGACCGTGATTGAGCGCGCGAACTCCGCCGAAACCAGCATCTTCAGCGTCACGCTGCCGTCATTCTCGCGCCTCGCATCCCCGCTTCGCCGCACTCAACAACCTTTACCGACGCCGCTCGATGTCAGCGGCTTGGTTGATAAGACGGGCGGGCGCGCCGTCTATGCGAACGAAAAAGATTTCGAGCCGCTGTTTCGCGCACTCGCGGAAGAGGTTTCATCGGCGTATGTTTTATCGTTCTACCCCGACACACAAAAACGCCGCGACGGACGCTTCCACACCTTGCGTGTCGAAGTACC
Organism: Pyrinomonadaceae bacterium; assembly: GCA_041743485.1. Lineage (GTDB taxonomy): Bacteria > Acidobacteriota > Blastocatellia > Pyrinomonadales > Pyrinomonadaceae > JANDLT01. The sequence continues at coordinate 9,967 of JBGTMR010000162.1, forward strand.
GCGCGGCTTAACCTTGCGCCAAAACCGCGAAGGTTATCAGGCGAAACAGGAGTCAGGAGACAGAAGCCGGAAGCCAGAATAAAACCTGTGTTCAAAGTTCAATGTTAGGCATGAGCGTTGAACTTGAAACACTGAACTATCTTCTTGCTTCATTCTGACTTCCGGCTACTGGCTTCTGGCTCCTGACTCAAAAATCCTCGTCGTCATCGTCATCTAAATCTTCTTCATCGGCAATGTCGAGTTCTACAGGGTCAAGCCCGACGATTTCGAGTTCCGTTCCGCATTCGCTGCAAGTAGCGTTATCGCCCTTATCAGCATCAGTATCTACATGCACATCAGCTTCGCATTCAGGACAAGTTCCGATTGGCACTTAATTTTCCTCCCGACCCATTATGAAGCGGCAGATTCATCTCCCTTAATCGTCCGTCGCGCGAAATGACTATGCGCCAAACTTGCAGGGGAGAAGCGTCAAACCAAAGTTGTTAAAGCCGCGCACAATCTAACGACACACATCCGATTTTGCAACCCGTTCATTCAACCTTCCGTTATTTTGCAACAACCGCTTTCTTTTAACTTTCGCACTTTGTTCCGTTCAACAACTCGTCAATCAATTTCCCTGTAATCTCCAAGTGGCGGCGGTCTTCGCCGCTCGTCGGGTCGGCTTTACGCCGCCGCGTCCGGCAGACTCACCTTCGTGCCGGGCGAGACGAGCAAAACCTTCACGGTCAGTGTCTTCACCGACCGCGTGAATGAGACTAACGAAACCTTCCTCGTCAGCTTAAACGGCGTCGCCAATGCCGCCTTCGATAATCGAGCGATGCAAGTGACTATTACCAACACACCACGCAAGGGACGGGTTCGGCGTCCAAGTCAATAAAGATGCTTGTCGCAGGTTGTATACTTGCAAAACAAGCAACCGCGCACTCAATTTTCGATTGAGTGCGCGGTTGCTTTGTCTGAACAAATTTCATTAACGCGCTTTGTCACTTGGAAGGGCGGCGAGTTTCGCCCGTGCCGTTTCAGCTTCCGCGCTCTGCGGGTAACGCCGCACGATTTCACGCCACGCCGCCCCGTCATACTTGAAAGCCCGCGCCGCTTCATCGTACTTGAACTTGACGCCGATGCGGTTGAAACGGTCAAGTCCGTTGTAATTCATAAAGTAGATCATGCGTGATGCGCCGCCCGCCGTCATCTCTTTTTCATTAAGCCTTCGCGCCGCGTCGCGCGTTAAGCTTTGCGCGAACTGCTCCGCTTCATCGCCCACCAAACCCAAGACTTGCGCCCGCAAACTCGAACGCGGAAACACCTGCAAGAACAGACTCGCGCGGTCGAGTTTATCGAAGTCATCCGAGCCGCGAATCAACCGCAAAAATCTGGCATCTTCTTCAGGGCGCGCGGGCGAAACGAGCGCGTCAGCGGGTAGCCACCCGCGCGTGCGGCGCGTCACCGCGACACGGTAAAACGTCACGCCGTCCGCCTGACGATTGCCGATGATCTGCACCGCCCGCCCGCGACTTAGGCGTTGCGTCAAATCTCCTTCCAACTTCGGCTCACTCCGCAACGCCGCCAATCTTTCATCAATCACATACGCCGTGCGAGCGTTCAAATTTGCCGCGCGCCGCCTCTGTGCGGCACACGGCGCGGACAACAAGACAACGCTCACAAGCAGTAAAACCGCTTGCCGCGAGAAGCATAAAGTGTACATCGAAACTGACCTCCATTCGTCCGGTTAAAATAGAGAGGGGTTTCTATTGTTGAAAATCCTGTGAATTGTAAAAGCTGTTTTTCGCCTGAATCTATCGGCTGACGAAAATACCGAATTGACGCTAAACTTACCCGAAATGTATGGCACGTTCGCCTGTGCGGTCAAACTTTAAGTTCGGCTTACCGAACGACGCGACGTTGAATGAGTGCAAGTCGCGCGGCGGTTGCGGCGGGCGGGCGTGGGTTTTGCGCGGCAATGCGGTTGACGGTTTGGTGATGCGAATGGCAAATCGCAAGGGCGAGAGCGTCCGCCGCGTCGTGGGGTTGCGGGGCGGCGGTTAAGTTCAAAAGCAGACGCACCATCTCGCCGACCTGATGCTTTTCCGCCGCTCCGTAACCGACAACGGTTTGCTTAACGAGGCGCGGAGCATACTCCGCGATTTCAACTTTCGCGCGTTCGGCGGCTACGAGAACCACGCCGCGCACCTGACCGAGTTTAATCGCCGTCTTAACATTCACGGCGTAAAACCCTTCCTCAATCGAACACGCCTCCGGCTCAAACTTTCTTATAATCTCCTCGACACCATCGCTAATCCGAAGCAGACGCACCGCGAAACGTTCACGCAAAGACGAGCGAATCACGCCGAACTCAACAAGCTTCGCGCGTCGCCCGTCCGTTTCAATTACGCCCCAGCCCGTCGTCTCACTGCCGGGGTCAATGCCGAGAATATTCATAAGTAGTGATGAGCGATGAGTGATAATTGATGAGTAGAGAAATGCATACCGATTGCTTTTTACTCCTCACGATTACTCCATGTCTTCTTCGTCCATATCGAAGTTCGCGGAAACTTTCTGCACGTCGTCGTTATCTTCGAGCGACTCCATAAGTTTAATCATCTGTTTGGCGTCCGCGCCTTCGAGTTTGATGTAGTTTTGCGGAATCATTTCGACCTCCGCGACTTGTGGTTCGATGCCCGCGTTTTTAACCGCAGTCAGCACGGCATCGAAGTCCGTCGGTGAGGTGATGACTTCGTACACGTCTTCATCGTCGCGCAAATCTTCCGCTCCGGCGTCGGTCACGATTTCAAAAAGTTCGTCTTCCGAACGCGCGCTCTTGTCAACGACGATGTAACCTTTCTTCTCAAACAACCAACCGACCGAACCGGCTTCACCGAGATTGCCGCCGTTTTTTGCGAGGATATGACGAACCTCCGCGACGGTGCGATTACGGTTGTCGGTCATCGCTTCAATCATCACCGCGACGCCCGCCGGACCGTAACCTTCGTAAGTTATCTCTTCGTAATTGACGCCTTCCATTTCACCTGTGCCGCGTTTGACGGCGCGGTCAATCGTATCGTTCGGCATGTTGCCCGCCTTCGCGTCCGAGACGGCTTTACGAAGCCGCGCGTTGGCTTCCGTATCGCCGCCGCCCGTGCGCGCCGCGACCGTCAACTCTTTAATCAACTTGGTGAACAACTTGCCGCGCTTGGCGTCGAGCGCGCCCTTTTTATGCTTGATTGTGTGCCATTTAGAGTGTCCAGACATGCTGTGTTTTGAAACGTCCTATAGTTTTTTTCTGGGATAAAATAACGATGAACTGCTTAAAGATGGAACGGTTGGATGGCGAATATAGCACGCGAATTTTGCGGCGGGCAAATCAGATTCCGACGCCCGTTTTAGAACCACTGAACCGGCTCAACATTTCAGCGACCCGCACCGGGTTGATGCCGACGATTGTTATACGCTTCTGTTTCGACGACTGCCCGCCGATGATGTTGACGTGCGAAGCAGCGACGCCGAATGCCTTCGCTAAGGTCTTTATCAACTACGTATTCGCCGCCCCTTCGACGGGCGCGGCGGCGATACGCACACGCAATATCCCGTCACGCTCACCCACGATTTCACTGCGACTCGCACGCGGCACAACTCTCACCGCAAAACTTATCTCATCTTTCGTCGGGCGAGTTTCAATCATCTTGGGCGCTGTCTGACGTGATGAATCAATACAAAAGTTTATCTGAAAAACCCCGTTTCCAAGCCGCGTAAAAGCGTTCCGGCAATCGCCGCTTGAAACAACCAGATTAAAATGAACGCGACAATCGGTGAGATGTCGAGCATCCCAAGCGGCGGGATGATGCGGCGCAGAGGCACAAGCAAAGGGTCTGTCGCGCGTGTCAAGAGTCGCATCACCGGATTAAATTGCGACACCATTCCCCACGAGAAAATGATGCGAATGAAAATCAGTAATGAATACAAAGACAACGCTCCGTATAATAGATAACCGACAAGTGCAATGGGCTTGCCTTCCTGCCCCGCGTAAAGCATTCCGGCGAAGGTATTAAGTAACGTCGTCACCAATTGCAGGGCGAAATAGCCGAGCAGTATCGTCAATAATATCGCCACAAACGGCGCGGCGTTCGCTCCGAAACCGAAGCCGACCAACGCGCGGCGCACGGGCGCAACGACGGGTTCGCTCCAACGTCTGACGAGCAACGCGAATCGCCCGAACGGATTTAAGTCCGCGAAGTTGACGGCGGCACGCACCAGCATCAACAGGATTACGCCGCCAATCAAACCGATGATTGTGTAATAAAAAACCAGATAGATAAGTGCTAATACTTGCATAATTCTTCAGCTTTCAAATTTGTTTCTCCGCACATCATTAACCGCAGAGTTTCGTATAACATTGCATTCAAACTCGTTCTCGCGCTCCGAATAGTTGCGTCCCGACGCGCACCATAGTCGCGCCTTCCTCAATCGCCACCTCGAAATCATGGCTCATGCCCATCGAAAGTTCACCGTTCGCATAACCGTTTGATGATGCGAACGCTCCGCGCCCGCGCCACTCATCACGCAATTCACGCAAGCGGCGAAAGTACGGGCGTACATCCTCGACGTTTTCAAGGTACGGCGGCAAAGTCATCAAGCCGACAAGCTTAATTCGTTCGCATCCCGCGCAAGCCTCAATCAATGGCGGCAAGTCGGCGACACCGATTCCGGTCTTCGTCGCTTCCCCGCCCAAATCAACCTGTACAAGCACGGGCAATTCCGCGCGCTCATCTTCGATGCACAAACGCTCCAAACGCTTCACTAATTCAATCGAATCAATCGAATGAATCGCATCGAACACATTCACCGCTCGTCGCGCTTTGTTCGCCTGCAAGTGACCGATGAGATGCCAGCGCACATTATTACTAACATCGTCAATCGAAGCGTCGCCCCCGATGATTTCACTTTTCCCGGCGGCTTCCTGCACGCGGTTTTCGCCGAAGTCGGACGCTCCGGCGGCGATGACTTCGCGCACCCGTTCGACGCTGTGAGTTTTACTGACCGCGATTAAACGAACCTCGCCAGCCTCACGATTATCGCGCTCAATCCTGCTTCTCGCCGCCGCGATGCGCCCCTTTAATTCCGCATAACGAACGGCGATGGTTTCGTTTTCTGTCTTTGACGATGCTTGCGACATGCGTGAATCGGGAACGAACAAATCAAACGTCTTTTCAACCTTCGCGCACTATAACAACCCGTTCACCGCCCCGCAAACCGCCTCGCTTGACACCCCTTCGCGCCCGTTCGTATAGTCACTTCCTTCTCACACACGCGGATGTGGCGGAACTGGTAGACGCGCGGGTCTCAGAAGCCCGTGGTGGTGACACCGTGATGGTTCGATTCCATTCATCCGCATCGAAAGAGGCGGGTTGTCGGATTTAATACGACAACCCGCCTCTTGGTGTCTGAACTAAAATTTCACTTGCGCGTGCGACTAAAGCGCGGAGAGCGAAACGGTGCGGCGACAAAATCGGCGTTCTGATTGCCGTTTAGGTTTGTGAATGTTCGCGTGTTGAGTTTGAAGGAATAGATGACGGTTGGTCGCCCAAAACTGAGAGGTTGCGCCGGACGCACGGTGTACGTTCCAATCGCCGGTACGTTGGCGAACGTGTAACGACCGTTGCTGTCGGTGCGAACCTCTCTTAGCTGCGAACCGTTTAGCGTGATGGGCAGAAAGGCGATGCCGTTCCCCTGACCGTCCAGCACGCGCCCCACGATGTTGTAAGTCGTCGCCGGTGTTCCTGTGAAGTTGACGGTCGTATTAGCGCGCAGATTCTCGAATCTTAGACCGGGCGGATTGAAACTATAACCCGCTTGCGAAGCACTGATGATGCCGGTACTTCCCGCCGGTAAGCTGACCGAGTATGTGTTGCCGAAAACGAGGTTCGCCGTGCCGCTGCCCGCGCCGCCCGTGAAACCGTCTCTCTGCACGGTGTATGAATACGTAATCTGCCCGCCCGTGAGTGCCGCACCTCCATCCGTTGTTAGACGTCCGATGATGCGGACGTTTTCCTCGAAGACAACACTTTGATTTGAGCTTAGATTATTGAAAGTGCGACTAGGCGGAGAAAAGAAACGACGCTCGCCCGACGGGGTGAAGCTATCCGCCAGCGTCAGCATGTAGTTGTCGCCCGCCAGTAATCCGCCGTCGAAAAAGTTGCCGCTTCCGTCGGTGAAGAGTTGGCGTGTGAATGCTTGGCGCGTCGCCGTCAATGTCAACTGCGCTCCACTTACACCGTTGCCCGCAGCGTCTATGACCCGCCCGCTAATTGTGTAAGCCTGCGTTCCGCCAAAAAAGTTAATGACTTCGTTTCTGAATACGACATCGCAGCGCGAACTGACGCCACCTGTGATTGGCGGATTGAATGTATAGCCGTCCCTAGAAGGCACGACGAAGATGCTACAACCGCCCGGTACATCAATAATCCGGTAGTTGCCGTTCGCGTCGGTCTCGGTCGTTATTGCGGTGTCCGGCTCGTTCTCTCTGTCAACGGTAACAGTGATTGTGACGCCCGCGATGCCGTTGCCGTTCAGTTCCGTGATGCGACCTGAAAGTGCCACTTCGTCGAGTTTGACGACGAAAGCGTCGGTGATGCCGCCGAAGGTCGGTTGGTATGGCGTGGTCGTCGGAAAGGTCGTCGCCGACGAAGTTGAGCCGGTAATGTACACATCGTCGCCGGTATTATTGACGGCGATACCGCCGAAGATTTGGCGGAACGAGAAGCCGCCGCCGAAATAATTCTCATTGCCGTTGCCGCCGAGATAGGTTGAGTGAACAAGGCTTGACCCGCCGTCGTTCAGCTTGGTCACAAACGCATCGGTGCATACCCCGGCGCACGAAGCGTCGGCGTGACCGGCTCGCGGTTGAACGGCGTCCGCCGTCGGGAAGTTGATGGAGGATGTCCAGCCCGTGACGTATGCGTTGCGGAAACCATCAACGGCGATGCCGGAGCCGACATCATCGCCGCTGCCGCCGAGATAGGTCACATAATCGGGCGAACCTGAAAAACTGAATTTAGCGACGAAGGCGTCAAAGCCGCCGCCATTGGCGTTGTCAAGCGCACGCACCGTCGGGAAGTTATTCGAGAACGTATAACCGGTGACGTAGGCATTATCAGAAGTATCAACGGCGATGCCCGTCCCGGCATCGTCACTGCCGCCGCCGAGATACGTCGAGAAGATGAGTCCCGAACCTGTGTTGTTCAACCGCGTCACGAAAGCATCAGAGCCGTTGCCGCCATTAGCGTGGGCGGATTGAAAAGCGTTCATGGTCGGGAAGTTAGTCGAGAAGGTCGTTCCCGTGACACTGGCGTTGCCCGCCGAATCAACCGCGATGCCGCGCCCGAAATCGGTGGTTCTTCCGCCGAGATACGTCGAATAAACGAGAGCCGAGCCGTCGGGGTTAAGCTTCGTGACGAACGCGGTTTCGCCGCTGGTGGACGCTGTTTGGAAGGCTCCGGGTGTCGTCGTGATGCCGCCGGTTCCGCCTGTGACGTAGGCGTTGCCCGCTCTGTCAATGGCGATGCCTCTGCCGTCGCTGCCGTTGCCGGAACTGCCGAGCAGCGTCGAATACGCGAGCGCGCCGTTCGCGTCCAACTTGGTCACGAAGGCGTCGGGCATGGTTGAAGTTCGGCGGAAAGCGTTCGCGGTCGTCGGAAAATTCGACGATTGAGATTGCCCTGTAAGGTAAGCGTTGCCGATTGAATCAACCGCAATTGAATTGGCGATGTCGTCGCGGTCGCCGCCGAAGTACGTCGAATATATGAGCGCGCTTCCTTCAGCATTCAGCTTCGTGACGAAAGCGTCATAGAAACTGTTTGTGCCGCCGGGGTTCGACTGCGCCGCGCCAACGACGGGGAAGTTCGTCGAGTAAGTGTATCCGGTGACGTAGGCGTTGCCCGCATCATCGACGGCGATTGAATTACCGAAGTCTTCAGCACTGCCGCCGAGGAAGGTCGCGTAGGAGACAACAGGGTCAATGACCAGCGGCTTGGTCGTATCGTAATCATCAATTTGAAAACTCACCTGTTGATTATTCGCCAGCACATAGTGACCGGCGACGTGGTGCTTGACGCCGTTCACTTCTTGATAGATCACCGGCTTGTGTTGCCGGACTTGACCTTCGGTGACATGAAGTATGAGGTCGCCGGTCGCGCGATCAATTTCCAGTTTGTTCGCGCCGTCGAATGTGAGTCGGATGTTGTTCGGGTTCGCGCCGGGTGCGAGACGGAAGTCGTATTCAAGTTGACGTTGATTGCCGTAATAAACCAAATCTATGCCGGGATAGACATCATCGTATTGGACGCGGGCGAAGGTCGGTACGTCCGCGCGCCACCGTCGCGCGTCGTTGCCCGTGAAGTAGTTGATACGTCCGGCTTGCGGTTCGCGTCCTGAGACTTGCGAATGCGGATTCGCGGCGACGAGTTTCATACGCACGACGGAAGCGACGGAAGAAGATGGTTTAGCTTTGTTCTTCGTCCTTTCGCCTCCGGCTTTTCGGAGGGCGAGTACGGCTTCGGTCGCGGTCAAGAACAAGCTGTAACCTTGCCCGCGCGAAATGAATTTGACTTGCGCGTCGGCTTGTCCTTGATTCGTTTCAAACTGAAGCGGCAGTTTGCCGTAGGCTTCGCTAAGGCGCGTTTGCGCGGCTTGATTTGTTTGTGAAGGTGCGGGATTTTTCGCGTGGATTGATTCGGGGCGGTGATGTGGTGTGGCGTGAAGTAATGCGGAAGCGGCTACCGGCGGCGTGAGGTGTGCGATGCCGGTAAAGCTCAAAATGTTAATTAAGGTTAGCGCGAGAAGGCGCAGGACAGACCGCGAGCGTAGGGATTTGCGAGGCATAATATTCTCCGGTGAAGTAAATTGAAGGTGATGATACGGTGTTTGAAGTTCAGGCTTTGAACAACGTAACCATTTTTCATCAAGCGATGAACTTGTGATGCGTGAACTTATAGTGCCGTTTGCAACTCGCTTCTCAATTCACCGTTTCCGATTCACCCGCACCCGCATCAGACACGCTCATCTGGTTATTGGCTTCGACTATCATCAACGGAAATTCATCGAACAGGCTCGAATCAATTAAGGTCTGTATCCAGTAGCGTCCGGGTTCGGGAAACGTGACGTTGACGAAGAAGCTGATGTTGTCGGCAAAGCCGCCGTCGGTGACTTCAAAGCGCGTCGGTTGCGAGACGACGACGGGTTGCGTGCGGTCATCATTGAGGATGCGAACTTCGGAGAGATGTATCCCGCCGCCGCCCTGCCAGTGATTGACGACCGCGAACTTGATAAGCGAGACGGGAATTTGCTGCACCATGATGTTTTGAAACACACCCATCAAAGAGAGTTTGTTTCCGGCTTCGAGGCGCACATCGTCGCACAGAATCGTGTACGCGAGTTTGAGATTATTGTTTGAATTGTTTGTAGTCATAAAGTAGATGTCGGATATTAGATGTCAGATGTTTAGTGGTAGCTTGAGGATTCTAACATCTAGGCTCTAACCTCCAACATCTGCTTGAAGGTTTCTTCATCAATCACCGTCACGCCCAACTCGTTCGCCTTGTCGAGTTTTGAACCTGCGTCTTCTCCGGCGACGACGTAATCGGTTTTCTTACTGACCGATGAAGCCACGCGCCCGCCGTGCTGTTCGATAAGGGCGCGGGCTTCGTCGCGTGTCAGTGTGGAGAGTTTTCCGGTTAAGACGAACTGTTTGCCCGCGAAGATTTCGCTGGTCGGTGCGGTGTTTGCGGTTTGATATTCGGTTTGCACTCCGGCTTCACTTAACCTTTGACACAGTGCCTGATTGCCCGCGTCGTGAAACCAATCGTGGACGCTTTGCGCGACGACCGAACCGATTTCCGGCACGTCGTCGAGTTGTTCGACCGTCGCGGTTTCGAGTCGTACGAGTGAGCCGAACGCACGCGCGAGAATCCCTGCGGTGCGTTCGCCGACGTGTCTTATGCCGAGCGCGAAGATGAGTTGCGGCAGTTCGCGCGTCTTACTCGCTTCGATTTGCGCGAGCAGATTCGTCGCGCTCTTTTCGGCTTTGCGCTCAAGGGCGACGACATCCGCGAGCGTGAGTTTGTATAAATCGCTCACATCGTGGACGAGTTTCGTAGTCGTCATCTGTTCGGCTAAAGCTTCGCCCAAGCCTTCGATACGCATTGCTCGCCGTGACGCGAAGTGAAGCAGACGCGCCTTGAGTTGTGCCGGACAATCCGCCGCGACGCAACGCGACACCGCTTCGCCTTCGGGACGCGAGATGTCGCCGCCGCACACAGGGCAGTGCGCGGGCGGTATGAACTCAATTTCCTCTCCGGTGCGGCGCGAGGTGACGACGCTCAAAACCTTAGGGATAATCTCGCCGCTCTTTTCGATGTTCACATAGTCGCCTGTGCGAACATCGAGACGGCGTATCTCGTCTTCGTTGTGAAGCGTCGCACGCGAAACAATCGTCCCCGCGAGTTGCACGGGTTCGAGGTTCGCCACAGGTGTCAACGCGCCCGTGCGCCCGACTTGGACGACAATCGAATTAACTCGCGTCGTCGCCTGTCGCGCCGGATACTTATAAGCTATCGCCCAGCGCGGAGCTTTCGCGGTCGTGCCGAATTCCTCTTGAAGCGTGGTCGAATCAACCTTGACGACGATGCCGTCAATCTCATAATCAAGCGTGTCACGTTCGGCTTCCATGCGGTCACAAAACGCAATGACTTCATCAATGTTCGCGCACACGGCGCGATGCGGGTTGACTTGAAAGCCCGCCCTTTCGAGAAATTCGAGCGCATTGTGGTGCGTCGCAAAAGGCTTTCGATTGGCGAGGACGTCGTAAGCGAAGAAATCCAGACGGCGCGAACGCACGACTTTTGAATCGAGTTGGCGAATCGTTCCGGCGGCGGCGTTGCGCGGATTGGCAAACTTCGCTTCGTCCTTTTCTTCGCGTTCAAGGTTCAACCGCTCGAACGCCTTGCGTGAAAGATAAGCTTCGCCGCGCACTTCTATACCGTGAAGCGCGTCAATTTCTTTATCGTTTTTCAACCGCAAAGGAATCGTTTGAATCGTGCGGGCGTTCTGCGTCACGTCTTCGCCGCGCTTTCCGTCGCCGCGAGTTAAGCCGCGCGCGAGCGTCGCGTTTTCGTAATGAAGCGACAACGAAAGCCCGTCTATTTTCAGTTCAGCGACATAACTCACGGCGCGCCCGTCGGAGAGTTTGCGACACCTTTCATCGAACGCGCGAAGGTCTTCGATGTTGTATGAATTATCGAGCGACAACATCGGGCGCGGATGCGCGACTTCCGCGAAGCCTTCGCTCGGTTGCCCGCCGACGCGCTGTGTTGGACTGTCGGAGGCGCGAAGTTCCGGGTGCGCGTCTTCGAGTTCACTCAAACGTCGCATCAGGGCGTCGTATTCAACGTCTGTGATTTCCGGCGCGTCGTGGACGTAATACAAAGCTTCGTGGCGCAAGATTTCAGCGCGTAAAGTTTCGATGTCGCGGGCGATGTCAGATTGATGTTCGGTTGAGGACTTGGACATCTTCGTTTCGGTTTGAATGGAAGATCAAGATGGGACTTTTCCATTTTCGTTTTTCTTTTTGGTTTTGTCCTTATCTTAATTTGAAATCTCAAATTTGAAATCTTAGATTTGAGAAAGTCCTTACGAGAAAAAGATCATTTGTGAACGGGTGCGGCGCGCTTGCGTCGTTCCGGCAACCGCGCTTCGGTTAAGCTTCCGAGATTGTGAATCACGCGCCCGAAATACTTGATGCCGTCAATAAAATCTTCGATGCGAATGTTTTCATCGGGTGCGTGCGGGTTCGATGCGGCATGTGAAACTCCGAACGACACGACCGGCATCGCTTCCGTTTCGCCCGCCCTACAACACACGACGCCGACCGCCCCACTCGCCGGGTCAAGCGGATAGACAACTGAAGGCGCGCCATAAACTTCTTGTGCCGCCACACTCGCGGCTTGCGCGACGAACGAGCGCGACGACGATTTGACGTAAGGCGCGGCGATGATTTGTATGAGTTCGATGTCATTAAAACCGCGACGGTCGAGGTGCGCGCGAAGCAGTTCGACGACGCGCTCCGGCGTCAGATTCGGGACAAGACGAAAATCGAGCCGCGCCGTCGCGCTCGCGGGGATGACGGTTTTAACTCCGGCTTCCGCGTATCCGGCGTCCAAAGCACTGATGGTGCATGTCGCGCCTAAAACGTATTCGCGGGCGAGGGCGCGTCCCGTCAGTTCGCGCGAAAAAGACTTAATTCTAAATTCGTGTTTGAGGGCGGCTTCGTCTAATTCGAGCAGACGCAGCGCTTCCTTATCTTCCGGCGAAGCGACGGCGATGTGTTCCGTCCATTCGTCAATCTTGATTTCGCCGTTCGCGGCTTGAATCGTTTCCAAAGCGTGAACAAGTCGCCACGCCGGGTTCGGCACGATGCCGCCCCACTTCGAGTGAACGTCTGTGCGCGCTCCGTGTGCGCGCAATTCCGCGAACAGAATGCCTTTGAAACCGAGACTCGTGATAAGACGTTCGCGCGTGTCACGATAACCGTCATCCCAAATACAACCGTCGGCGCACAACAACTCCGCTTCTTCCGCCGCGAAGCGATACAAACTCGGACTCCCCAAACCGTCTTCGCCTTCGACGATATAACGAAGGCACACCGGAAGCTTGCCGAATGTCTTTTGGTACGCCTCAATCGCGGCGAGACGCGCGACCAAATCGCCTTTGCTGTTCGCCGCCCCGCGTGCGCGCAACTTGCCGTCCGCGATGTGCGCCGCGAAAGGTCCCGTCGTCCACTCGCTAAGTTCCTCGACGGGCTGCACGTCGTAGTGTCCATAAATGATAAAGCAATGACTGCCCGCCCCGAACTCGCCGTAGAGAATCGGAAACCCGCCGCCGTATTCAAACACCCGCGTCCCGCCGCCCGTGCGCTGCATCAACTCCTCGACCATTCCGGCGACCGCGCGCACGCCCGTTCCCCGCGCCGCGATTGACGGCATCCGACACAAGCCTTGAAGCCGCGCGACAAACTCGGCGGCGTGGCGTTCGACATAACGGTCAAAGCGTGTGAACGGCATCGCGGTTATACGGAAATGACTTGAACGTGAAAAGCAAGGGCTGTTAGATAATGGTTTCGATGATAGCGAAGCGATGCGGATTGGGCAACGAATTTGCCGACAAGGACGCGGCGAAGATTTACGTTGACTCGAACTTCGACGAAGGTGTTATATGAC
>JBGTMR010000163.1:0-5481 GCA_041743485.1 Pyrinomonadaceae bacterium
CCTTTGGCGCGGGCGGTGCGGACGTAATCTTCGCCGAGTTCTTCGATAACGGATGAGCGCACCATGCGCGTCAGGAGCGCGGAGAGTGCCGCGCCGAGCGTGACGGCGGGCAAGATGATGTCGCTCCATTCAATTCGTCCCGAAGGCGCGAGCCAGCCTAAGCGCACCGCGAAAAAGTAAATCAGCGCGGGACCTAAAACGAAGCCGGGAAGCGAGATGCCGACGAGGGCGACAACGGATAACACGTTGTCAATCCACGTTCCGCGATTGCGTCCCGATATGACACCGAGCGGAATGGCGATGAGTACGGCGACGAACAGGGCGGCGGCGGCAAGTTCAATCGTCGCCGGATAACGGCTCATTAAAATCTCGGTCACGGGTTTATCGTTGCGAAACGAACGCCCCATGTCGCCGTGCAAAATGCCGCGCCAGTATTCGACATAACGATTGCGCCACCCGTGCCACTTGAATTGACGCGGGCTTTCCGGTGCGCTTTTGTCGCGGGCGAATGTGAAGAAGAACGCCGGACGGTCAAGCCCGTGTTTGGCATTGAACTGTGCAATCTGTTCGGGCGTCGCCTGTTCACCTAAAATCGCGGTCGCGGGGTCGCCCGGCACAACCTCAATCAACAACGTGACGAGCGACACCACCGTGAACATCACGAGCAGAAGCAACACGGCGCGGCGGGCGAAGTTGAGAAGTTTGAATTTCATAAGTCGTGAATCGTAAATCGTGAATCGTAAATCGTGAATCGTGATGAGTTAAAACTGTTTTCTTCTTTCTTATCACGATTCACGATTTACGATTTACGTCCCGAATGAATTGCCGCGATTCCGCCCGTCAGATTGTGAAATGAAACTTGGTCGAAGCCCGAAGCGCGCATGAGGAGTGCGAGTTCGTGTTGGTCGGGAAACTTACGCACGGAATCGGAGAGGTACATGTACGCTCCGCATGAGCCGTTTAAGGTATCACCGATGCGCGGCAGAATGTGCTTGAAATAAAAGTTGAAAGCCTGACTGAAGCCGGGAATGACGGGTTTGGAAAATTCCAGAATCACGAGACGCCCGCCGGGTTTGAGTATGCGGCGGAGTTCCGCAAGCCCGTCGCTGACGCTCGCAAGGTTACGCAAGCCGAAGCCGATAGTCGCGGCGTCAAAGTAATCGTCCGCGAACGGAAGCCGCAGAGCGTCGCCTTCGATAAACGGAATCGCGGTTGATTTGGCGCGGGCGATTTTGAGCATCGGGTGGCAGAAATCAACGCCGATGATGCGCGCTCCGGTGTGATTGTGACTTGTGCCTTGACGCCCTTGACGGTCGAGCGCGAGTGCTAAATCCCCTGTGCCGCACGCAACATCGAGGACAACGGCGTGCGGGTTTTTAAGCGTATCGTCGAGCGTGCGCGCGACCTTGCGACGCCAGCGCGTGTCGGTGTTGCCGGAGAAAAGATGATTGAGTAAGTCGTAGCGTCCGGCGATGCTGCCGAACATCGAACGCACTTGACGCGCGTGTTCGAGGCGCGTGCTTTCGGGTGCGTTCTCGCGTTCGGCGGCGGTGGTGGCGTGTGGTGCTGAAATGTTGAAAGGCAAAGTTTATTGAGAGATGCGGCGCGCCGTTTTTAAGGACGCGATGAAGGCGGCAAGGTGAACGTGCGGCGATTGGCGGGCGACTTAGGCGCGGGCGTCGTCGTCGGTTTGGTGGTCGCCTGTTTCGGTGCGGCTTTCACGTTCTGCACGCCGATTTCAGGACTAAACGCGATGACCTGAACGTTCGCATCGCCCGCGCGCGTGAGTTCGGTTTTGATCATCGCCGCATCGCCGATAAACACGCGGGCGATGTTGGCATCGGTGAATAAATTGCGGGCAACGCGCTGCACGTCGGCGAGGGTGAGGTTGCGAATTATGCTTTCCGTCGTATTGCGGTCACGTTCGTAAATTTCTTTATCAATCAAAGCATCTGCGATGAACAAAGGCGTTCTGACTTGGCTTTGTAAATATGTCAGATAGCTTTGCTTCGCTGCGTCTAATTCCGAAGCCGTGATCCCTGTGGCAAGAGCCTTAATCGTCGCAACGGCTTTGGCTGCGGCGACGGCGGCTTCGGTGTGCGTGGAACTGTTGGCGTTGAAACTGAAGATGCCGCCGATGTCGTATGAAGAATGAATGACCCTATAATTCGGAATTTGCGTCACAGAGTTTCTGTCAATGCCGAGCGACGCGCGCCAACGGTCTTGCGCGATAAAGTCGAGCGTGTGCGCCGCATACAAATCACGGTCACGAAGGGCGATGCCGCGCACTGCGACGCAGACATCGTAGCCTTGCGGTCGGTCAATGATTAAGGTCGCGGCGGGTTTGAAATCGGGGCGTGCAAATGTCGCGGGAACAACGCGGTCGCTCATGCGCCATGAACCGAGATACTGACGTAAGGCGCGACGCAAACGCGCGGGTTCGACGTTGCCGACGACGGCGAGAACCGACGTGTTCGGATTCAAGAATCGTTCGCGCGCGAGAATCAAATCGGCGGGTTCGATGCGTGCGAGTGATGCGGGCGAACCCGTCGGCGTGCGTCCGAGCGGGAAAGCTTGACCGTAAATTTGTTGTTGGGCGGCGATGGTGCAAAGGTTTTGCGCGGCGAATTGTGAAGTCGTGAGGGCATCGGTCGCGGCTTTAATGCGACTGTCGCGCAGGCGGCGAAAAGTCGCGGCGTCAACATTCGGGTTCGTGATAAGGGCGGTGCGAAGCAATTCAACCATGCGTTCGATTTCCGAAGCGCGCCCGGAAAGCGTGATGGTCAGTTCGTCATAACCGACCGCGACATCAAGCGTGCCGCCCAATTCTTCACGGACAAAATCGAAGGTTTCCGCGTCGGGAAATAAAGCGTCGGCGAGCAGTTGCGCCGTGCCTTCCTTGTTCGTCAAGTCGAAAGCCGCGCCGCCATTGACGCGCAGTTTCATCAGTACATTCCCGTCGCTGCCTTGCGGAACGTGCAGGATTGTTAAGTTGTTGAGCAGCTTTTCGCGGCGGGCTTCCGGTATGGTTTGCGCGCTTGTTTGCGCGGTCGTGAGTTGTGCGAACGCGGCGAGCATCACCGCGAAACAGACCGCCAATAGCTTCGCAAAACCGTTTGTGAAGCGGGTTGATGTGCCTGTCGGTGATGAGACGGCTTGAGAATTTATGAATCGCTGATTGAAGATTGTCATGACTTGATTTATTGATTGGCAGTTTAGATGCGGCTTTTGCGGCGCGTCAACCGTTTGTCCGTCGGGCGCATCCAAGTTGCTTGAATACGGGGCGACGAGAATCAGATTGCGTGTAATATGATTCTTGTTTGATAAGGTGAGAGATTGAGCGCGTAGTGCTTCGACGCGCCGATGTGCGAAGCGGGTTGCCGCCCTCTGCTAGTCGAGTTAAGTGCGGACGCAATTCTTTAGCCGATAATTTTTCAAGCGGAGCGTATCCTTTTCGCTTCGTCGGAACAATAACATTTAGAAAGCGCGGCGCGTCCTTGTTTAACGGTAATTCCAGAGCGACGCGGGCGATGATGAAAAGCAAGGTGAATTTGATTCACGAAGCCCAAGCAACGATTGACGACGGCGAACTTTTGCGCCGCGCCGCGAGAGGCGACGAAACGGCTTTCCGTCAGTTGTACGAAACGCACCGCACAGGGCTTTTCCGTTTTGCGTATCGTTTGTTGGGTTCTATCGAAGCGGCGGAAGACATCGTGCAGGAATGCTTTTTAACTTTGATTCGTCAGCCGCAAGGATTCGATGCGACACGCGGCAATTTGAAAATGTATTTGTATGGCATCGCGCGTCACGCGGCTTTCAAAATCATGCGCCGCAAAGGAATCGAAATCGGGCTTGACGGGACGGACGACGCAGCGATGTTTCCGGCGATGACAACGACGCACGCCAACCCGCTCGTAACTTTGATTGATGAAGAATTGGCAAGCGTCGTGCGGTGCGCGGTCGAAGAGTTGCCGCCTTTGCAACGTGAAGCGATTATCCTGTTTGAGTTTGAAGAATTGTCGCTCGCCGAAATCGCTTCCATTTCAAACGCGACAATCGGAACGGTGAAAGCCCGCCTTCATCGCGCCCGCCACGCCCTTCGCACGCATCTCGCGGATTATCGCGCAGAAGTTGCAAACGAAAGAGAAGCGGCGCGCGGGGAAATGATAAGCGTCGAGCATTGAAAGCATACCGGCATTAAGCTTTCAAGGATCGAAGCCAAACAAGACGACGGATTTAGTTATAAGATTTTGGATAACGCAAGATGAGCGACCACGAAATTTACGCACATAAACCCGAACCATCGCCGATGCCCGACAATGAACAGGACGCGGAACTGCGCGAAGTTCTTCAGGCGTGGGGCGTCCCGGATGTATCGCCCGCCCTTGATAATCGGATTTACGCTCTTTACCGCGAAGCATCGAATTTGAATTTAGCGGCGGAAACATTGTCAACGCGAAATGCGGGAAGCGCATCAGAAGCACAGGGGTTGGTTTCCGCATATCAATTGTCCGACGAACAGAAGACACAGACAGGCGAGGAAGTGAAGATGAAAAGATGTTCTACATGTCATGAAGAATTTGCCGACAAATTCAGTTTTTGTCCGGTGGACGGCACGCCGCTCAACGCTTATCAAGCGGCGGAAAACATTCAAGCGGTGGAAACGCCAAATGAATACGACCCGGACGTGACGATTGATTCGGCGGTCGCATTCGCCGGAGCGCACGCCGCGACAAACCCCGTCAACGCCGCGACGACGCGCGATGAAACGGCAAACTTCGCGCACTACGAAGCGACGTCCGCGACGGGCAACGGCAACGGCGCGGCGTACAATCACACCAACGGGACAACCGCGCACACAGATAACGGCACGCACCTTACCGATGCGATTGATGACGAGATTGTGATTCCGCGTGCGCGTCCTGAGCGCGGCGAATACAACCTGACGTTTATTCAGGACACGGGCATAACGACTCGTTTGCTGGCGGAACTGCGCGGCGTCGCTCAAGCGTCACAACTGACGTACCCGGAATTTAAGCGCGACCCCGCAGGCTTTACCAAACGTGTCGCGGTCGGCTACGGCACGCTCACATGGAACACGGTCAGACAACCGAACAACGCCATCGCCATCGCCTCATCCATTTTCGGTCTGGCATTGATTATTGGTTTGGTGTTCGCCATAAACAGTCTGCGAATGCAAGAACAGGCGGCAATAAATCCGAACGAGAACATCGAATTTATCGGCATGTTCAAAGACGCTCCGACACCTGAACCGACACCCGAACCCAAACCCGACCGCGAAGGCGCGAGCGGCAACGCGAAAGGGACGGGCGGCGGCGCGAAACCCCAACCCATCAAAGCGGCGGGCGGCGGCGGCGGCGGACGCGAAGAACCCATTCCGGCTTCAAAAGGCAAACTACCGACCGCGACTTTACTGCCGCAGGTTTTAGCACCCGACCCGAAACCGCCGAGAATCTTAAA
>JBGTMR010000164.1:0-9360 GCA_041743485.1 Pyrinomonadaceae bacterium
GATTTACGTCGCCGATACTTACAACGACCGCATACGCCGCATTGAAAAACTCGCTTCCGGTACGACGACTGTGCGAACCGTCGCGGGCGACGGCGTGCGCGGCTTTGTTGATTCAATGAATGCGATGCAAGCCCGCTTCGATACGCCGTGCGGCATCGCCGTGTTAGCCGACGGCGCGTTGCTCATCGCCGACACCGGAAACAATCGTCTGCGTTTGATTGAAGCGAACGACACGACGCGCACGATTCTTCAAACAGCAAACCAGCCCGACACGCTCACGACCACCGCGATAAATCTCTCGCCAAACAATACCGATTCACCCGCGATGAACGATGCTCAAAGTGAAGCCGTGTTTAGCGAGCCTGTCGGCGTGACGGTGGATGCTTTCGGTAATGTCTATGTCACCGAAGCGGCGGGAGCGCGTGTGCAGCGATTAAGGTTTAACCGCAAGGTTGATAAAGCCGACAACGCATCATCGAACAGTAATCAAACCGCGAACCCGAACACACCGCATCTCGCGGAAATCGAAACGATTATCGGTGCGGCAAGGGACACGAATTTCATTGACGGCGACTTGCAAGCCGCGACGCTTCAACGTCCGAACGGCATCGCCGCGACACCGCGAGGTGAAATCGTGGTCGCAGATTCTGAAAATCACGCCGTGCGTTTTATAGGCAATCGTGAAGGGATGCGCGGCGGTGTGATGAGCGCGGACGAGGCGCGAAGCTTACAACCGCAAGCCGCGAGTTTTCGCGGTCAGGGTGTGCCGCGATGGTGTTATGCCCCCGTTGAAAGACCGCGTGAAATCGCGGCGACCTTCGGCGAGGTGCGCGGCATCGTCGCCCCGGATGAAGACGGCAGATTTCATAACGGCATAGACATTCCCGGTGCTTACGGCGAAACCGTGCTGGCGATTCGTGATGATGTCGCCCTGCGTCCCCTTGCGCTCGAAGGCACGGGCGGAGCGCGCGAACGCTTGCGCCTTGCCGCGTTCGGGTACATACATTTGCGACTTGGGCGTGACAAAGACGACCGCGAATTTAACGATGCGCGCTTTATGTTTGAGCGCGACGAAAAGGGGAAAACCATAAAGGCGCGGGTGCGGCGCGGTACGGTTTTTCAAGCGGGCGAACGTCTCGGAACGCTTAACAATCAGAACCACACGCACCTTATCGCCGGAGCTTACGGACACGAACTCAACCCGCTTGCCGCCCTCGAACTTCCCGGCATTAAAGATGATGTTGCCCCCGTCATCGAAACAAACGGCATACGTTTTCCCGCGCCCGACACTTCAGAAATAAACAACGCGAAGTCGAACACGCCGACGACGAATAAGAAAACGTCCGGCGCGATAATCGAAGTCAGCGGCGATGTAAGCATCGTCGCGCGTGTTTATGACCGCATGACGGGCGATGCGGAACGTCGGCGGTTGGGCGTGTATCGTCTCGGTTATCAAATTCTGAACGACGACGGCGAACCCGTCGCAAACTTTAACGAACCACGTTGGACATTGACTTTCGACCGTCTTCCCGTCGCGGCGCGTGCTACGGGTTTCGGAGCTAATACGGTTTATGCGATTGGCAGCCAAGCCGGATATTCACCGCAAACCGTGTTCGATTACATCGTCACGAATACCTTGCGCGACGGTGTGACGACTGAAGAATTTTGGCGCACGGGTGAACTTCCAAAAGGCATCTATCGCGTCCGCGTGTTGGCGGAAGACTTCTTCGGCAATCAATCGTCACGCGAAGCGCGCGTTCGTGTAAGCTAAAGTTTGAATCCCTTTGCGCCCTCTGCGCCTCTGCGGTTAAATAGCCTTCGAGTTGTTTCCGACCGCAGAGACGCAGAGCAAAATGCCGCAGAGCGTCAAGCATTTTTTGAGTTGGTTTCGGGCATCAAACCTTCAACCCGATACGTTACGAATTACGAGGTACACACATTATGCGCCGCAGCTTTTCAACATCAACATTGAACACAATCACAGTGACACTGATGTCGCTCACCTTAATAACCGGAACAGTCATCACATCAGTCGCCGCGAATGAGACGCGCAACAGCGCGCCCGCGATACGTCTCACACCGCCCGCGCCCGTTATCACCGACGCCGAAAGAGTGAGTGAACTCGCGTCGCGTCGCGGGCGTGTCGCGTTGGCGATGGATGCGAACAAGATGCTGGTGTTGTTCGCCGCCGCGCCGCGCATCTACACGAACGATGTTGATTATGAGTATCGTCAGGAAAATAATTTTTATTACCTGACGAACTTGCGCCAAGAGAATGCGCGCCTCGTAATGTTCAAAGTTGCCGCCGACGCGCAACCGACGACCGTACTGTTTTTGCCGCGTCGCAATCCGGCGCGTGAGACGTGGACGGGGTACATGTACAGTCCCGAAGATGCGAGAAGGGTTTCCGGCATCGGCGACATACGCGACGTGCGAGAGTTTCCCGCGTTTATCCGCGCGTTCGGTGAAGGCACGGTTTATAACGCACCGCCGGAAAGCATGTTAATTAAAACCGGAGATACTGCCGCCACCAACAAAACGAACGAAAATCTACTCGCTTTATTTGCCGCGCGCGCCGCCAAGCAAGCGCGTCTTTTGATGCTCGCACCGCGTGCCGATGCGCGTGATGAAGCCCGTGAATGGATGCAGGAAGCGCGTTTTGCGAACGAGTGGGAAAAGACGAATAAGGATGTCGCTATCGAAAGCGCGTTTCCGATTTTCGCCAATGCGCGTTTAATCAAGTCGCCGATGGAGCAAAAGTTTTTACAACACGCGGTTGACATTACAACCGAAGCCTTAGGGCGTGCGATGGGTGCGGCGCACAATCTCAAACACGAATACGAAGCCGAGGCAGAAGTCGAATATACGTTCAAACGTCGTGGGGCGGACTACTGGGGTTATCCCTCAATCGTCGGCTGCGGGGCGAACGCAACGACGCTTCACTACTGGGAATCGCGCGGCGAAATCAAGCGCGACGATTTATTGTTGATGGATGTCGGAGCGGAGTATGACCACTACACGGCGGACGTGACGCGCACTTTTCCAGTAAGCGGCAAGTTCAACGCGGCGCAAGCCGAAATCTATAACCTCGTGTATGCCGCGCAGGAAGCGGGCATTAAAGCTATCACGCCAAACGCTACTTTTAAGGAAATCAATGACGCGGCAAACAACGTGATGCGCGAAGGTTTATTCAAACTCGGTTTGACGACCGACCGCGAATCCAATCAATTCAAGATGTGGTCTATACACGGCACATCGCACTGGATCGGCATGAACGTCCACGATGTCGGCGGAGCGCAACCCTTAATGCGCGGCACGGTTTTCACCGTCGAACCCGGCATTTATATTCGACCCGACGCCCTTGATAATCTCCCTGATACGCCGGAGACGCGAAAATTCATCGCCGCCGTGCGTCCCGCGTTCGAGAAGTACAAAAACATCGGCGTGCGTATCGAAGACGATGTGTTAATCACCGAAGCGGGTTATCGCAACTTATCTGAGAAGCTGCCGCGCACGCTCGCCGATGTCGAGAATTTCATGGCGCGGGCGCAACGCGAGGTACAAGTGCATCACTCTGTGAGCGATGTGTGGAAACCCGTTTTGATGATGCAAGGTGCGGGTGGTTTTGACAGTTCGTTGGCGCAATCAATCGAAGCGCGGTTCGATGAGGGGCAAACCATACGACGCGGTTTCGCTCGTTCATACACGGCGCGCACGATAAGCGATTCACACGCGCATCATCACGTTGAAGCGGAGTGATGTCGAACGAGCGAGGAGGGGAAGACATAATGATTTCAGTCGAAGAAACTCAACAGGCTATTGCTAACTTCTCGCGCGCTGAGAAAGCGCGTTTATTACAGTGGATTGCGCGGGACGTGGGGGATGCCTTTCCGGGTATTGAGACAACACAGGGTGTAATGGGCGGTGCGGCGTGCATACGAAATACGCGCATCAGTGTTTGGATGTTGGAGGAAGCCCGACGGCTTGGCATCAGCGAAGCGAACCTGCTGCACAACTATCCCGGTTTGACCGCGCGAGATTTAGCGAACGCTTGGGATTATGTGCGTTCACATCAATCGGAAATCGAAGCCGACATTAAAGCTAACGAAGGCGACGATGTTGAAAGCGATGCCGCTTGATGCTTTTCTATGCCGATGAAAACCTTCCGCTTGATGTAGTAACCGAACTGCGCCGCTTAGGTCACGATGTTTTGACGGCGTTCGAGGACGGACGCGCTAACCGACGCCTACCGGATGAAGAGGTGTTGACGCGGGCGACCGAATTAAAGCGGATTGTTCTCACGCTTAACCGCCGCGACTTTAGATTGCTGCATCAACAGTCGCAAGTCGCTCACGCCGGAATCATCATCTGCACGCAAGACAGTGACTTCACCCGCCAAGCAGAGCGCATCCATAAAACGTGCAACTCGCTTCCCCACATGGATAATCAATTACTTCGCATCTATCGTCCGTCTGCGAGTTCGACTACAAAGTCATAAAGCAAATTTACCTGCCGATAACATCTTTTCCACGCCTCCTCACTCATAACTAAGTGCGTCAACCGCATCCTGACGCGCGGCGCGCCATGCGGGATAGAGTGCGCCGAGTGTGCCGCCGAACAAGCCGATGGCGAGAGCAATCAATAACCATTGCGGCTCAATGTCAACCGTCAGTGTCGTCATACGCATCACGACGAAGCGGGCGACGAAGACGAGTACAAGTCCGGTTGCAACGCCAAGCACACTGACCAACAATGCTTCCTGTTCGATAATCCACGCGATGCGCCCGCGTGACATGCCGAGTGCTTTTAAGATTCCGATTTGTCGCGTGCGCTCAATGACGGTGGTGTACATCGCCAGCAAGATGACGAGCGTGCTGATTGTCGCGGCGATAGCAGTGACGATAGAAATAAAAACATTAAGGGCGGGAGTTCCGGCGGCATAGAGTTCCGGCAAATCCCTCGTCAAAAGAATTTGATAGTCAGGAAAGCGTTCTTGGATGCGCGCTGCGACTTGCTCTTGTTCAAGCGGGTTTATGCAACTGACGAGAATCGTTGAAGCCCGTCCTTCGCCGCCGAGTTGTTCCTGCATCGTGCGAAGCGGAATCTTGACACGCCCGCCGCCCGGCGGTTCGTATATGCCGACAATGGTGAATGGGCGTTCAAACAGGGTCAGCTTTGAGCCGACAATCGGCACGGTGCTTTGACGTTCGATTGCCCATTGAGTATCAACAATGGCTTCATCAGCGGAAGTTGAAAAGGCGCGCCCTTCCGTGATGTTCAGCTTGGCAAGTCGGCTGTATGAATCGAAGTCCACACCGTCAACCAAGCGCACGCCGAAACCGGAATCGGTGTTGACCGTCGCTTGCGCCATCGGCACGGCGAGGCGCACGCCTTCGATACTAGCAATTTGAACCGCGTCGTCTTCACTAAGCGGAAGAAGCCCCGTGCTTCCGCCGAAGCCGAGTGAACCGGAAGCGCGAATCATGAGTTCCGCTCCGGTGCTTCCTTCGCGCCGCCCGCGTTCGCGCAAAATCCCGTGCGCTAAACCGACCGTGAACACAATCAAAAGCACGCCCAAGCCGATACCTAGAATCGTGGTCAGTGTGCGCGCCGGACGATGTGTGATGTTGCTGATGACGAGATTATCCATAACCTTTTGTATTCGCGGGTGACGCGCGGCAAGCCGTCTGGCAAACGCGGGAGCGACGCGCGACGATAAAATCATTAAGCCGATTACCGTCCACCACACGATACTGGCTTTTCGCACAATCGCAAGTGTGACTCCGGCAGCGGCAGCATAACCGAGTGCGCGAAGTATAACTTCCGTGCCGCCTTCGTAAACGCCGATAGTCGCGGGGACAAAGCCGAAAGCGAAATTGATGACCTTGGTGAGCGATTCGATGACAAACGCGGGGGCGAGACGGGCTTCAAAACCGAGCATCGAAAGCACCGCATAAACTTCCAGAACGCTGGTCGCGTGCGCGAGAAAATCCAAGCCGAGCATCAGGAAAAACGAGCCGCGTCGCGCATGATAAAAATCATAAACGTGCGTCTCTAAACTCTCGACTCCGCCGCGTCGCTTCGTAAAAACATTTGAGAGTGAAACGAACGGCGTCACATCACGCTTCGCCAGTGTGCCGATGCGTTCAATCAACCACGTCAACGGCATGATGCGGCGACGCACCGCAAACGCAACGATTGCCAACACGGTCGCGGCACTCGCGGCGATGCTCAACAACACGACTTGCACCGCTGTCGGAAGTTGATACGAGAACAGCATCACGACCGCCCCGCCGATAATTAACAACGCGACGGATAAGTTATAAAGCAGATTGTCAACGACGATTGCCTGCACGCCTTGCGCGAGCGGCACACGACGTTTTAAGAGCGCGGCTTTCGTCGCTTCGCCGAGCAAGGGACCCGCGAAAGTGAGAAACGTAATCGCTTCGCCCGCGATGCGCGCGGCAAAGGCTTGAGGGAATCCGAACGCGCGATGCTCACGCGGCACGGATTGCCGCATCGCCAGTGTGCGAAGGGCATGGCGCGTACCGCTGATTGAAATCAACAGGAAAAAGCCGAAACCGATTTGTTTAAGAGCCGCGAAAATCGGGTCAACGCCGATGCGGTGAACAAGATAAATCAGCAATCCCAAGCCGAGCAGAAACGCGACGCCCTGCAACCACATCATCCGGTTGCGACTTCCCATGTTTGCTTCCGGTGCGCTTGACGGGTCGCGTGGCGAGGTCGCGTTACCCGCATCGTCATCAGTAAAAACATTTACCTTTGAGACGGTGAGAGAAGCGGTGTGGTCTGCCTGTGAACGATGCGTTTTCGGTTTGACAGAAATCACGGCGCACCTTCCGCTTCGTTTGAAGATGATGAACCGGCGGGAACACGCACGGCGCGAAGCGGCGGGTTCGTATTCGCTTCACTGATGACTTCACCGATGATGCGTCCGGGCAAAGTTTCGGGGCGTGCGCGAGACCACCGGACGGGAAGGTTACTTGTTTCGCTTAAACGGTTTGTGAGGCGCATCACGGTCGGCACAAAATCAAGGCTGTCGTAAGGTTGTTCGACAACTGCGCCGCGCGGGATGCCGGTCGCATCGCCGCCCGCGAACATCAATGTCGAGTGCGTCGAGATGCGATGAAACGAACCGTGATTACCACCGGGATTGAAGCCGCGCACGTCGAAGTTCCAATGATTGTTGGCGTGTATGAATAAATCGGTTTCGACGAGGGCGCGTTGCCGTGTGCGAAAGCGATGAAGCAAGCGCGCGTCAGATGCGGAGAGGGAATCGGACGGAGCGAACGACGGAATCGGATGTCTGGAAAAATGTTCGATGACGCCGATGATGCCGTTCGAGTAGGACGTGCGATGAACCGCGTTGAGCCATTCGACATCGGTGTGCCATTCGTCGAGCCACGCGGAGCGGGTGTTTTTTGAAATGGTATCGGTCGCGGATTGTGAGGCAGACTGTGAAATCGTGACGGTGTTCGATTTGGAAGTCGCATCAACCGGAACATCCAAGTTCGCGTCTTCCCACAACGTGAGCGGCAATCCGTTTGTGATTGCAACGGTCTCGAAATTCAAATCGCCGTCTTCTGTTTCAACGAGGTTTTTAATCGGCACATAGCGCAAACGGAGTTTGTCATTGCCGTCAGGTGAAGCATCGCGGCGGGCGAGGACGAGAGCTTGATGCGCCGCGTCTTTGCAGAGCAGCACGGCTTCATCGGCGCGTAAATCTTCGTCCTTGTCGGCAAGTTGCGCGACGAGGTTCGACGCTAAACGAACGGCGACGAAATCAACCGGATGTTTTTCAACTTCGGGTTGGACGTTATTGCGAACAACCTGTTCGGTCATCAACGCGAAGTAGTTGACGTAAGCGAAACTGCGTTCCATATCAAGCGTGCCGTCGGTTTTTACGACCAGACCGTTATCGCCAAGCCCGACGGGGTAATGTTGAAGTTCGCGCAAAGTGTTCGACGTTCCCATCGAGTTTTTGGCGATAAGGTTTTCGATGCGAATCTTGCCGGACTCAAATGTTTCCGGGTCGAGAGTGAGCAGAGCATCAAGGGTTTCGAGATAGGCGCGGTATCGCTTGGCATCGTTTTCAAGGTTGAGTCGGTCAACATTGACACGGCGGGCTTCTTGGTCAATTCCTTTATCGCGGTCAACCACAGTCCACTTCTTCGGTTGGGCTTCGACTTCACGCGCACGACGTGCGGCGAGACGGTCGAGGGCTTGAAGTTCTTCCGTCAACTCATCGTGCAAGGAACGCCATTCACCGCGACGATTGTTGATAATTGAAAACAGGGCGAAGCGCGCGGCGCGGCGTTGCTTATCAGTTGTGGAATTTGATTGAAGTTGCTGAAGCAGGATGTGAAGTTGATTCAAACTGCCGTCGCGCAAGTGAATCGCGGCGCGTTCGTTGCCGTCAAAATCAAGCAAGGCGGTCGGGTAGTCGGTGCTTTGATTTTTCAGGTAATAGGAATTATCACTCGTCGAAGTCACAAGCGGAACAAGCGGATAAACGCCTTTGAGTGAATAATCCAACATCAGGCGGCGTTTGGTAATGACGTGATGACCGCCGCCCGCCTTTGAGTTTAAGAGTTTGACGAGATTGTAGCCCTGACTATAAGTGCGCGTGTCGGTGTTGACGCCGTGGTCGGAGACGAGAATCAGCGCGGTATGGGCGGCGTCGGGCGTGGCTTGAATTGCCGTCCAGATGCGCCCGATGAGGGCGTCAATTTCACGAATCGAACGCAGGTGTGTCGCGCGGTCACGGTTGCCGTGCGCGGCGTGGTCGAACTCGGTCGTATAGAAATCGAGATAGGTGATGTTCGGGTCTTTCAACTTTCCCAATAACTCACGTTCGGTCTGCTCGAATAAAACAGAGCGCAATTCAAAGCCCATCGCCCATTCATCGAAAAGTTCGCGCGGCGTGCGCTTGGTGAAGCGATTCTGCACGCCGCGTTGCAAGGTTGACCATCGCACGCCGCGCTGGAAAAGTTGAAAGCTCATAAAGCGTTCGTCGTAAGGATAAGCGTCGTAGAGAAGTGGGATGCCTAGTTCATCGAACAGTTCGGGTCCCGGCATATCAACGCGGCGCGAAAGCGAATATGAGATATAGAAAGGAAAGATGTTTAAGTAGTCGTAAGTTCCGAGCATCAGGCGGTCGTATTCGACGTTGCCTTTGATTTGAAGATGTCTGCCCGTGTCGAGCATTGACCACGAAGGGGCGGAAAGACTTGTGCCGCGCACATAGAAATTGGCGAGGCGCGTACCGCGTTGATAAAAGATGTGGTCAATCCACGGCAAAAGGCTTTTGCCTGTGCGCGCGTCCCGTTCGCGCACGAA
>JBGTMR010000165.1:0-15318 GCA_041743485.1 Pyrinomonadaceae bacterium
TTCATATAAACAAGGACGGGTGACGATGAATGTTAAGCGCGCGTCAACCGCAGTTGACCGTAAAGCGGTGGATGCGCGATGCTTGGCGTCCTTGAGTTTAATTCAACCGCACAACTTTGTTTCATCATCAAGAAACACTCATTTGAATAAGCGAGGCAGGACGAAAATCAATGGCAACACCAACATCACAATTACACGATACCGCCGCACACCCCGCCGCCCTAACCGTTCTCAACGAGGACGAACAAATGTTTCGCCAGTCAGTCCGCGAATTCGCGGAAGGCGAAATTCGCCCGCGCGTCGAAGCGATGGAAGAAAGCGCGAAACTCGACGCCGGTTTATTGAAACAATGTTTTGAACTCGGCTTAATGGGAATCGAAACGCCGGAAGAATACGGCGGGGCGGGCGGCACGTTCTTTCAGGCGATTCTCGCGGTCGAAGAAGTCTCGCGTGTTGATGCGAGCGTCGGCGTCTGCGTTGACGTACAGAACACTCTCGTCGGCAACGCCTTTCTTCGTTACGGCACGGAAGAACAGAAAAAGAAGTACGCGCCGCAGTTGGCGACCGACAAAATCGGTGCGTACTGCTTGAGCGAAGCATCGTCGGGCAGCGACGCTTTCGCGCTTCAAACCAAAGCCGTTGACAAAGGCGACCACTATCTTTTGAACGGTCAGAAACTCTGGATTACAAACGGCAACGAAGCCGAAATCTTTATCGTCTTCGCCAACGCCAACCCCGAACAGGGTTACAAAGGCATCACCGCCTTTATCGTCGAAAAATCTTTCGACGGCATCACCATCGGTAAGAAAGAAAACAAACTCGGCATCCGCGCTTCGTCCACCACCGAAGTTATCTTTGAAGATTGCATCGTCCCGAAAGAGAATCTTTTGGGCGAACTCGGCAAAGGCTACAAAGTCTCGATTGAAACCCTCAACGAAGGGCGCATCGGCATCGGAGCGCAGATGGTCGGCATCGCGCGTGCGGCGTTCGATGCTGCCGTCGCTTATTCCGGCGAGCGCGTGCAGTTCGGCAAATCCATCAACACCTATCAGGGCGTGCAGTTCCAACTCGCGGAAATGGCGGTCGAACTCGAAGCCGCGCGCCTGCTTGTCTATAACGCCGCGCGCCTGAAAGATGCCGGTCTGCCGTTCGTCAAAGAAGCCGCGATTGCGAAACTTTATTCATCGCGCGCCGCCGAACACATCGCCTCGAAAGCCATCGAAATCTTTGGCGGCTACGGTTATGTCAAAGATTATCCGGTCGAAAAATACTGGCGCGATTCCAAAATCGGCGCGATTTACGAAGGCACATCGAACATGCAGTTGATGACGATTGCGAAACTCATCACGCAAGGCAAACAACCGTTGACTAACGGCTGAAACAGTAGTCAGTGGTCAGTGGTCAGTAAAACAAAGAACATACTTTGTCTTTACTGTTTTCTGCTGACCACCGACC
This sequence comes from Pyrinomonadaceae bacterium, assembly GCA_041743485.1. GTDB lineage: Bacteria > Acidobacteriota > Blastocatellia > Pyrinomonadales > Pyrinomonadaceae > JANDLT01. The sequence continues at coordinate 1,456 of JBGTMR010000165.1, forward strand.
ACTGACCACCGACCACTATCTTTATGACTTCACGAATTGAAATCTTCAAACAGATGCTTGCGAACGAACCGGACAACGCGCCGGTTCGCTATGGACTCGCCAACGAATTGATGAAAGCCGAACGCTTTGCGGAAGCTGCCGCCGAGTTTGAAGCGTATCTCAAACAAGCCGACGACGAAGGCGCGGGTTACGGGATGCTGGCGCGGGCTTACGAGATGACGGGCGCGCGGGACAAAGCGCGGGCGGCTTTAGAGCAAGGCATCACGGCGGCGGAAACTCACGGACACGCCCACACGATGGCGCAGGATTACCGCATGGCTTTAGAAACCGAGTACGCGGACGAGTAAGATTTAAGCGCGAAAGGTCGAGATTTATGAGTACGCAAATCGAAAGGACAACCGAAGACTTAATCAACGATTTATACCGTGAAGAAGGCAAAGCCGAAATCGTGAACGGGGAGATTGTAAGATTTATGGCGACAGGTTCTGAACCGGGAATCGCGGGCGATGAGATATTTGTCAGTTTGCGCTTGTACGCCCGCGAAACCAAACAAGGCATCGCGGTTGGCGACAACAAAGGTTTTCTTTGTGACTTGCCGCACCGTAAATCTTTCAGCCCTGACGCGGCGTACTATGCGGGTCAGCGCACGGGTATGAAGTTCTATCCCAAAGCTCCTATCTTCGCGGTTGAAGTCCGAAGCGAAGGCGATTACGGCAGACGCGCCGAAGAAGCGATGGCAAGCAGACGCGATGATTATTTCGCTGCCGGAACGCTCGTCGTGTGGGATGTTGATTTGATAAGCGACACGCCCGTTAAATCATATCGGGCGTGTGAACCCGACAAGCCGAAAGTTTTCACGCGCGGCGAGATTGCCGATGCCGAACCCGCCGTGCCGGGATGGACGTTCGCGGTTGATGACTTGTTTGCGTGAGGTGCGATGATGAGTACGAAATTTGAAGCGACGATTGAAGATTTATACAAGGTTGACGGTAAAGCGGAAATCATCAACGGAGAAATAGTTTTAATGTCACCTACCGGACATTTGCCGAATCGCGCGGCGGGCAACGTGTACATCAGTTTGCGCGGACACGAAAAGTTTGTGACGGGCGGTTACGCAGTTGCTGATAACATGGCTTTCGTCGTCAACCTGCCGCACCGCGAATCATTCAGTCCCGATGCGGCTTTCTTTTATGGTGAACTGAACATGAAGTTTGCGGATGGTGCGCCCGCCTTCGCCGTCGAAGTCCGAAGTGAACATGATTACGGCGCATCGGCAGAACGCAAAATCAAGCAAAAGAAAGAAGATTATTTCGCGTGCGGGACGCAAGTTTTTTGGGACGTTGATTTGTTGAGCGACACGCCCGTTAAATCCTTCAACGCCGACGACCCCGACACGCCGCGCATCTTCCGGCGTGGTGAACGAGCCGATGCCGAACCCGCCGTGCCGGGATGGACGTTCGCGGTTGATGATTTGTTTAGGTAATGTGAAAGCGTAAAAGTCAATGAGCAACGAACTGATTTTCACGGTTAAAGACGCGCCGGAAGGCGGATTCACGGCGCGTGCGCTTGGGTCTTCAATTTTCACTGAAGCAGACGACGTGGAAAGTTTGCGCGAGATGGTGCGTGATGCGGTGCGGTGTCATTTCGAGGAAGATGCGCGCCCGCGTGTGATTCGCCTTCGTTTTGTGCGTCAAGAAGTCATCGCCGCATGAAATTGCCGCGTGGTGTTTCGGGCGGGCAACTCACTAAAGCGTTAAAGGCGTGCGGCTACGAAGTCACGCGGCAAGTTACCGAGCCGTCTTCAGACGGCTTTCCACGCGAAGCGGCAAATAGACCAGCCGTTTGACAGCTGGGTTATGATTGCTAACCAATGTTAGTAGCCCGTTTTTAACGGGCTTTCGTATGAGGCTTGAGCCGTTCGTATGATTGTGGCTAAAGCCGGAAGCGAGAAGGGCGTTAAAACGCCCTCCTTAATTCTTTGCCTTTTCATCCAGCCGTCAAACGGCTGGTCTATGCGCCCTGCGGGGAAGCCGTCTGAAGACGGCTGAATAGTTACTTTGCGAAAATTGTAATTCAGGAGAAAATAAAACGTGGTTGCACAACTTGAAACGAAACAGTATCGCGGTGTCGCGCGCGAGGTGATGATTGATATTTACCGGACGATGTACACATCGCGGCGCGTGGATGACAAAGAGATTCAGTTGAAGGGGCAGAACAAAATCTTTTTTCAAATATCGGGGGCGGGACATGAAGCCGTGTTGACCGCCGCCGGAATGATTTTGCGCTCCGGTTACGATTGGTTTTATCCGTACTATCGTGACCGCGCTTTGTGTTTGCAGCTTGGTATGACGCCGCTCGAACAACTGCTTTCGGCGGTCGGGGCGGCGGATGATCCGAACTCGCACGGGCGGCAGATGCCTTCGCACTGGGGACATAAAAAACTAAATATCGTGTCGCAGTCTTCGCCGACAGGAACGCAGTTTCTGCAGGCTGTCGGATGCGCGGAAGCGTGGTATCGCGGGCGTTTGGTGGAAGCGATGCGCGAACATATTACCGGCTTCAAGGATGATGAAATCGTGTACGTTTCGACGGGCGACGGGACGACGAGTGAGGGCGAATTTTGGGAAGCTTTGAACACGGCTTCAAACTTAAAACTGCCCGTGCTGTTTCTTGTCGAAGATAACGGGTATGCGATTTCAGTTCCGGTTGAAGTGCAGACGGCGGGCGGCGATGTCTCGAAATTAGTCGCGGGTTTCCCGAATTTATACATTCAAAAGTGCGACGGCACGGATGTCATCGAATGCCTCGAAGTCATGGAACGCGCCGCGAATCATTGCCGCGCGCGAACAGGTCCGGCACTCGTTCACGCCCAAGTCATACGCCCTTATTCGCACTCGCTTTCCGATGATGAAAAGCTGTATCGCCCCGACGAAGAACGGACGAGCGATGCCGAGCGCGACCCGATAAAGAAGTTCGGCGCGCTTCTCGTGCAGGAAGAAATCATCTCGCAGGAAGATTTGCAAAAAATCAAAGACGGGATTGATAAGGAAGTAAATGAAGCCGCCGACATCGCTTTAGCTTCGCCGCAACCCGCCCCGGAGAGTGCGACGGATTTTGTTTTCTCGCCGGATGTGAACCCGTGCGGCAAAGAGTTTGACACGGAAGAAGGCGCGGAATTGTCCGGCAATCAAGGCACGATGGTTGACCTTATCAATCGTTGTCTTCACACGGAGATGGCGAGAGACACGCGCATCGTCGTGTTCGGTCAGGACGTGGCGGACGTGTCGCGTGAAGAACATTTAGAGAAAGTCAAAGGCAAGGGCGGCGTCTTCAAAGTCACGGCGAATTTGCAAAGAAAGTTCGGCTCGGCGCGTGTCTTCAATTCGCCGCTCGCGGAAGCCAACATCGTCGGGCGCGCAATCGGCATGGCGACGCGCGGACTCAAACCCGTCATCGAAATTCAATTCTTCGATTACATCTTCCCGGCGATGCACCAGATTCGCAACGAACTCGCGCTAATGCGTTGGCGTTCCGGCAACGACTTCAAAGCCCCCGTCGTGATGCGCGTTCCCGTCGGCGGCTACCTTAAAGGCGGCGGCGTGTATCACTCGCAATCCGGCACAACCCTGTTCGCGCACACGCCCGGACTTCGCATCGTTTATCCGTCGAACGCTCTCGACGCAAACGGATTGCTTCGCACCGCGATACGCAGCGACGACCCCGTGTTGTTCCTCGAACACAAACATCTTTACCGTCAGGCTTACAACAAATCGCAGTATCCGCCCGACGATTTTATGATTCCGTTCGGCAAAGCGAAGACGGTTCGCAAAGGCACGGACTTGACCATTATCACCTACGGCGCGCTCGTCCAACGCTCGCTCGTCGCCGCGAAGAAGGCGGAAGAACAAGGCATCAACGCCGAAGTAATAGATTTGCGAACCCTCGTGCCTTACGATTTTGAAGCGATTGCCGAGAGCGTCAAACGGACGAACAAAGTCATCGTCGCGCACGAAGATTCTTTGTCGTTCGGCTACGGCGCGGAAATCGCGGCGCGTATCGCGGACGAACTTTTTGAATTTTTGGATGCGCCCGTCCGTCGCGTCGGCGCGCTCGACACGTTCGTCGCGTATGCCCCGCAAGTCGAAGATTATATTTTGCCGCAAGCCGATGATGTGCTAAAGAGCATCACCGGGTTGTACAGCTATTAACCCTTCTCGCCGCATCAGAGAACGAAGCAGACTCCGCAACGGTCAATCGTCGCGGAGTCTGCTTTTGTTATACGCAAAGAGTTTTGTTGAACCGTGTATGCGATTCAAGAGGCAATTAAGCACAGGTTAGCTACGGAGTAGCGATAAGTTGGTAGCCCACAGTGAAGGCGAAATGAAATGTAGCCGTAACTGTGGGTAAAGGTTAGCGAGTGATTTTCGAGCTACGGAGTAGCGTAAGAAGATGTAGGACATGACAAATATTTCTGCCGCTACTCCGTAGCTTGGAATCTTCCTTCTGTTGATTTAACCCACAGCTACACTGCGCTACGCTTCGTTTGCTGTGGGCTACCGACTTGCCGCTGTTACCGCAGCTAAGAGTGATTGACTGAATCTCATGCGTGATTGTCTCTTGATTCGCATTGTTTAATTTTCCTTCTGTTTGCTTGAACTCGAATGAATCGCAATCTCTCAATCTTCATCATCTGCACACTGCTCATCGTCGCGTGCATTCCGACTCTCGCTTCACAACCGAAAAGCGGCATCCTCACGGCACTCGAAGAAGAACTCGCGCGTAACATGCGCGAGCTAAAAGAGCGCACGAAACAGCCGCCGTACTTCATCTCTTACAACGTCACCGACCGTGAATCAATCATCGTCAGTGCATCGCGCGGCGCACTGCAAACGAGCAATGCTAATCGGCAAAGAGTTCTCGATGTTGATGTGCGCGTCGGAAGTTATGAACAGGACAACACGAGTCAGATTCGTGATGAAAACGATTTCAGTGCCGATGCTTCGTTCGTGCGCTCAGTGCCTTTGCCGCTCGATGATGACAGGGATGCGATTAAGAGTGCGCTTTGGTTGGAGACCGACCGACGTTATAAAGCGGCGACCGAGCGTTTGATTAAAGTCGCGGCGAATCGGAATGTGCGCGTCGAAGCGGCGGACACATCGCCGGATTTTTCGCGTGAACAATCCGCGCAGGTTTCTCTGTCGAACGTAAAATTGAACGTCAACAAAGAAGTGTTTGAAGGGCGCGTTAAAAACTTATCGCGTTACTTCAATGCGTTCCCCGACATCTTCGACGCAACTGTGACGTTCACCGCCGACGCGACGACGGACACACTCGCCACGACCGAAGGCACAAGCCTCGAACACGCGGCGGCGCGCTATCGCATCTCGGTCTTGGCGCAAACCAAAGCGGCGGACGGCATGGACTTGTACCGCTTTGAATCCTTCGACGCGCACGACACAAAAGGCTTGCCCGACGACGCGAGCATCACGCGCTCAATGGAGAAGATGGCGCGCGACCTCCTCGCTTTACGCAAAGCTCCGGTTATCACGCCTTTCGCGGGTCCCGCGATTCTTTCGGGGCGCGCGAGCGGCGTGTTCTTCCATGAAATCTTCGGGCATCGCATCGAAGGGCATCGCCAGAAATCGGAGAACGAAGGACAGACTTTCACGGCGAGCGTCGGCAGTTCCGTTCTGCCCGCGTTTCTTTCCGTGTATGACGACCCGACTATCAGGCGTTTGAGCGATGTGGACTTGAACGGCTTTTATGAATACGACGATGAAGGCGTCAAGGCGCGGCGCGTCGGTGTCGTCGAGCGCGGCGTATTGCGAAACTTTTTGATGTCGCGCGCACCTATCACGGGCTTTCCAAAGTCAAACGGACACGGGCGCAAAGCGGCGGGCTTTCGCGCCGTCGGGCGGCAGGGAAACTTGATTGTCGAAGCCACACGCGGTGTCAGCGAAAGAGAATTAAGGCGTTTGTTGATTCAAGAATGCCGCAAACAGGGGAAACCTTACGGCTTACTTTTTGAAGATATTTCCGGCGGCTTCACCTTCACGACGCGCGACGCGCCGCAGAGTTTTCAGGTGACGCCGATTCTCGTTTATCGCGTGTATGTTGACGGACGCGCCGATGAACTCGTGCGCGGAGCGGACTTAATCGGCACGCCCTTAACCGCGTTTTCGCGCATCATCGCGGCGGGCGACACACAACAAATTTTCAACGGTTATTGCGGCGCGGAATCCGGTTTCATTCCCGTATCGGCAATCAGCCCAAGCATTCTGGTATCGCAAATCGAAGTTCAGAAGCAACAAAAATCATCGGAGCGGTTGCCGGTTTTGCCGCCGCCGGATTTAAGTCGCATCGGAAATTAAACGCAGAGAGGCGCAGAGTTGAGGACGCAGAGTATCGCAGAGAAAACTTGAATTTCCTTTGCTGTCTGCGTTCCTCTGCGTCCGCCCTCTGCGATTCTCCGCGTCACTTCTTTCAATCATCAAACGGTTCAACGCAACACTCATGCGATTGTCAAAAACACTAACGAACTTGTCCGTTATTCTTAGTTTAGCCTTAGCGACGTGCGCTCCCTCATTCGCTCAAGCCGCATCTCCGGCAAGCGAATCGAACGCGCTTTTGCGTGCGATGCAAGACGAACTCGCGCGCTCGGTCGCGGGCTTGCGGCTTGGTGATTCTGCGAAGCCTTACTTCATCGAGTACGCGGTTGAAGATGCGGAAGATATAACCGTCGTCGCGTCGTTCGGTGCGATTACGACGCGCGACCGTAGCCGGACAAGGACTTTGCGAACGCGCGTGCGCGTCGGTTCATACACGTTCGACAACACGGGTTTCCTGAATCCGGCGGAGTTCTTTACGGCGGCGTTCGCGTCGCGCGCGCTTCCCGTCGAAGATGATTACGCGGCTTTGCGCCATGAGTTATGGCTGGCAACCGACGCGGCGTACAAGACGGCAATCGCGCAGTTCGGACGCAAGCAGGCTTTCGTGCAGAACCGTCAAAACGACGATGCGACACAGGATTTTTCACCGGAAGCGAAAACGGAATTTATCAGTGAGCAAGCTTTCGGCATAGAGTTTCCGCAAGCCGAATGGGAGCAGCGCGCGCGCGAAATGTCGAACGTGTTTCGTGATTTCCCTCTTGTTCAAGAATCGAACGTGACGCTTCGTGTACGCGCGAAGTGCGAGTATCTCGTCAATTCGGAAGGGACAACGGTGCGTGAACCTTCGACGCTTGTGTCGTTAGAGACACGCGCCGCCGTGCAAGCCCCCGACGGTACGCGGTTAAGCAATTCGTCGCCGGTGCGCGGGCGAAGTTTGAATGATATTCCGGCGCACGAAGCGATGTTAAAGGACGCGCGCCGCGTCGCGGAATTTATGACCGCGCTCGGACGCGCTCCGGTTCTCGCCGACAACTACGCCGGACCCGTGTTGTTTGAAGGACAGGCGGCGGCGGAGATGTTCGCGCAAATTTTAGCTCCGCATCTCGCGGACGAACGCCCGCCGCTTGCCGAATCGGATGATTTACTCGAAGCCTTAGGGTATCGCCGGAGCGGGCTTGCCGACCGCATCGGGCGACCCGTGTTTCCGCGCGCGTTCGATGTCACGGATGACCCCGAAGCACAGCACATCGGGTTTGTTTCAGTCGGCGGCGGAAGCGATTCTCCAAGCACACAAAGTTCTGAATTGCATACGTTGTTCGGCTCATACCGCGTTGACGAACAGGGCGTGCGGGCGCGGCGCGTGTCATTGGTTGAGAACGGGATACTGAAAAACTTCGTCGCCGGAAGACGACCGCGCGAAGCAAGCAACACGGGTAAAGGAAGCGATACGGGCGGTTCAAAAGTCGCGGCAACATCGAACGGGCAATCGTCAAACGGACACGGACGCGCCGGAAGTTACGGCGAACCGCGCGCGAGCGTCAGCAATTTGTTTATCGAAGCCAAGACGGGCGGCAAGAGCGAAGCGGAGTTGAAGCGAAGTTTAATCGAAGCGTGTCGGGCGGAAAATCTGCCGTTCGGAATTATCATCCGCGAACTCACGACGCCGGGCAATACGAATCTCGTCGGGGATGCGGACGCGCAAAATTCCGGCGGGGCGTTGAATAATCAAACGATGCTTTCGATGCCCGTCGCGGTTTATAAAGTTGATGTCGTGAGCGGTGCGGAACAACTCGTGCGGGTCGCGGCGGCGGGTGATTTATCCGTGCGTTCGTTGCGGCGATTGTCGGCATGGGGAGATAAAGCTTACGTTCATCATCGCCTCAATCCGACGTTCGGCATCACGGGCGGCGACATCGCTTTCGGGATTCCGGTGAGCATCATCGCCCCGTCGGTGCTGATTGATGAGATGGAGATACGCCGTCCCGCAGGGTCACGCGCCGCCCCCGTCGTGTTGACGAATCCGTATTTTAAGAAGTGATACGAAATTGATTCGGGTTGGTAATTTGAAATCTCAAATCGCAAAAGCGAAACTGCATGATGCGCCGATGATTTTCGGTTCACCCGTAAAGCGGCGGTGAAGTCAGGCGACGATAGATAAGAACCACGCCGACGATAAGCCAACACCAACCGAGAACATAAAGAAAAGGCGCGCCGTGATTGTGCGCCCACGCTTCCGCGACGCGCCCTTCGGAGAGCAGACAGAAACCGCGCGTCATGCCGCACATCATGCAGCCCGCGCATGTCCTGACGGGAAGCAACGGATGACCGTCTGCGACGACGCGACTATAAGGCACGAATGAACCGATGACGGCGAGGGCGACAGGCAAGGTGAATGCCGCATACACCCAACGCAAAGCCTGCCACCATTCGCGTGCGTTGGGAAGCGTTGAGGGTAAGAGGTGTGTATTCATAGTTCAGAAGATGCAGCATCCTATCAACAAGCGGATTAATCCGAGGACAAGTGCCACGCTACCTAGCACTAAACCAATTACTGCTTGATTACGATTGAGGAGCGGTTTCGCAGCAAACAACGCAATCAAACTGGTCGTAATAGCACCAAGGCTAATGAGAGTAGTAAAATAATTAAGCGAACCAAGTAAAGGGATCAATCCGATAGCCATTACGCATAAAGCGGTAATGCCGAGTGCCATGCCGACGGTTGGCAATACTCCGGTCTGCATCGGAGGCATGGAGGCGGGCGTTTGATACAACGGTGATTGTGCGGGCTGTGTTTGCGGCAACATATCCGTATAAGTCGGCGGCGTGTATATCTGCTCAACGTCTTTAAGCGTAGTTTCCGCGCGCCAACTCTCCGGCTGCGGTGCTATTTGCGCTCCGCAGTTGACGCAAAACTTTACACCGTCCACATTGGGCGTGCTGCAAGCTGAACAGGTTGTCATGGTGTTTGCTCCTTCGTGTGATTAAGTAACCCACCTTACGCGAATCTGGTTTTCAGCCGCGTTCACGCGGCTTTCCGCGAAGCGGCGACTAGCCACGCGATTCATCGCGTGGACAACCAGCGTGAACAGTGAGAGGGCGTTTTAACGTCCTTGTCGGAAAGGTCTGCTTTAGCCAATCGCTAAAGCGGGTGCGAGAAGGACGTTAAAACGCCCTTTCACTATCTGTCTTCTCCAAACCCAGCCGTCAAACGGCTGATCTAGTTGCCGCTTCACGGAAAGCCCGATGAATCGGGCTAAAAATCATTACCGCGTAAGGTGAGTAAGTGAAAAACGTCAGACGCGCGGAACGTAGAAAACTTGCTCATCCGCGACGACAGGCTTTAATCCGTAGTCGTGCAGTTCGGTTTCCGTGCGACCTAAAAAAGTAAAGTGCGGCAAGTCGCTCAACACGGTTTGAAACCAGCCGTGACGGGCGAGAATGTCACGAACAGAGGCATCACGAAATTCCGCGACATCGAAGGCGAGCATCGCCAGATGTTGCGACGTGCCGGGAAGGGCGACCGAACGCATCACGGATTTCTTGAAATCTTTGCTGAAAAAAATCCCGCGCCCTTCCATTTCAAGTACGGCGGCGACTTGGGCGTTAATCGGAAGTTCGCGCACCGCGTCGGCTTCATCACCTGTCACCCGCCCGCACGCGCACCAGAAATCAAGGGCGGGCAACACGCGGGACGACCACAGGCGCAACGTATCGTCATAACTTCGGCGTGATGCTTCACTTCCGCCGCGCGGCGTGATGGTCAAACCCGAACTTGTCGCCGCATCGCGCGCGGCAATCAAAGCTTGCAGGGCGGCGGGTTGAAGTTGAACCGCCACATCATCAAACATCCTCTGTGCAATTCCGGCTTGATTTTGAAAATCAGCGACTTCCCGCTCATTCGCAAACACGCACGCATCCGGTACGCGCACGGTTTCAGCGGCGACAAACAACGCGCCGTATTCTTCAATGGCGCGCCGCGCAACCACATCACCGGGCGGGCAAACTTCGTCGAACCGCATCCGGCGTGCGGCTAATATCTCCGGCAGCACATCGTAAAACAGAGGCGATGACGGCGGGAGCGAAGATGATGAGTGTGCGGTATCAGTGAGCGTGTCAGTAAGCGAGAAACGGTGTGTCGCGCACGGTGCATCATTGGCGGCGGGCGTCGTGTCGGGTTCGGTGATGTCGTCGAGTCGAATCAAAACGAGAAGTGTGTTGCGTTTCAGAGTGTGAGTTGATGGAAGCGGCAAGCCGCCGTTGAAATGATTTAGGATGTTCGGGCGTCATCATAGATGCGTCGCGCGCGAACGGTCAACGCGCATTGAGTGATGTCTGAATGCGGTATATTGAAGCGTTGAATTTGAGCGAGCGATGGCGGCTAAATCACAGGATGGCTTACACGCCGAGAGCAACCGAATATGACGCAAGCGGCAAGACTTTTTGAGATTCTGAAAACTTATCGTCAACATGGATGGCGGGCGCGCCGCGTGTTGCTGACCGCCGCGACGCGCGACGAATTAAACGTGACGCCCGATGTGTGGCGTGATGAGTTGAGCAATACGATTGTTCACGAAGCGGAGTTTGATGCTGTGTGGTTTGCGCGGGCGGCGGGCGATAGTAGTGGTGATGACGGTGTGCGTGAAGCTTGGGAATTGCGCTTGATTGCGGCGACGCCGTTCGCGTTGTTCGAGATGTTTGAAGCCGACGAAGCGGAAGAAGACCGCGAAGATGTGCGACGCGAAATGGAAGCGCAGATGCGTGAACGTCTCGTACCGCGCACCGCCGATGCAGAGGGTTGAGTCAGCGTGCGTTGACACCAAAGACCAACGCCCGACGCACAGACGGCATCCAAGCCGCTTGAATCAAGTCAAGCAGATGTTAGGAAAACAAGCGTGGAAGTTACCAAAGCTCTCGCGGCGTTGCAGCCGCTTTACAATCAAAACAATATCGAACTCGTTACCGAAGACGGTGGGCGCGTGCGCGGTACGGTGCGAAGCATGAAAACGACGCAAGCCCTAACCCGTCCGTCCGTTAAAATCGAACGCGCCGACGGCGAAATCATCAAAGTTCAATTTCATACCATCGTCGAAATCATTGACCATAATCCGTCCGCCGTAACGGAAGCCGCCTGACGTTCGGGCTTACATACAAACACACGCAAAATCGCTTTCAAGCTTCCCGGAATCGTCGCCTTTAGCAATGGATTCGGAGTATAGTGTTGACGCTCTCCCGTTAAGCGGCAAAGAGAAATTCAGTTTCGCCGCGAGAGCGTGGCATTCAAATGAGCGGAGAACACACTAAGCGAATGATGATTGAAGATTTCGGCGAACCGCTATCCAGCGTCTGGCAATCCCTGCGTCCGACGACGCGCCGCCTCGTCGAATGCGCCCTCACCACCATCAATACCACGCGCAAAAACTCGCACGGCAAAGTCCGCCCGCCCGCATCCGTTCCTTACGATGCACGCGCCGAAGCGGAACTGCGTCGCTTGCTCGCCGCGCTCGACGCTCGTTTGCGCGCCCGTGATGAAGCGAGTCTTGATTCCACGCAGCAAAATCATTTAAGGCGTTTGATTGAAACCTGCGCCGCCGTGTTATTGGGGCAGGCACAAGCCGCAGAGAGTTTCGCGCAACTGCTCGAACGCGCTTTCGCGGCGCGGGATTACGCGCGCGTGGACGGGATTGCCGATGCTCTAACCGCCTTGCCGCCGGTCAGTGAAGTGTGCGAACTCGCACGACACACCGATAAAGTAATTCGCGCCGTCGCACACGAAGCACTCGCTTTGACCGCCACTTCAAAACTCGCGGAACTCTTGGGCGATCCGGTTGACGCTCCACTTGTGCGTCAGGCTCTGCTCACTCAAGCCTTCGAGTACGGCAATAACGAAGCCCGTTGGATTATCGAAGCGGTAGATGAGATGGAAGCTTTTGAGGAAATGGAAAACATGATGATGGATTGACTCATCGCTCAAAAAAGTCTTCTCAACTTGAAAGCATAAAGCGAGAGCCTACGACATCACATCGTAGGCTCTCGCTTTATGCTTGGAGTTTTCCGTTGCCTGTTCCCGCTCGTATTTGAAATCTGAAATTTCAGATTTCAAATACGAGTAAAAGACTTCTACAATGAAGTTCGGCTGACGAGCGCGGTTTCGTTTTCCATACGCGCGCCGATGGAGCGTAGCCGTTCGACGACTTGTTCAATCAACCATTTCGGGGTTGACGCGCCCGCCGTCACGCCGACGCGCTGCACGTCGCGCAAATCTTCGGGGTTAATCTCTAAATCGGTTTCAATCAACTGTGAACGCTCACACTGCTCTTTGCACACGCCGAGAAGCTTGACCGAATTCGACGAATGTTTGCCGCCGATGACATAGAACGCATCAACGAATCCGGCGAGGGCGCGCGCGGCGTCTTGGCGGTCGCGCGTCGCGGAGCAAATCGTGTTGACGACTTCCGGTGCTTCCGATGTTTTCGCGCGCACGGCTTCCGCCGCGTCGAGAAAAGTTTTCAACTTCAAAGTCGTTTGCGATACGACGAGCGGCTTACGCAAGGCGGGCAACGCCGCGACTTCCGAAGCGTCGCGCACGACGTAAGTATTTTCGGGAGCATAGCCGACGACGCCGATCATCTCCGGGTGATTCGGGTCGCCGACGAGAACCACATCGCGCTCGTTCGCGGCGGCGCGCGACGCGAGTTTTTGAACCTTCGTCACAAACGGACACGTCGCGTCAATCACGCGGGCGGCGCGGGCTTCGAGTTCACGTTGAATTTGCGGCGTCACACCGTGTGCGCGAATCACCGCCGTGATTCCGCCGTCGGCTTCGATTGGCGTCGTCATCGCGGTTATACCTTCGGCTTCGAGGCGGTTGATTTCCTGTGTGTTGTGGATAAGAGGTCCGAGCGTGCGAACATTCGCGCCTTCGGCAAGCGCGTCTTCGACCATTTCGACCGCGCGCTCGACACCAAAACAGAATCCGTATTCATCAGCGACTAAAACTTCCATAAATGTTTGATGCTTCTATTTCAAATTAAATTTGAGATTTCCCGTCTCAAATTTCAGATTGCCAATAACCGGGACAATCATAACAACGCCTTTCCACAACCCGCAACGAAGACAAGTGATGATTGATGAGTTATGAGCGATGAATGCAAGACAGTCGGCTTTTCATTCATCACTCATTATTCAAAATTCATCACTACCCTTGTTCTCTCACGGGTTCGCGCAGGATGGCGCGTGCGGCTTGGCGTGCGCGTTCCGCCGCCGATGGATGCGTTTCACTTAGACGCGCGATTTGCGTGAGCGATTCGCCGGTGCGCGACAACATGCGAAATAAATCGCCTTCTTCCGCTCCGGTTTCGCGGACGAGTGTGTCCCATGACGCACCGCGCGCCCAACGTGCGGCGGCGGCGGCGGCGGAATAGTTCATCTCCGGGGCGGGTTCAATCGAGTTGTTCCATTCGATTTCCGCGATGCG
>JBGTMR010000166.1:0-21681 GCA_041743485.1 Pyrinomonadaceae bacterium
GAATAGCCGAGCATGATTTCACTTCGTCGCCCCCATGAATTGAGGTACTTTGAAAAAAATTCGGACTTCCATAATTCACGACACACTTCCGGCGCACGACGTAAATCTTCGATTGATTCAAACAACGGCACGGGCATCAAACCCGGTTCATAAACTTCATTCGCACGCATCGCCGCTTCTTTATTCGCGTGTGACGCGGCGACCTTTACGCCGCATGTTTCAGCCAACCACACGACCGCGAGAACATCGCGCGCCTGCTCCGCCCCGCTGATGACATAGTGGCAAATCGCTTCGGGCGGAAACTCGCGTTTGAAAGCGGCGACGTGGCGCAAGGTGTCGAGCAGTGCGGCGGTCGCTTTCGACGGCGCGGATAGCGCGGCGGGCAAGCCGTTTGTGTTGGCGGTGAGTTGCGCGGCGGCGGCGAGTTCGCTCAAGGCGAGCGTGTGTATGCGCGCGTGTTGGCGTATGTCGAGCGTGTGCAGATGAAAGCCGAAAGTCGAGACTTGACGGATGAGCGCGTCAAGCGTGCGACGGGCGATGCGTTCGCCGTTGTTTCGCTTCAGGCTGTCGCGCATGACGTTCAAATCGTTTATAAATTCATCGGCGTTCGGGTAAGCGTCGGCGTGCGCGTTGTGGTCGCGCGCGGTTTGCAAACGACGTAAAACGAAGCCGGAGAAGCGGCGGTAGGTTTCTTTTTCGGCGCGCGTCCAAAACGTGTCACCGATGCGGTCGAGTCGAGCGGCGTAATCTTCAAGCTTGTTTTGAAGTTCGGTTGAGGCGGCGACTTGCGCGGTGGATTGGCTCAGGCGTTCCTGCAAGTCGGCGACGGCGGTTAAATAGAAATCGAGAATCGTCCGGCGCGCGAGCGTCAAAGCTTCGCGCGTGCATTCCGGCGTGACGTTCGGGTTGCCGTCGCGGTCGCCGCCAATCCATGAACCGAAACTAAGGACGTTGGGTGCGGTGTCCGCTTGAAATTCACAATTGAAAGTTTCGTTTATCGCACGACTTATTTCGTCATAGAGCGCGGGCAAACTTTCGATGATGCACGACGGATAAAAGTCGAGTCCCATTTTGATTTCATCGGTGACGGTCGGCGGTCGGCGGCGCACTTCGTCGGTCTGCCAGAGAGCGGAGATTTCAGCTCGAATGATTTCCTCGCTCGCGGTGGCTTGGGCGTCGGTCAATGGCAGAGCGTCGAGATGAGCAAGTTCACGGGCGATGCGCGTTCGTTTGAACAGCACACTGCGGCGGGCGACCTCCGTCGGGTGCGCGGTGAATACCGGCGTGACTTCGATGTGCGCGAGGGCATCCGTAATCTGTTCGCACGTCATACCCACGTCGCGCAAACGAAGCAGTGTACCGTGCAGAGTTCCGGCTTGCGGCGGACGTTGCGCGTTTAGTTCGGCGGCGCGGCGGCGACGCCCGCGATGATTGGTTTCGGCAAGATTGGTGAGTTCAAAGTAGATCGCAAACGCCTTCGTCAGCTTGTAAGCTTCGTCAAGCGTCACGTCGCGCACGATGGCGGACGCTTCACGCATTCCGTCATTATTATCACTATTGCGCGGCACATCCTGTTCGTCATCACTTGATTCATCCGTTGTCTCACGTTGGCGAATCGTTAGTAGGCGAAGCTGTTCAACCTTATCGAAAATGTCCGCCCCCGCCTGTTCCTTAATACATTCACCGAGCAAATTTCCCAACGAACGCACATCGCGGCGCAAAGGTGCTTCTTTAAGTTTCGTGTCATCGGTCGTCAGTTCCGCGAGTCGCGCGGCTTGATTGTCGGCGTGCCATAAAGGTTGAGGTGTGTTCATAAGCTTCCTATGCTTTCTTCTTGGGAGCCGGGTCAAATGTCCGGGGCATCGCAGCCCTGAAAGGGCGACATAAAACAAAATATGCCGCCCTTTCAGGGCTGGGCGGACGATGCGGCATTTCGTCTTGGGGCGTTGCCCCAAGCTATTGAATCTCGCCCCTTCGGGGCTTTTCCGAACATGCTGTTAGTCCATAATTCCGGCGAGCGTTCCCGTCGGATTGATGATGCCTTTGAGTTCGTCGTAAGGCACGAAGACTTCGACCGTATCGCCGAGAACATGCGGGACGCTGAAGTTCAGAACAAGATAATCGGGCGTCGCGTTCCAACCCGTGAAACTCGTGTTCGTCACAGACAAACGGGCTTCGGCGGGAAACTCCGCGTAAGGCGTCTTCTTGAACAGTTCGGCGCAGATGCGGTCGAGTTCCTTTGTGTAATCGGCTTCGGATTTGAACAATGCTTTGAACGTGACTTCACGTTGCGTCCGTAAATCGTAGTTGAGCGAAACGAAAGTCGTGTACGGGTAAAGACCGAAGAAAGCATCTTTCGCAAATCGCAGACTGACGAAATTCGCGTCCGCGAAAAGTATTTGATAATCAATGTCGAGAGACTTCGGCGGCAGTTTGTTCTGCGCGACGTTCTTCCGCGTTTCATCACCGCCATACTCTTTAACTTCACTGCGAAACTCGTCGCCCATACTGCCCGTCAGATTAGTTATTGCACGATTGAAAGCGTTGGTGCGCGCGGCTTGCGCGTTGTTTTTAAGTAACGGGCGGGCGATGCTCAAACGGTACGCGACGCCTTCGAGGGCATCGTTTTCAATTCGTCGTTGGGCGACGAAACGCGCTCCATCTTTGAGTTCAAAACCGGTTTCGGCGAGTGTGAACGGCATTGAGTTTGTGCGGTTAGAACGCGACCATGAGCCGCTTAAACGCACCGCCTGTACGTCAACAGGCGCGCCGTCCGCCGCGATGCCTTCGCTTCTGCCGCGAAAAATGCCCGTCACTTTATCATCTGTTTTTTCGGTTAAGGTGAAGCGTCCGTCACGGTCAATCGTGCCTTCGATGTCGAGGCGGCGGTCGTTCACCGCGCCGATATAGAACGGCTCGAAGCGTTCGTAAAAGTATGTTCCGCGCAGCTTGCCCGCGCCCATCACAAGCCGCATCTGCACGTCGAACTTCGCGCCGATAGTCCCGCGCAAATGTTTGACATAAACGTTGCTCGTATCGGCTTGCGTCGTTGACATCTTGTGAGGCGGCATCGCGTGAAGCGTGTGCGATAGAACGTGAATGAAGAAGGCGACTGTGACAATGAGCATTCGCCGTCGCCGATTGGGTTTTGATTTTGGATGACTGCTAGACATAAGCGGTGTGTTATTTGTAATCTCGTTTCAACAATTGAAAGCGCGAAAGTGGCGGAATGGCAGACGCGCTAGCCTTAGGAGCTAGTACCTTACGGTGTGGGGGTTCGAGTCCCCCCTTTCGCATCTCGTAACATTAAGTTTGGAACATAATTTCATAAGAACGGTTTGAGAATAAAGGACGCCCGCCTCCAAGTCAGTCTTTATACGGACGGCTGACGAGAGTGCGGGCATATTTACGATTCATGAAAACAGAACTCATCGAACATTCACCGACGCGCAAGGAAATTCAAATCGAAATTGACGCCGAACAGATGCGTCTCGCGCAAGAGCGCGTCGTCGGCAATTATACGCGACAGGCGAGCGTGCCGGGCTTTCGTCCCGGTAAAGCACCGCAGTCCGTCGTCCGTCAACGCTTCAAAGACGACATCCGCTCCGACGTGTTGCGCGATGTCGTGCCGAACGCTTTGCACGATGCAATCCTCGAACACGGCTTGCAGGTGTTGGGTGAACCGGACGTGCATCTTGCCGATGAAGACCAGAAGGCGCAACTCGGCAACGCCCCGCTCAAGCTTCACGCGCACGTTGAAGTCTTACCGGATTTTGAAATCGGGCAGTATAAAAACTTAGACTTGACGCGCCGCGTGCGTCCCGTGACGGATGAAGATGTCGCGGAAGTCATAGACAACTTGCGCGAGTCGGCAGCCTCTCTCGCCCCCGTCGAAGACCGCGCTTCGCAGGAAGGCGACACAGTGACCGTCAACTTCAACGGACGATACATTCAGCCGCCCGACCAAGAGGACATCAAAGCCGAAGAAGTTGATGTCGTGATTGGCGGCGAAGGCGTGTTGCCTATCTTCAGTGAGAATCTGACGGACGTGCGCGAAGCGGATGAACGCTCGTTCACCGTCGCCTACCCGGAAGATTTTTCGGCGCGGGGTTTGGCGGGCAAAGAAATCGAATACACGGCGCAGGTCGTCGCGGTGCGAATCAAAGAACTGCCGGAACTCGACGACGATTTTGCGAAAACTGTGAGCGAGGAAGTTTCGACGTTTGAAGAACTCAAAACCCGGATTCATGACAGCTTAACCGAACGCGCAAACATGGAAGCCACCGCCGACCTTCGCAACGAAGCGATGGAGCAATTAGTTTCTAATCATCAACTCGAAGTTCCGCAATCTCTCGTCACATATCAATCACGCGCCATTATCGAAAACTTTGTCCGCGACATGATGCGCGGCGGCGTTGACCCGCGCCAGCAAGAGATAAATTGGGAGAATATGCGCGCCAACGCAGAGCGTCAGGCGATTGATGAACTGCGCGGCTCGATGCTGCTCGAACGCATCGCTGAGGATGAGAATTTGGAAGCCTCAAGCGAAGAAATCGAAGCTGAAATTCAGGCTTTCGCGCGAGTCTCACGACAACCGATAAGCGAGGTGAGAGATACCTTGACAAAGCAGGGGGGCGACCGTAGCATCGCCGACAGTCTGCGAAATCGCAAAGCTCTCGACCTTATTGTCGCCAATGCGAATGTCACTGAAGGCGAATGGCGCGAGCCGGAAAACATTACAACCGACGCTACGCCCGATGATGAATCGCCCGTCACGGAAACTTCACCAACCGCCGATTCATCCGACGCAAATTCACCTGACGTAGATTCATCGAGCGACACGGCATCCGCCGAAGCCAACACCGCAGACGTACACGGTGCGGCGGCAGAATCAAAAAGCTAAAGTTCGGAGTTGCAAACTTCAGCTTGCCTTCTCGCTTGCAACTAAACAATAAGAACGAGACTCTTTAGTTCTCCGAACCACTCATTTAATAAAACATCTGTTTCCAATTCACGAAAGGTTTTAGTTATGGCTTTAGTTCCGATGGTCGTCGAGCAAACATCGCGCGGCGAACGCGCTTTCGATATTTATTCACGACTTCTTAAAGACAACATCATTTTTATCGGCACTCCGATTGATGACCAAATCGCCAATCTCATCGTCGCGCAGCTTCTCTTCTTGGAAGCCGAAGATCCTGAGCGCGACATCAATCTTTATATCAATTCGCCGGGCGGTTCTATCACCGCAGGCATGGCGATTTACGACACGATGCAGTTCATACGTCCCGATGTGACGACGATTTGCGTCGGGCAGTGCGCTTCGATGGGCGCGCTTCTCTTAACGGCGGGCGCGAAAGGCAAACGCTTTTCGCTTCCCAACTCGCGCATACTCATCCACCAACCTTCCGGCGGAGCGCAAGGGCAAGCTTCCGACATTCGCATCATGGCGGAAGAAATCATCCGTATGCGCGAACTCACGTCAAGCATCCTCGCCAAACACACCGGGCAGCCTTACGAACAGGTCGAACGCGACGTTGAACGCGACCGTATCATGTCACCGCTTCAAGCCAAAGAGTACGGCTTGATTGATGAAGTTATCGTCCACCGAGAATAGTGGATAACGGATAGTGGATAGTGGATAGTTTAAGAACCGCTTCTTTACTATCAACATCCGTTATCTACTATTAAACGTCCGTTCTTAAACTATTCACTATCCACTACCCACTACCCACTAACTTTTATGGTACGACGTTCTGAAGAAACTCTGCGCTGCTCGTTCTGTGGCAAGTCGCAAAACGAAGTCAAGAAACTCATTGCCGGTCCGACCGTCTATATCTGCAATGAGTGTATAGACATCTGCAATGAAATCATCACCGATGACCAGCATACCGAACACGTTTCGTCGCGCCCGCCGCTTCCGAAACCCGGCGAAATAAAGTCCTTTTTGGATGAGTACGTCATCGGGCAAGAGGAAACCAAGAAGAGTCTTTCCGTTGCCGTTTATCAACATTACAAACGCATCGAAATGGCGCGGCGGCGCGGCTCCGACATCGAGATTCAGAAGTCGAACATCCTGTTGATAGGTCCAACCGGGACGGGTAAAACCCTGCTCGCGCAAACACTCGCGCGTATGCTCTCCGTGCCGTTCACTATCGTTGACGCGACGACTCTAACCGAAGCCGGATATGTCGGCGAAGATGTCGAAAACATCATCTTGAAGTTGTTGCAGGCGGCGGGCGGTGATGTCGAACGCGCCCAACAGGGCATCATCTATATTGACGAAGTTGACAAGATTTGCCGCAAGGACGAAAACCCTTCCATCACGCGCGACGTATCGGGCGAAGGCGTTCAGCAGGCTTTGCTTAAAATCTTGGAAGGCACGGTCGCCAACGTCCCGCCGCAGGGCGGACGCAAACACCCGCATCAAGAATTTTTCCCGATTGATACGACCAACATCCTGTTCATCTGCGGCGGGGCGTTCGTCGGGTTGGAGAAAATCGTCGAACGTCGTCAACGCAACCGTTCGCTCGGCTTCCATGCCGAAATCCGTTCGACCTCTGAACGCTACGCCGCTTCGCTCAACGATGTGCAGCCGGAAGACTTGATTCGTTACGGCTTAATCCCCGAATTCGTCGGACGCCTTCCCGTCCTCGCCGCCCTTCACGAACTCGACGAACACGCTCTGGTTCGCATCCTGACCGAGCCTAAGAACGCCCTCATCAAGCAGTACCAAAAGAAGTTCGAGTACGACAACGTAAAACTTCGCTTCACGGATGACGCCCTGCGCTCAATCGCCCGTCAAGCCGTCGAACGTAAAGTTGGCGCGCGGGGCTTGATGATGATTCTCGAAGAACTGCTTTTAGAAGCGATGTACACGTTGCCCTCACAAAAGCGCATTAAGGAATTTGCCATCACGCGCGACATGGTGGAACGTCGTCGCGCCGCACCCAACGAACAACATCTGACAGGTGTGGATGAAGCGGCGTGAAGCAATTTGCACCAATAGAGAGCAAATTTAACTTTTACTACACAGAAAGTATTTTTCAGGAGGCAAGAAATGAAAGTCGGTCATCTAATTATCTTAGTCACACTTATCATTGCAACACTTGCAATAGCCACGGCAACCCTCCCGACCCACGGACAACAAGACTCTAACTACAAAGGGTTCAAGAACGAAAAACAAAAAGCTCACAGCAAGCTTTACGGTGAGTATAGTTCTGGAAGAACCTTGCGAAAAGAAACGGAGGAAAAAGGCGACGTACTAATCAAAAGAAACGTCGGTCTTGCAGGAGGAGATGTAGGTTATGTCAAACCTACTCTCAGCCAGTTTCTACAAAGAATGGCATGTGAAGCTGATGCTGTAGTGCTGGGGACAGTCAAAGAGCAATCTTCTTATTTAACAGAGAACGAAAAGTTCATTTCGACTGACTATGAAGTAGAAGTCAATGAAGTCATAAAAAATAACGCTGCCGCTTACATCTCCCCCAATGCGACAATAACAGTCACTAGACCGGGAGGAACCGTCAAGCTTGATGGCAAAACTGCTCAAGCAATAGATGAGTCATATGAGAATCTAGCAGGTGATGAACAGTATGTGCTTTTCCTAAAGTTTATCCCGGATACTGGAGCATATCAGGCATACGGTGGCGACAGCGGCAACGGCTTTGAGGTGCGTGGTAAAAAGGTTAGGAATCTTACAAAGGAATACACGACAGTCAAAAGTGAAATAGCAAAAATCAATGCCTTGTCATTTCTAAACGAAATTCGTACCTCATCGGTTTCCGACTGCCGTAACATTTTCGGAGGTATGCAATGAAACAAACACACTCTCCTAATGGTTCAACAGGTAGCTTGGTTTGTATTTTATTGAGCCTCGTAATTTTTGTGAATGGCACGGTCAGTTACATTAACGCGCAATGCTCGACTTTAGACACACAAAAATTCCCGCGAGACTCAACGATTTATATCAATTTCGGAAATATTACTGACCCCACTCAAAGGCAAAGAATTACGGATGCGATAACCAAATGGAATGCTGTACTTCCTATATGGAGAACACACCAAGATACCGATTTCTGTTTAGCATTACACTCTGCAGAATGTTAGCTTTTCGCCATTCAAAGGGGCAGATGAAGCCTTGTCATAATCCGAATCTTGGTGTGCGCGGCATATAGCAAGGTTACAGGTGTCCAGTTTAAGATAGAATCAGCACCTACCTGCGCACGCACACTCACTTTCCAAAATGGGGCTTCAAGCGGAACCAATGCCGCACGCATGGATCCCCTTGTGAGTCCAGCAGGTTCAAACAATATCAGCAGTGCCACTATTACTTTCTTCCAACAGGGAAGAACCGTTGCCAACAATCCTATATACGATTCCAGCAACCAAACTGCGTACAACAATTTTATAGAAAAAATTGCGCTTCACGAAATAGGTCATACTGTCGGGATTCAACACCCGATGCCACCTGAATCGGGAAACCTATGTGACGAACAGGATGGCGGTAGCGTGATGAACGGTTATTGTGGAACCAACGACAGGTTAGGGAATATGCCATTGGATATACCTACCTGTGACAAAGACCAAATTCTCAACACCTATCCACCACCACCCCCACCGACGGCGACGGGTTGCTACTATTCGCCGTGGGACTATGACGCTTGCACGGCGGAGTACGGCAACTATGACACCGCGCGTTGCGTCTGCGAGCGAGGTCCGCAGCGTGACTTGTGCGGCGGCACCGGGCGCGAGCGCGATGAATGCCTCTCACCCATCGTCATCGACGTTGACGGCGACGGCTTCGCGTTGACGGATGCACAGCACGGCGTCTTCTTCGACCTGACGAGCGACGGTGTGGCGGAGCGACTTTCGTGGACGGCAGCCGATGCGGACGACGCATGGCTCTGCTTAGACCGTGACGGAGACGGGCAAATCAGCGTCGGACGTGAGATGTTCGGCAACTTCACGGCGCAGCCGGAGGAAGGGTCAGACGAGCCGCACGGCTTCCGCGCTCTCGCGTCGTTCGACCGCGCGGGTCTGGGCGGCAACTCTGACGGTGCGATTGACGCTAAGGATGCGGTCTTCCACCGACTGCGGTTGTGGCAAGACGCGAACCACAACGGCATCTCGGAAGCATGGGAGTTGCACAGCTTGCCCACCCTCGATGTAGCGGTGATTGAACTCGACTACAAAGAATCGAAGTATGTGGACGCGCACGGCAACGAGTTTCGGTATCGGGCGAAGGTCAGAGATGCACAAGGTAAGAAGGTCGGCAAGTGGGCGTATGACGTGTTCTTAGTTTCTGCGCCGTGAAGTGCATCAAGGAATTTGCCATCACGCGCGAGATGGTTGAGCGTCGCCGCGCCGCACCCAATGAACAACACTTAACGGGCGTGGACGAAGCGGCTTAAAACGAACGAATCCAAACGATATAAAAGCGGGAGACCTTCACAAGTCTTCCGCTTTCGTTTGTTGATGATAAGTCTTAGTAGCACACAGGGCGTCAAATGCTTTAGAATGAATTTTAGTTTGAGCGGGCGGGGCGAGACGGCAAACGAAGCCGTCTCGCCCTTCATCACATGCAACATTGTTCGCTCCCAAAGAGATAAGAGGTTTATGGAAGAATATACAGATAATGCGCCGCGAGACATCGTTCGGCATCCGATGGTTCCGATACGCGATGTCGTCATTTTCCCTTTTACAAAAGTCGCGTTCAAAATCGGGCGTCCCGGTTCCGTCCGCGCCCTCGAAGCCGCACTCAACTCAGACCGCACCATCTTCTTAGCGACCCAACACGACGCGACGCTTGACGAACCAAGCCCTGAACAGATTTACGGCATCGGAACCGTCGCCCGCATCCTTCAGGCACAGCGTCAGGAGAACGGTCAAATTAAGGTTGTCGTCGAAGGCAGAGAACGCGCGACGACCGTGCGTGTCGAAAACGATAACGGGATGTTCACCGCGACCGTCCGCCGCGCTCCCGTCGCACCCGAAACGGGCGGGCGGATTGATGCCCTGCTCGGTCGCATCGGTCAACTCGTCGAACAACATTTGCGCCTCGCGCCGGAAACCCAAACCGACGCGCTTCAAACCGCGCTTCGCAATCACGACCCGTCACACCTCGCCGATGCTCTCGCTTCGCAACTCCGCATCTCGGTCGAAGACAAACAAGGCTTGCTTGAAATCTTCTCCGTGCATGAGCGTCTGCTTCGTCTCGTCGAGATTTTGGAAGCCGAAGTCGAGAAGCGACAACTTGACCGCACCGTGCAGGGGCGCGTCAAACGTCAGATGGAGAAGGCTCAAAAAGAGTATTACTTAAACGAGCAAATCAAAGCGATTCACAAAGAACTCGGTCGCAAAGACGAGAAGGCGGAAGCCGACGACCTTCGCAAGAAAATCGAAGAAGCCGGAATGACCGACGAAGCCAAAGAAAAAGCTTTGCAGGAACTCTCGCGGCTTGAAGCGATGCCGCCGATGTCCGCCGAAGGTACGGTTTCGCGCACATACATTGATTGGCTTTTGAGCGTGCCTTGGAAGAACGAAACCGAAGAAATCACCGAACTCAAACAGGCTGAAGAAACTCTCGACGAAGACCATTACGGGTTGGAGAAAATCAAAGAACGCATCACCGAATACCTCGCGGTGCGCCAACTCGTCAAAAATCCGAAAGGCTCGATTCTCTGTTTCGTCGGACCTCCCGGCGTCGGCAAAACTTCTCTCGGAAAATCAATCGCCAAAGCCACAGGCAGAAAGTTTGTCCGTTTGGCGTTGGGCGGTGTGCGCGACGAAGCCGAAATTCGCGGTCATCGCCGCACATACATCGGCGCGCTGCCCGGTCAAATCATTCAGATGATGAAGAAGGCGGGAACAGTCAATCCGCTTATCTTGCTTGACGAAGTTGACAAACTCGGCGCGGATTATCGCGGCGACCCTTCGGCTGCGCTGCTCGAAGTTTTAGACCCTGAACAGAACAACACGTTCCATGATCATTACCTTGATGTCGAATACGATTTATCGAAAGTATTCTTCATCGCCACCGCGAACGTGCTTCACACGATTCCGAGTCCGCTCCAAGACCGTTTGGAAATCTTGCGCTTATCGGGCTACACCGAACGCGAGAAGTTGGAAATCGCCAAACAACATCTTGTCGTCAAACAGGCGGAAGCCAACGGCATCAACCCGGAGCAGGTCGCATTCACCGATGACGGGCTGTTTGAAATCATTCGTCACTACACGCGCGAAGCGGGAGTGCGTAATTTAGAGCGTGAAATCGGTTCGTGTTTTCGCAAGATTGCACGCAAGTTCGTCGGCGAGAAACCGGAAGCGGGATTTGTCGAAACGGTTGACGCGGGGCGTGTGCGTGAGATGCTGGGACCCATCAAGTTCCGTCAACAAACCGCCGCCGCGACCAGCGAAATCGGTTTGGCGACCGGACTCGCGTGGACGGAAGTCGGCGGCGAAACCCTACAAATCGAAGCCACGCTGACCAATGGGCGCGGGGCGGTCACGCTCACCGGCAAACTCGGCGATGTGATGCAGGAATCGGCGCAAGCCGCTCTGACGTGCATTAAGGTACGCGCCGAACGCATGGGCGTGTCGTTGGACTTTATTAGGAAGCGCGACCTTCACATACACATTCCCGAAGGCGCGATTCCGAAAGACGGACCTTCGGCGGGCGTCACGATGGCGACCGCGATGGCTTCCGCCTTGATGCGCGTGCCTGTCAGAAAAGACATTGCGATGACGGGTGAAATCACCCTGCGCGGGCGTGTGCTTCCCGTCGGCGGCATTAAGGAGAAACTTCTCGCCGCACATCGCTTGGGCGTGACGACCGTGTTGATTCCAAAGGACAACGAAAAGGATTTAGTCGAACTCCCGGAAGAAGTCAGAAGCGCGCTCGACATTCAACCTATCGAAACGATTGATGAAGCACTCGCACTCGCACTCGAAGATGCGTGTCCGACGGATGCCGGAGCGACCGATGCCCCGCCGCCCGCCGTCGTCTGGTCACAAGATTCACCGTCGCAAGGCACGCCGTCAATGATTGACTAAGTTGAACATTAAGAGTTATAGAGGGCGCGAACCCATACGGTTCGCGCCCTCTTCATTTGTGAAGCGTAATACCATCCACCCCAAGGGAGGCACAAGCGTTATGCCCAAGCAACGGGACGACTCTTTACGTTGCTCGTTTTGCGGTAAGTCGCAACGTGAAGTTGAAAAAATTATCGCCGGACCGAACGTGTTCATTTGCAACGAGTGCGTTGACATCTGCGTAGAGATTCTGCGCGTTGATGACGACGACCAAAGCCCCGCATACGAAACCACACAGGAGAAACCACCGATGACCACGAAATACGAAAGTGCCGATTTGATTTTGAAGCTTTATGAACTGCGCCGCGAACCGAAGATGCGTGAAGCCCGCGACTGGTTCGCGCGCTTCGACCCGCAGAGCGCGCAAGACGTGATGAACGCCGTGATGGGTGAACACAGCGCGCACTTCCGCATGGTCGCTACGTACTGGGACATGGCGGCATCGCTCGTCAATCAAGGAGCGATTGACTTTGATATGTTCACCGAAGCGAACATGGAACACGTCTTTGTGTACTCGAAGATTGAACCGTTCGTCACCGAACTACGTCAGATGTTCGGCTCACCGCACGCATGGAAAAACTTGGAACAAGTCGTGATGCAACTGCCGGACGCGAAAGAACGCATGGAAGCGATACGCGAACGCTCGAAACGCATGGCGCAAATGCGCGCCGAAGCCGAAGCGCGTGCGACGCATACGGAAGCCGCGAACGCTTAAATCTTCCCGTTCCACAGGTGCTATACTTCGCAAAAGCTACCGCAATCTTGTAGAGGAGAAATCATGAACGAAGACACGACACGCGATTTGCCCGTGCGCTCATTTGAGGAGCGCGTCTTAGCGGAGTTCGCCGCACTGCGCCAAGAGGTTGGAGGGTTGCGCCAAGAGGTTGGAGGGTTGCGCCAAGAGATTGATATTGTTAAGCAAGATATTCACGGCATGAAGCTTGTCATCAATGAAATGAACCGTAACTTACATGCCACGAATCAGCGTTTGACGACGCTTGAAGAAAAGGTTGACGCGCGATTACGAGAGACGCGCCCGATATGGGAAGCGGTACTGGTGCAAGTGCGCGAAGTCAAAGACGGCATCGCCATGCTTAACGCCAAAGTAACCGAGTTGATAAGGGATTCGATGGCGACACGGGCGCGTGTCACCATCCTCGAAGAGCGCGAGCAGACGCCGATTGCCTGAAAGACGATTCTCTTTATCCAAGCGGAGCGACGGTCAAATTTTCGTTGTGACCATCGCTCCGCTTCACGGTGTTTATGAAAATCAAGAGTGCCGAATTTATCAAAAGCGCGACCGCCGAAGTGCATTACCCGCCCGATGACATGCCGGAAATCGCGTTCATGGGTCGCTCGAACGTCGGCAAATCCAGCTTGATGAATTCACTCCTTAACCGCAAAGGTTTAGCCCGCACTTCGCGCACGCCGGGACGCACGCAACTCCTCAATTTCTTCATCATCAATGATGCTTTCCGCTTTGTTGACTTGCCGGGTTACGGCTTCGCGCGCGTGCCGCTCGACATCAAACGTGAGTGGGGAGAGATGGTCACACACTACCTTGCAAATCGTGCGCGGCTTGTGCTATCAATCCACATCATTGATTTACGCCATGAACCTACGCGACAGGATTTGGAATTGCATGAATGGCTCGCCCATCATCAGAAACCTATCTTGACCGTCGCCACTAAATCCGACAAACTCGGACGTGCCGATTTAGTGCGAAACTTGAAGCGGATGCGCGGCTTACTCGAAGGCAACGTGATTCCCTTCTCCTCACTTTCCGGCGACGGGCGCGAAGAGATTTGGACAAGCGTAGGACAAGCGATTAACGGGTTATATCCACCGACTTAATTCCCCTTTGGACAATTTACTTTCGTTGAGATGAAGCGGGCGAACGCTTCTGCTTGCATGTTGCATCCAAGCAGACACTTAAGCCGCTTCAACTAAAATTTGCTCAAGGTACTAAGCAAGCTGATAGGGTACAAGCAAAGCATTCGGTCGCCTGTTCCGCCCAAGCGTGTCGCTATTCCCATCAACATACGCCCGGACGACAACGACGAACGGATTTTGAAAACATCATCTTAAAGTCTCGACGTTAGCCTAACTTATCTCGTTCGGCTTGCGTCTTCACTTGAACCGACAAGCCGAAACCGGCAAGACTAATCTCGCTATTTCCTATTTACTTCACTCACTAACCCAAAATCGGGTTAAGCAATCATCCATCTATTTATTAAATAATCGCGGCACGCTCGAACGTATGCGCGCCGCAAAACCAACAAGAAGAATTTACAATGCCATCACAACGCACACCACGCACACGCACCACCGTCACCAACGGTAACAACGCACGCACGCCAAACGACTCACGCGCCGCCGCCACCGTTGTTGATGAACTTCCCGATATGGAAGATGCCGAACTCGATGCCGCCGAACCCGACGGCGATAGCGGCGGACGTTCCGCGCAGGATAATCGCCCCGCCCGTGAAACGCGCGATACGAAACCGCCGCGCCAATCCCGCGACGGTGATGAGCGCGACGGCGAAGGCTCAAGCAACGGCTCATCGTCAAGCGAGATTTTCAATTTGGCGACGCTCAAGGAAATGTCTATTTCCGGCTTGACTCAAATCGCTAAAACTCTCGACGTTCCCGGCGCGACCGGAATGCGTAAGCAGGAACTCATCTTCAAAGTTCTCGCCGCGCAAACCGAAAAGAGCGGTCTGATTTTCAGTGAAGGCGTACTTGAAACCCTGCCCGACGGCTTCGGTTTTCTTCGCGCCCCTGAATATAACTATCTTCCGGGTCCCGACGATATTTACGTCAGCCCGTCGCAGATTCGCAAATTCGATTTACGCACAGGCGATACCGTTTCCGGTCAGATTCGTCCGCCGAAAGAAGGCGAGCGTTATTTCGCGCTTATCAAAGTCGAAGCCATCAACTTTGAAGCTCCCGACATGACGCGCGAGAAAATCTTTTTCGATAACCTCACGCCGCTCTACCCGGATGAAATGCTTCGTTGTGAAACCACGTCCGACAATCTTTCGTCGCGCGTGATTGACCTCGTGACCCCTATCGGCAAAGGTCAACGCGGGCTTATCGTCGCCCCGCCGCGCACGGGTAAAACGATGATGCTTCAGACCATCGCCAACTCGATTACCCAGAATCACCCGGAAGTCACGCTCATTGTTTTACTGATTGACGAGCGACCCGAAGAAGTCACCGACATGCAACGCTCTGTCAACGGCGAAGTCATCTCGTCAACCTTCGACGAACCGCCGACGCGCCACGTCCAAGTCGCCGACATGGTGATTGAAAAAGCCAAACGCCTCGTCGAACACAAACGCGATGTCGTCATCCTTCTCGACTCTCTAACCCGTCTCGCACGCGCTCACAACGCCGTCGTTCCGCCATCGGGTAAAATCCTCTCCGGCGGTATTGACGCGAATGCTTTACAACGCCCGAAACGCTTTTTCGGCGCGGCGCGCAACATCGAAGAAGGCGGCTCACTGACCATCATTGCGACCGCCCTCGTTGATACGGGTTCGCGCATGGACGACGTTATTTTTGAAGAATTTAAGGGAACGGGCAACTGCGAAATCCACCTTGACCGCCGCCTTTCCGACAAGCGTTTATTCCCCGCGATTGACCTTCAACGCTCCGGCACGCGCAAAGAGGAACTGCTTCTTTCCCAAGAAGACCTCAAGCGCGTGTGGGTTATGCGCCGCGTCCTTAACCCCTTGTCGCCCGTCGAACAAATGGAAGTCGTCATCGAACGTCTCGGAAAAACCAAAACCAACGCCGACTTCTTGGCGTCAATGCAAACCTGAAAAGCAGTGGATAACGGATAGTGGATAGTGGATAGTTTAAGAACAACTGTCTTCACACTATCCACTATCCGTTATCCGTTATCCACTATTGATGCGAATAATCATCATCGCTTCCGAAGCCGTACCGTTCGCCAAAACCGGCGGGTTGGGCGATGTCGCGGGTGCGTTGCCGAAGGCTTTGCGGGTGAGCGCGGGTGTTGATGCGGCTTTGATTGTGCCGTTTTATGAAGCGACGCCGCAGGCGTATGTTGGCGATGAAATCATTTCCGATTTGGAAGTCGAATGGCGCGAAGCGGATTCGCGGCGGGTGCGTGTGAGACAGACGGGCATCACGGGTGCGCCCGTGTTTATGATTGACGCGCCCCGTTATTTCCGGCGTCCCGGCTTTTACGGTTACAGCGATGACCACGAGCGTTTCGCTTTTTTCTCACGCGCCGCACTCGCGCTTATCAAGCGACTCGGCGATGCGCCCGATGTTGTGCATCTCAATGATTGGTTTGGTGGCTTCGCGGCGGTTGAACTGAAAACCAGACGTTTCAGCGACCCGTATTTCGCACGCACGCGCACACTGTTTTCGATTCACAATCTCGTGTATCAAGGCACATTCGACCCGCGTGATTTGCCGCGTTTCGGCTTTCACGCAAATGACTATGCTTTCATGTCGAACGGCGCGGCGTCCGCCCTCAAAGCCGGACTTTCCACAAGCGATTGTCTTTCAGCAGTCAGCCCGACTTATGCGCGCGAGATTCAAACGCCCGCGCACGGCTACGGACTTGATTGGTTGTTGCGTGAACGAAGCAATCGCCTTGTCGGTATCACGAACGGGATTGATGATGAAGAATGGAATCCGGCATCCGACCCGTACACGGCGGCGGGTTTCGATATAAATAATCTCGACGGCAAACGTGAATGCAAACGCGACTTGCTTCGCACGTTTTCATTGCCCGAAGATTTGGAGCGTCCCATCATCGGTTCGGTCACGCGCCTCACGCCGCAAAAGGGTTTCGACCTTGTGCGTCAAGCGGCTTACGGCTTACTTGATACCGGAGCGTTCTTCGTTTCCGTCGGTTCGGGTGCGAGTGAATACGAAGACTTTTTGCAAAACCTGCGTGACCACGCCCCGCATCAAGTCGGAATTTATCGCGGTTACAGCGACGCTCTCGCGCACAAGATTGAAGCCGGAGCGGATATGTTTCTGATGCCGTCGCTGTTTGAGCCGTGCGGCTTAAATCAGATGTACAGTATGCGTTACGGAACCGTTCCTATTGTCCGCGCGACGGGCGGGCTTGACGATACGGTGACGCAGTTCGACCGCGCGCGCGGCACAGGCACGGGTTTTAAGTTCACACCTTACACCGCCGATGCGATGCTCGAATCCATCTACGAAGCACTGTTCACCTTTGCCGAGCCGCGCCTGTGGCGCAAGCTTCAAATCAACGGAATGCAGGTTGATAATTCGTGGCGGCGCGTCGCCCTCGACTACGCGGGGCTTTATCAAGCAGTCGCCGCGATGTAAAATAGGCGGCGAATAGTTTTGTTTATCGGTAGCGGTGAAGGGGCGAATGCGGTTATCTTACCCGTAGCCCGTGCGTAACCAATTTTTGATAGCAGAAGGTATTAAGATTTTCAACGAGGAGATTATTAAAAGTTATGAGCGAACATGTTAAAGACGTAAGCGACACCAGTTTTGAACAAGACGTATTGCAAGCAGGCGAGCCTGTGCTGGTTGATTTCTGGGCGGCGTGGTGCGCCCCGTGCCGTATGCTTGCCCCGACGGTCGAAGCGGTTGCCGAAAAGTATGCCGGTAAAGCCCGCGTCGTCAAATTAAATGTTGACGACAATCCCGGAGTTTCGCAGCGTTACGGCATCAAAGGCATTCCGACTTTGATTCTTTTCCGCGACGGCAAAGAAGAAGAGCGCGTCGTTGGCGCGACTTCCAAAGACGCCATCTCGCGCATGATTGACAAACACCAGACGGGAGCGGTCAGCGCGTAAAGCGACACTGACGCCAAAAAAGCGCGCCCGATGTTTTTATCCTCAAAAGAGCGGCGCGGCAGCAGAAGCACCTAAAGTTTCCTGCCCGCGTCGCTCTTTACGTTTGTCCGATTCTCTCGCATTGCCGTTATGTTACAACTCTCTCGCCGGAACTTACGCACCGTCGCCGCCGCGCACATACGCGCCACGCGCCTTCGCGCACGCACCATCGAAGACGCCAAGTTTCGCGCCCGCCAAGCGCAAGGCAAAGTGCGCCGCTTCGTTCAAATCAATTTCCATAAACAGGAAACCCTCGCCGCCCTCGAACTACGTCGCGGCGAATGCAATCGTTGCGGAGCGTGTTGCGAGATTCTGTTCAAATGCCCGTTTCTCAAGAAACACGATGACGGCTCATCAACCTGCGGCATCTACGAAGACCGCCCCGACCAGTGCCGCCTCTTTCCCATCAACCAACGCGACCTGACGGAAGTTCGCGGCTCATGCAGTTATTACTTTATAGAAAGACAGTGATGAGTGATGAGCAATGAGTAAGAAGCAGCTTTGCCCATCACTCATCACTCATCACTCATCACTCATCACTACTTTTCATGTCCCAAACAATCGTAGTCGTCGGCGCGCAGTGGGGCGACGAAGGCAAAGGCAAAATCGTTGACCTGCTCGCCGAACGCTTCGACATCGTGGCGCGTTATCAGGGCGGTCACAATGCCGGACATTCCGTGTTTGTCGGCGACGCGGCTTATGTGCTTCACTTAATACCTTCCGGCATCATCCACAAAGGCAAGACGTGCGTGCTTGGCAATGGAATGGTGATTGACCCGAAAGCCTTTTTCACCGAAGCCGACCGCCTCACCGAACAGGGCTTGGAAGTCACACCCGAACGAGTCAAAGTCTCATCACGCGCGCATCTCATACTCCCTTATCATCGCGCCCTCGACCACACAAGCGAAGAACGACTCGGCAACGAAAAAGTCGGCACAACCCTGCGCGGCATAGGTCCCGCTTACGAAGACAAAGCCGGACGACGCGGCATACGCACCGCCGATGCCCTCGTCCCCGAAGTTTTACAGGCTCGCATCGAACGCAACCTCGAAGACGCGAACCGCGTGATTCAGGCTTACGGCGGCGCACCGCTCGAAGTCGCGCAGGTCTTCGACGAAACATCCACGCTCATCGAACGCCTCGCCCCGTTCGTGACCGACACGATGCAATACCTAAACAAAGCGACGCGCGACAATCGCTCGATTCTCATCGAAGGCGCGCAAGCCGCACTGCTCGACGTTGATCACGGAACTTATCCGTTCGTCACGTCTTCAAGCACGACGGCGGGCGGCGCGACCATCGGCACAGGCTTAGCCCCGCACCGCATCACGGGTGTACTCGGTATCGTCCGCACTTATACCACGCGCGTCGGCGAAGGACCCTTTCCAACAGAGATGCTCGACACGGAAGAACACATCGGGCAACTCATACGCGAACGCGGGCGCGAGTACGGCGCGTCAACCGGACGCCCGCGCCGTTGCGGTTGGTTCGACGCCTTCGCCACCAAGTACGCCGCCGACATCAACGGCTTCACCTCCATCGCCCTCACCAAACTCGACGTACTCGACACGCTCGACGAAATCAAAATCTGCGTCGGCTATAAACTCGACGGACGCACGATTGATTATTTCCCCGCCGTCTCACAAGAACTGCGCCGCGTCGAACCCGTGTATGAAACCCTACCCGGCTGGAAAACCCCGACCGCAGGCATCATCACACGCGACGAACTGCCCCGCGCCGCCAACGACTACATAGACTTCATCACCAGAATTCTTGAAGTCGAAGTCGGCTTAATCTCGACCGGAGCCGACCGCGCCGACACGATTTTCTGCCCCGATACCGCGCTCGCCGCTTGGTTCGCCAAATAACGAGACGGCATCGCTTTCAACCCGCATTCCATCGAAAAAGATGCCGCGCTTGATTGCACCGCGCGCACTATGTAAAATGCCTGTCTATCACGCGGGACGTTAGCTCAGTTGGTAGAGCAGCTGGCTTTTAACCAGCGGGTCGCTGGTTCGAGTCCAGCACGTCTCACTAATAAACCGGAGGTTTTAAGCCTCCGGTTTTTCTTTGCGACAACATACGCGGCAACTTAGACTCCTGTTCGGCTGCTCGTTTTCTACAATATCTTCTACTTTTCATTTAATGATTGTGAGAGCAGCATTGGTAAATTGGTTAAATCGGCGGGCTTGTAAATAACTTTGGCAACGCCGAGCCGCTTGCATAAATCGTGATCAACATAAGTCTCGCCGTGCCGTTTTCATCGCCTTCTCAAGGGCGTAGAAATCACAACCTATATCTTTGCCGTCCGTTCCCGCGCGGGCGAACTCGTAGCTTATCGGCGCGGCGTGCGTTTGACCGTCACCGTTCCTAACGCGCGGCTCGAATCATTCGTGTGTGTTGATTCGCCGAAGAACTCGATTGCCGGTTGATAAGCGGGACTTGCCCCCAACGGGTTATACAACTCGTCGCCTAGCTGTACACCCGTCACTTCCGTGCGCGTGATGCGCCGCACGCCGACCTGTTTCAGGTTCACTTTGTAGAATCCAGACGGCAGCGCGAAGACGAGATAGGCGTTCGGGAAAGCGGCATTATCTATCACTTGGGCGCGCGTGACGGCGACTTCGATTTCCGTCGGGCTGCCGTGTACTCCGACGTATGCCTGTTCGGAGTTTGTCGGAATGTCCGTCAGTATTCGCGGTTCGGAACTGCCGTCAATACGGACGTTTTCCGCCGGAGGGGTCAGCAGCCCGGAACCGAAAGCAATCGGGCTGCCTCGTTCCGGCAGGTTCGTCCAGTAGTTGGAGTCGAGCGTCAGGTTTTGCAGCATATTGAAGGTCAACACCTGACCGGGTGCGAGGTCGAAGGACTTGCGCCCGACTTCGCACAGCAAGCGCACGCCGTCGTCGCTATAAATGTTTTTAATATCGGCGTAACCGCCACTGCCGTGCAGTATCGTGCCGATACGGGCGCGGACAGCGAACTTCTGCGGGCGGTTGACGAATATGGGCGGCGTCGCGGGGTCGTTGTCATGGTCTTCCATTTGGTCGTTGTCACTCTGGGCGACGACGAACGTATTCGAGTTAATCACCTCGCCGACGATGACGAACCGTGTTTGCCCGTAACCGACGAAAGCGGCTTTCTCTCCCGCCTCGCCGCGATGCACGAATCCGGTATTTCTGATTGTTATCTGCTCGCGCGCGTATGCCCCGCCGGTCGAGAATTTACCGTAGATGCCCGATCCGCCGATGTTGATTCGCGCGTTGTCAACTTCCACGCGCGGCGGGTCGAATTGAAGGAAGCCGTTGATTTCCGTGTCCTCGGTTATGCGCACCAACTGGACGCCCGTGCCTGCCGCCAACTGACGAATCTTCGAGCCGCCGCGAAATTCGATTAACTCCGCCAGCTTGTCGAGTTCGCAGTCAACCGTGACGATTACGTGGTCGAGTGTCGCGTGACGCACTCCACTGACAACCAGTCTATCAACCGTCAGGTTCTTGACGATGAGGCGGTCATAGCCGGAGAGGTTGAAGGTGTTCAACGGGTGCAGTCGCTTGATTGTCAGATTCTCGATGTAGAGTTCCACGCCCTGTGCGCTATCGGGTTTGTCAATCGGAATGACGAGGGCGGGATGCTGTAACCAACGCTCGTCGTACAGGTAGCGCGTCGGTGTCTCCAGTGTCAGCACGCCGGTCGCCGCGTTCACCGCCACGACTTTATTCCACTCGAA